>JAYUWC010000001.1:0-8157 GCA_043753755.1 Rhizobacter sp.
TCGAATTAAAGAGCCTGAAGATGTACATGTGGAGCTACCGCGACGCAGGTGCGTTTCACGAGAAGGTGACCAACGACATCGTCGACGACATCGTGCGAGCGACTCACCCGCGGTTCGTGCGCATCACCGCCAAGTGGTTTGTGCGCGGCGGCATCTACACCAACGTCACTGCCGAGCACCGCAAGAAAGGCTGGAAGCCGCAGCCGGTGGTCGAATTACCGCAACACGCGGCCGAGAGCGGGTTGCTCAGAGCTTGAGCGTCAAACGGCGTTGCCCCGCGCGTCGACCTCATGGGTGATGACGTCGAAGCGCGCGAGTGAGTTCTGACCGAAAGCCATCGTGATCGGCACATCACCCGCATCGCGGCCGCGCGCCATGACGACGCGCCCAATCCGAGGCGTGTTGTGGCGGGCATCGAAGGTGTGCCATCCATCACCCAGAAAGACCTCGAACCAGGCGCTGAAATCCATCGGGAAACGTACCGGCGGGATACCGATATCCCCCAGGTAGCCGGTGCAGTAACGCGCCGGGATGTTCATGCAGCGGCAAAGCGTGACTGCCAGGTGCGTGTAGTCGCGGCACACGCCGACCTGCTCACGATAGCCCTCGACGGCAGTGCGTGTGGCCCGCGCGGCGTTGTAGTCGAAGCGGATGTGATGGTGCACGAAGTCGCAGATGGCCTGCACTCGCGACCAACCCAGGGGCGTTTGGCCGAAGCGGTTCCACGCGAACTGAAGCAACTCGCTGTCGACTTCGCAGTAGCGGCTGGGCAACAAAAACTGCAACGTCGCCGGCGGCAGCGCGGTTGGGTCGTGCTGCCAAGCGTAAAAATTGATCGGGTCGGGAAGGCCCGAGTCCCGGATCACCGATTCGCTGCGAAAGCGCACGCTGCTCGTGCCCGCGGGTGCATTGACGCGCCCGCACTGGTTGCCGAACACGTCGAGATATTCGTCCACCTGCTGCCATGGGCTGACCTCGATGACCTCCGGTTGCAACAAGTTGTCGCGACGCGACGGATGCACGCGCAGCAGGTAAATAAGCGCCATTGGCGAGGCGATATTGAGCTCGATGTCGAAACCGATCTTGATAAACATGGCGGCAGTCCGGCGAAAGGGATTAAGGGCGGGTCGCTACGACCATTGCAACCTTCGGGCCCGCCGGAGGCTACTTGGGGAACCCCCGCGCGGCCAGCGTCTGAAGAGCGCGTCGACAGGCGCACCGTGCGGGTGCGGGCGTAGTCCGTCTCTTACTCCGCCATCGGTACGCACCAGAAATCTCCATTTTTTTAAAAAAGACTCGTCATCGATACTTCGCTCATGAATCCGTTGTTGTCGCGCCTGCTCCCCTACCCGTTCGAGCGCTTGCGTGCGTTGACCAAAAACTTGACGCCCAACCCGGCGCTCAAGCCGATCGCGCTGGGCATCGGCGAGCCGCGACACGTCACGCCCGAACTCATCAAACGGGCCATTTGTGACAACCTCGGCGGGCTTGCGAGCTACCCCGCCACTGGCGGCGAGCCGGCGCTGCGAGAGGCGATCGCGTCTTGGGTCATGCGGCGCTACAGCGTTCGAGTCGACCCCCTGACGCAGGTGCTGCCGGTCGGCGGCTCGCGCGAGGCGCTGTTCGCGTTGGCCCAGACCGTGATCGACCCGTCGCGACCGAGGGCAACCGTGGTCTGCCCCAATCCGTTCTACCAAATCTACGAAGGTGCGGCGCTCCTCGCAGGAGCCGAGGTCGCATTCGTCAACAGTGAATCGTCGCGCAATTTCGCCGTTGACTGGGCCAGCGTCAGCGAAGAAACCTGGGCCCGCACGCAATTGCTTTACGTCTGCTCGCCCGGCAACCCGACCGGCACGGTAATGCCGCTGACCGATTGGCAATATCTGTTCGAGCTGAGCGAGCGCCACGGCTTCGTCATCGCCTCCGACGAGTGCTACTCGGAGATCTACTTTCGTGATGAGCCGCCGCTCGGCTCGCTAGAGGCGGCGCAACGGCTCGGCCGCAGCTTCGACCGCCTGATCGCGTTCACCAGCCTATCGAAGCGCTCGAACGTACCCGGCATGCGCTCGGGCTTCGTCGCTGGCGACGCGCAGATCCTGAAGCAGTTTCTGCTCTACCGCACTTACCACGGCAGCGCGATGGGGCCGGTGGTGCAGCGCGCCAGCGTCGCGGCCTGGAACGATGAAGCCCACGTGGCGGCCAACCGCGACAAATACCGCGCAAAGTTCGCCCAGATCACGCCGCTCCTGGCCGAGGTCATGCCGGTCGCGTTGCCCGATGCGGGCTTCTACCTCTGGGCCGACGTCTCGGCACTTGCGCCTGGCGGCGACGATGTTGCGTTCGCGCTGGGTCTGCTCGCTCAATACAATGTCGCGGTGCTGCCCGGCAGCCTGCTTGCGCGAGAGGCAAACGGCGTCAACCCTGGCGCCGGCCGCATCCGCCTGGCACTGGTCGCCGAGGTCGATGAATGCGTCGAAGCCGCCCACCGCATCGTCTCTTTCGTTCAATCCCAAAGAAGCCGCCCATGACATCTGCCAGCCCGCACGAATTGCAAAACTTGATCGACCTCGCCTGGGAAAGCCGCGCGTCGATCAACGCGACCAACAGCCCCGAGATCTACCAGGCAGTCGAGCATGTGATCGCCGAGATGAACGGCGGTCGCCTGCGAGTTGCCGAGCGTCAGGGTGTTGGCCAGTGGACCGTCAACCAGTGGGTCAAAAAGGCGGTGCTGCTGAGCTTTCGCCTGAACGACAACAAGCTGATGCACGCCGGCGACCTCGGCTTTTTCGACAAGGTGCAAACCAAATTCGCACACCTGAGCGAAGACGAGATGCGCGCCACCGGCGTGCGGGTCGTGCCGCCGGCCGTGGCGCGGCGCGGCTGTTATGTCGCGAAGAACGTGGTGTTGATGCCGAGCTTCGTGAACATCGGCGCTTATGTCGACGAGGGCACGATGGTCGACACCTGGGCCACTGTGGGCTCCTGCGCACAGATCGGCAAAAACGTTCACCTGAGCGGCGGGGTCGGCATCGGCGGCGTGCTCGAGCCACTGCAGGCCAACCCGACCATCATCGAAGACAACTGCTTCATCGGCGCGCGCAGCGAGGTCGTCGAGGGCGTGATCGTCGAAGAAAACTCGGTCTTGTCGATGGGCGTGTTCATCAGCCAGAGCACGCCGATCTACGACCGTGCCACCGGCGAAATCACTTACGGCCGCGTGCCCTCGGGCTCGGTCGTGGTAGCCGGCAGCCTGCCCAAAGACGGCGGCAAGTACAACCTCAACTGCGCGGTCATCGTCAAACGTGTAGACGCGCAGACGCGTGCCAAGACCAGCATTAACGACCTGCTGCGCAGCTGATCACGGCTGCAGTGGCGCCCCTCGGCACTGCCGTTGCCAGAAGCGTGAAATGATCGATCGTTACTCAGTCTGAAAGGAAGCTCATGAGCGGCGGAAACATGGAACGTGTGCTGCGGCTGATGTCCGAGAAGGGGGCCTCCGACGTCTACCTCTCGGCGAGTTCGCCGATCCTGATCAAGATCAACGGCCAGTTGCTGCAGCTCAGCGACCAGCCGCTTACCCACATGCAACCGCGCCAGTTGTTGGCCGAGTTGTTGACGCCCACGCAGCTCGAAGAACTCGACGACACCGGTGAGCTCAACGTGGGTGTCGGCATCGCGGGCGTCGGCAGCTTTCGCCTTAGCGCCTTCAAGCAGCGCGGAACGATCGCCGCAGTGTTTCGTTGCATCCCGTTCGTGATCCCGACGCTCGAGAGCCTCAACGTGCCGACGATCTTGAACACGATGATTCTCGAAAAGCGTGGCCTCATCCTGATGGTCGGCGCGACCGGCGCCGGCAAGAGCACGACGCTTGCGGCCATGCTCGAGCAACGCAACCAGCAGCTCGCAGGCCACATCCTGACGATCGAAGACCCGATCGAGTTTTTGTTCAACAACAAGAAGTCGGTGGTCAACCAGCGCGAGGTGGGCCGCGATACGCAGTCGCTCAACATCGGCCTGAAAAACGCGTTGCGGCAGGCGCCCGATTGCATCCTGATCGGTGAGATTCGCGACCGCGAGACCATGACCGCGGCGATCTCGTATGCGCTTTCGGGCCACCTCGTGCTTTCGACCCTGCACGCCAACAACAGCTACCACGCACTCGGCCGCATCCTGTCGTTCTATGCACCCGAGGCCCGGCCTGCGCTGCTGGCCGACCTGGCCGCCGGCTTGAAGTCGATCGTCTCGCAGCGGCTGATGCGCGCGACCGCGGGCGGCCGGGTGCCGGCGGTCGAGGTGATGCTCAACTCCAAGCTGGTCTCCGAGTTGATCGAGAAGGGCGACTTCTCGGGGGTCAAAGAAGCGATGGAAAAGTCGATGGCCGAAGGCTCGCAAACTTTCGAGCAAGATCTTGCCCGCCTGATCAACGCCGGCCTGATTTCACGCGACGAGGGCCTGGCCTTCGCCGACTCACCGACCAATCTGATGTGGCGGCTGCAGAACGACATGGCGCCGGTGTCGCGCATCAGCACCAAGCGCGAGGAGCAAGACGACCAGCCGAGCTTCACCGATGTCACGCTCGAGGTTCGCCCCGAGCCGATGTCGACCACCGCGGCCAGCCTGCGCCGCTTCTGACCGGCGCGGCGGCTTGTCGATGTCGAAGACGCTGGCACTTACCGAGCAACTGATCTCGCGTCGCTCGGTCACGCCCGACGACGGTGGTTGCCAAGCCATCATCCGCGAGCGCCTTTCGCCGCTCGGCTTCGAGTGCCACACGCTGGCATTCGGGCCTCGAGACGGGCCCGAGACGGCGAAAGTGACCAACCTTTGGGCAGTGCGCCGCGGGCGCGACGCCCGGGCCGGCAAACTGCTGGCCTTCGCCGGCCACACCGACGTGGTGCCGACCGGGCCGCTGGCTGCCTGGAGCAGCGACCCCTTCGTGCCCACGCATCGCGGCGGCCAGCTCTACGGTCGCGGCGCAGCCGACATGAAGACCTCACTCGCCGCGATGGTGGTGGCGGTCGAAGAATTTGTAGCCGCGGTGCCCGACCCCGCAGGTTCGATCGCCTTCTTGCTGACCAGCGACGAAGAAGGCCCGGCCGTAGACGGCACGGTCAGGGTCTGCGAGTGGCTCACTGCGCGCAATGAGCGTGTCGACTACTGCATCGTCGGCGAACCTACATCAGTCGATCAGCTCGGTGACATGATCAAAAACGGGCGCCGCGGCACGCTCTCGGGCCGGCTTCGAGTCATCGGCGTGCAAGGTCACATCGCTTACCCGCACTTGGCGAAAAACCCGATCCACGACCTTGCGCCGGCGCTTGCCGAGTTGGTCGCGGTGCGTTGGGACGGCGGCAACGCCTACTTTCCACCGACGAGTTGGCAAGTCTCGAACCTGCATGCCGGCACCGGCGTGGGCAACGTCATCCCTGGCGAGGCGGTGGTCGACTTCAACTTTCGTTTTTCGACCGAGTCCAGCCCCGAGTCGCTCAAGGCCCGGATGCATGAAGTGCTCGATCGTCACTGCCTAAAATACGAACTCGTGTGGACGCTTGGCGGCGAGCCCTTTCTCACCCCGATCGGCGAGTTGAGCCAAGCGATTTCGGCGGCGATCGAAAGCGAGACCGGTCTCGCGACCGAACTCTCGACCACCGGCGGCACCTCCGACGGCCGCTTCATCGCCAAGATCTGCCCGCAGGTGGTCGAGTTCGGGCCGCTCAACGCCACCATCCACAAGATCGACGAGCGGGTCGCCGTGGCCAGCCTCGACCCATTGAAAAACATTTACCGCGACACCTTGCGTCGTTTGCTCACATGACCCTCATCGACCTCATCACCGCGCAGAGCGCCCGCCTCAAACAGGCGGGCGTTTCGTTTGGGCACGGCACCGGCAATGCGTTCGACGAAGCGGCCTGGCTGGTGCTGTGGTCGCTCGGCCTCGCGATGGATGCGCTCGAGGCCAAGGCCGGCAGCGAAGTCGGCGCCGACGCTCAAACTAAGGCCGAAGCCCTGATCGCCCAGCGCATCGAGACCCGCCAGCCCGCGGCCTATCTGACCCATGAAGCGTGGCTGCAGAACGTGCCGTTCTATGTCGACGAGCGGACCATCGTCCCGCGTTCGTTCATCGCCGAGCTGCTCGCCGATGGCGAAGGCACGGGCACGCTCGACGCCTGGCTCAGCGACAAGACCCATCGCGTGCTCGACCTCTGCACCGGCAACGGCAGCCTGGCGGTGATCGCGGCAATGGCCTACCCCGAAGTCGTGATCGATGCAGCCGATGTGTCGACCGATGCACTCGCCGTGGCGCGCATCAATGTCGACAAACACGCACTGGGTCAACGCATTACGCTGATCGAGTCCGACCTGCTGAAGGCCGTGCGCGGGCCCTACGACCTGATTCTTTGCAACCCGCCCTACGTCAACACGCAGAGCATGCAGGCGCTGCCGGCCGAGTACCGTGCCGAGCCGGCGCTGGCGCTGGCAGGTGGTGACGACGGCATGACGTTGATCCGCAAAATTTTGCGCGACGCCGCCGGGCACATGGCACCAGACGCCGTGCTCGTGCTCGAGATCGGCAACGAGCGCGCGCACTTCGAGCACGCGTTTCGGCGCCTGGAGGTCGCATGGTTGGAGACCAGCGCCGGCGACGACCAGGTGCTGATGGTCGCGCGCGATGTGCTGGCCGCCTACCGCTGGCCCGGATGAACCCGCAGCTGCGCTCAGCCCGGCGCGCGCGCCGCACCGACGTTGAATGCCTGCGAGAGGTCGTCACGCAGGTCGTCGATGTCTTCGATGCCGACCGCCAAGCGGATCAAGGTATCGGCGATGCCCATTGCGGCTCGCTTCTCGGCGCCTATCTCCCAGAAGATGGTCTGCGCGACCGGAATGGCGAGCGTGCGGTTGTCGCCGAGATGGCTCGAAAGAATCACGATTTGCAGCGCGTCCAGAAAACCCAGCATGTCGACGCTTTCGCGCAACTCGAAGCTGAGCATCGCCCCGAACGCCGCGAAGTGCTGGCGCGCCCGAACGTGCTGCGGATGCCCGGCGAGGCCCGGGTAATGAACCGTGCGCACCTCCGGTCGGTCTTGCAACCAGCCCGCCAGCAACAGCGCGTTTTCGCACGTGCGCTCTACCCGCAGCTCGAGCGTCTCGGCGCCGGTCGCGATGCGGTGCGCCGAGTCGGCCGTGAGCGTGGCTCCCATGTCGCGCAGGCCCTTCTTGCGCAACTGCAGCAGGCCCCACGCTGCGCTCGTGCCCCGTCGATACGCCGGCAGGATGTTGGGGTGCATCGCCCAGTCAAATCGGCCGGTGTCGGTCACGGCGCCACCGAGTGCATTGCCGTGGCCACCAATCGATTTGGTGAGGGAGTTGACGACCAGGCCGGCGCCCACGTTCTTCGGCTTGAACAAGCACGGCCCGGTCATCGTGTTGTCGACGACGAACAGCACACCACGCGCGGCGCAGAGCACACCGATGCCCTCGAGATCGGCGACCTGGGTGCGTGGGTTGGCGATGGTCTCAACGAACACCAGCCGTGTCGCGGGCCTCAGCGCGCGCTCGACTTGCGATGCCTCGGTCGCATCGACCAACGTCACCTCGCAGCCGATCGCTTCCAGCGTCTGCAGCAGGCTCACGGTGGTGCCGAAAAGAAAACCGCTCGCGACCAAGTGGTCGCCGCGTTTGAGCAGGCCCCACATCACTGCGGCGATCGCCGCCATGCCGGTGGCGAAGCACAGCGTGCCGGTGCCATCCTCGAGCGCAGTGATCTTCTGCTCGAGCGCGGCAGTCGTCGGGTTACCTTGGCGCGCATACACATGGCCGCTCTGCTCGCCCTGAAAAACCGCGATCAGATCGGCCGCGCGCTCGTAGCCGAACGCCGTGGCCACATGGATCGGCTTGTGCGTGGCCCCATGCTCGACACCGCCGCGGCGATCGGCGTGCAGCAGCTTGGTCGTGATGCCACGAATCGGCGCAGTTTTCTTGTCGCTGCTCATCTCGCTCCGCCTCTCGTTTGTCTCATTCAATTTCCCGGATCGTTGATCTCATGATTGTGCTCAAGAACATCACGCTGCGCCGCGGCGCTAAGGTCGTGCTCGCAGATACCAGCGTCACGCTGCAACCCGGCGAGAAGATCGGCCTTGTCGGCCGCAATGGCGCCGG
>JAYUWC010000002.1:0-2652 GCA_043753755.1 Rhizobacter sp.
GAGCACGAGCGACTTTTGCTTCGACTGGGCGCCGGGCGGCGGTTGCCACCGCTCTTTCGCTGACCTGCGCAGCCACTTCCGCACAGACCGAAGCTGTCCCGGCGTTCAAGCAGGTCGACTCGATCGAAGCGCGTGTCCAAGGTTGCGTCACCTGCCACGGCCAGAAGGGTCAGGGCACGCTGGGTGGTGTCTATCCGCGCATCGCAGGCAAGCCGGCCGGCTACCTTTACAACCAGCTGGCGGCCTTTCGCGATGGCACGCGGCAATACGCGCCGATGAACTACCTCGTCGCCTACCTGCCCGACAGTTACCTGCACGAGATCGCCGCGCACTTTGCGAAACAAGAGCCGGCATTCGCGCCACGTGAGGCCGTCAGCACCGATACGGACGCACTCGCCCGCGGGCAGGCGCTCGTCAACGCGGGCGACCCGGCTCGGGTCATCCCGGCGTGCATCGCCTGCCACGGCAAGGGCTTGACGGGCATGGAGCCCGGCATCCCCGGCCTTGTCGGCTTGCGCCAGACCTACATCGTGGCGCAGCTGACGCGCTGGCGTGTCGGCGAGCGCCACGCGTTGGAGCCCGACTGCATGAAGCGAATCGCGGGCCGGCTGTCGGAGACCGACATCGTCGCGGTCGCGGCCTGGCTGTCGCAGCAAGAGGCGCCGAAAGGCGCAGCACCGGAATCATCGAATCTCGTGCGCATGCCACTCGCCTGCGGTAGCCAGCGGTGAGCGCTCCGCCCGTGCGCTCACGTTCGGCTTCACGCCTGTTGATCGGTTTGGGCATCGCGACCGTTGTGGTGCTGGCCGCGCTGCTCGTGGTGTACTTCAACCACCCAGGCTCGCTGCCCCCGCGGGCCGATCAGACCGCGCTCAGCGCCACATCGCAAACCATCGCGCGCGGCGAGTACCTCGCCCGCGCGGGTGACTGCGTGGCCTGCCATAGCCAGCCTAACGGCAAGCCCTTCGCGGGGGGCCGCGCAATGGCCACGCCCTTCGGCAGCTTCTACGTTCCCAACATCACACCCGACGACGAGACCGGCATCGGGCGCTGGAGTGCCGACGAGTTCTACCGAATGATGCACACCGGCGTCTCACGCGACGGCACCTTGATGTACCCGGTGATGCCGTTCGCCTCGTACACCCAGGTCACCCGCAGCGACTCGGACGCGATCTTTTCTTACCTGATGTCGGTGGCGCCGGTGAAGTTGGCGAATCGCCCGCATGCGCTGAGCTTTCCGTTCAACCAGCGCGACCTGCTGATCGGCTGGCGCACCCTCTACTTCAAGCCTGGCGAATACGTCAGCCAGCCGAAGCAGACCGCCGAGTGGAACCGCGGCGCCTATCTCGTTGAAGGCCTCGGCCATTGCGCGATGTGCCACACCGCCATCAACGCGCTCGGCGGTTCGAGCGAATCGAAAGCGTTCGAGGGCGGGATGATCCCGAATCAAAACTGGTTCGCACCGTCGCTCACCGCCAACCGTGAAACCGGGCTCGGCACGTGGGATGTGAAAGACATCGCCGACTTGCTGCAGGTCGGCACTTCGCATCGCGGCGCCGTTTACGGGCCGATGGCCGAGGTGGTCTACAACAGCCTGCAATACCTGACCGACGAAGACGCGCATGCGATGGCGGTCTACCTCAAGGCGCTGCCGCCGCGTGATACCGAACCGCTGCCGACAGGCCAGGCCCGGCTCGTGAATCCGACGACGCTCGAACTCGGCCGCAAGGTCTACGGCGTGCAATGCGCGGTGTGCCACGGCGATGACGGCAAGGGCCAGACACCTGCTTATCCGCCGCTCGCCGGCAACCCGTCGATCACGATG
Organism: Rhizobacter sp.; assembly: GCA_043753755.1. Classification (GTDB taxonomy): domain Bacteria; phylum Pseudomonadota; class Gammaproteobacteria; order Burkholderiales; family Burkholderiaceae_C; genus LMDS01. The sequence continues at coordinate 1,826 of JAYUWC010000002.1, forward strand.
TCGACGCCGGTGAATTCCATCCGCATGGTGCTCAACGGCGGCTACGCGCCGGGCACGCGCAAGAACCCGCGTCCGCACGGCATGCCGCCGTTCTCGCAACTGCTGAACGACGAGCAGGTCTCGGCGGTGGTCACCTACATCCGCGTCGCGTGGCAGAACAACGGCACGCCGGTGACGTCGGCGCAGGTCAACGATTTGCGCAAACTGGTGCCCGAATGAGCAACGACAGTCAGGCCTCGAGCCCAGATGACGGGCCAGCGAACGACGTACGAGTCGATGAGATCGTGCAACGTGGGCCGTCGGGCGCGTTCGCCGTTGCCGGTGTGGCAACGGCCATCGTCATGGCGCTCTACCTCGCGTTCTACTTCTTCGCCTACCTGCCGCGGGGGGTGATGCAGTGAGCACAAGCACGCCGACCCCGACCCCGATCCCGATCGACAGCGCGGGCCACGCGTCCGAAGCGGTCGCAATCGCCGCCGAGCGGCGCTGGGGCCTCATCGTGCTGGCCCTGATGGCCCTGCTGGTCGCGATGATGGTGTTCACCGGCCTGCACTGGGCAGCGATGCCGCCCTCGCGGGTCGAGACCATCGACGTGACGACCGTGCACCTGCGCGGCGAGTTCGTCGAGACCAACCTCGGCACCGCGCTGGGTGACGACGGCAAGGTAACGGTGCGGCTCATCGCGCAGCAGTATTCGTTCGAGCCGCAGTGCATCGTCGTGCCGGCCGGGATGCCGGTGACGTTTCGGGGCACCAGCACCGACGCGATCCACGGCTTCGTGATCGGCCGCACCAATGCCAACACGATGCTGATCCCGGGCTTCGTGT
>JAYUWC010000003.1:0-2648 GCA_043753755.1 Rhizobacter sp.
GCGCAGTGACCGCAAGCTCGGCTACCTGTATGTGCTCACGCCACAGGGCGTGCGCGAGCGCATGCAACTCACCCAGTCGTTTCTCGTCCGCAAAGAGCGCGAGTACGAGATGTTGAAATACCAGATCGTGACGCTGCGCGAAGAACTGGCCGCACAAGCAAAGGGCACGACGTGAAGCGAGATGCGAGCATCTTCGTCGCCGGCCACCGAGGCATGGTCGGCTCGGCCATCGTGCGGCGGCTCAACGCGCTCGGCTTCGAGCAGATCGTGACGCGCACGCACGCTGAACTCGATTTGCTCGACCAGCGCGCCGTCAACGAATTTCTCGCGTCGCAGCCTCTCGACTACATCTTTATCGCCGCCGCCAAGGTCGGCGGCATTCAGGCCAACAACCAATACCGGGCCGACTTCATCTATCAAAACCTGATGATCGAAGCCAACCTGATTCATGGCGCGCACATGAACGGCGTGCAGTGCCTGATGCTGCTCGGCTCCAGCTGCATTTACCCGCGAGACTGCCCGCAGCCGATCCGCGAAGACTACCTGCTCACCGGGCCGCTGGAGCCCACCAACGAGCCCTACGCGATTGCCAAGATCGCCGGCATCAAGCTCTGCGAAAGCTACAACCGGCAGCATGGCCGGCAATACATCAGCGCGATGCCGACCAACCTGTACGGCCTCAACGACAACTACGACCTGGCCACCAGCCACGTGCTCCCTGCGCTTATCCGCAAGGTGCATGAAGCCAAGGCCCGCGGCGACCACGAACTCGTGGTGTGGGGCACCGGCACGCCACGGCGCGAGTTCTTGTTTGTCGATGATCTGGCCGATGCCGTCGTGCACCTGATGGAAACCGGCTACGACGGCCCGCTGGTCAACATCGGCACCGGCGAAGACGTGGCGATCCGCGAACTGGCCGAGACCGTGATGCAAGCCATCGGCTTCGATGGCCGCATCGTGTTCGACAGCAGCAAGCCCGACGGCACGCCGCAAAAGCTGCTCGATGTGAGCCGTATCGCTGCGCTCGGCTGGCGTGCGAGCACGGGGCTGCGCGAGGGCATTTTGCGTTCGCATGCCGACTTTGCATCACGCGACTGCGGCACTCTTGCGTCAACGCATACGGAACTGAACGTTTGACTGCGTCTACATAAGATGTTCACCATGTCTGTCACCGAGACTACGCTGACCGAGATCACTCGCCGGCTGGTAGCGGCCTACCAGCCGGAACAGGTGGTCTTGTTCGGCTCGCATGCCTGGGGCGAACCCGACGAAAGCAGTGACGTTGACCTGCTCGTGGTTGTTTCGGCATCGGCGGAGCCTGCGTATCGAAGAGCCAGCGCCGGCTATCGCAGCCTGTTTGGCCTGGGTGTGCCCTGCGATGTGTGGGTGCGTACCCGCGAAGAAGTTCTCCGCGAAGCACCTTTGCCCACGACGCTCACTCACAAAATCATTCGGGAAGGCAGGGTTCTGCATGGCTGAACCCCTGACCTCCCAAGCGTGGGTAGCTGCATGGTTGGCGAAGGCCGACCATGACCTCGAGACGGCCGAGCGCGCGCTGCATGCCGGCACTCCCATTACCGACACTGCTGCGTACCACTGCCACCAAGCTGCGGAAAAGGCTCTGAAGGCGTTCCTCGCTTCGCGCCTCGAACCGCGCTCGTGAAGACCCATGACCTCATGGACCTGTTGACTCGATGCGCTAACGCCGATGCGCGCTTCGCCGATTGGGCCGACCGCATCTCCGAACTTTCCGCGTTCGGCACGGTGCTGAGGTATCCGTCGATGGACGCAGACCCGGCCGTCGAGGACGTTGCCCAAGCGCTGCAAACGGCGCAGCATTTTCACGGATTCGTGAGTTCGATCGTTTTCGATCGGAGGCTCACACCATGAGAGTTCGCCACTTCGAAGACACCAACACACTTTTCATCGAACTGAAGAGCGGCGGCGTCGCGGAAACGCGGGATCTCGACGAGAACGTCCTGCTCGACCTCGATATGCAGGGTCACGTCCTGGCCATCACGGTTGAGCACGCCACCGCGCGTGCAGAGCTCAGCAGCTTCTCTTTTGACCGCGTAGCGGCCTAGCCTCGATCCTTCGCCCAAACCCATGACACCAACGACCCCACCCAAAGTCGCCCTCATCACCGGCGTGACCGGCCAAGACGGCGCTTACCTGTCGGAACTGTTGCTCGACAAAGGCTACGAAGTGCACGGCATCAAGCGTCGTTCGAGCCTGTTCAACACCGACCGCATCGACCACCTCTACCAAGACCCGCACATCGATCACCAGCGGTTCAAGCTGCACTACGGTGACCTGACGGACTCGACGAATCTGATCCGCATCATTCAGCAGGTACAACCCGACGAGATCTACAACCTGGCTGCGATGAGCCATGTGGCCGTGTCGTTCGAGACGCCGGAGTACACCGCCAATGCCGACGGCATTGGCACGCTGCGCATTCTCGAAGCCATCCGCATCCTCGGGCTCGAGAAGAAGACCCGGTTCTATCAGGCGAGTACGAGCGAGCTGTACGGCCTTGTTCAGGAAACGCCGCAGAAGGAAACGACGCCCTTTTATCCGCGCAGCCCTTATGCGGTGGCCAAGCTCTACGCCTACTGGATCACGGTCAACTACCGCGAGGCCTACGG
>JAYUWC010000004.1:0-2626 GCA_043753755.1 Rhizobacter sp.
CGATTTCAGGTCGTCTTTCGCGCCCTTCTCGCTGTAGACGCCGTCGATCAGGTCGCGCACCTTCTTGACGATGCTGCGTGGGGTGATGCCCTCGGCAAGGTTGTGCGCGATTTGTTTGGTGCGGCGGCGTTCGGTCTCATCGAGCGCTCTTCGCATCGATTCGGTCACCTTGTCGGCGTACAAGATCGCGCGACCGTTCAGGTTGCGCGCGGCGCGCCCGATGGTCTGGATCAGGCTTCGCTCGGAGCGCAGAAAACCCTCTTTGTCGGCATCGAGAATCGCCACCAGCGACACCTCGGGGATGTCCAGCCCCTCGCGCAACAAATTGATGCCGACCAGTACATCGAAGGTGCCCAGGCGCAAGTCGCGCAAGATCTCGACCCGCTCGACGGTGTCGATGTCGCTGTGCAAATAGCGCACCTTGACACCGTTGTCCGAGAGGTAGTCGGTCAGCTGCTCGGCCATGCGCTTGGTTAGGGTCGTGATCAGCACCCGCTCTTTGATTTCGACCCGATCGCGAATTTCCTGCAGCACGTCATCGACCTGATGGGTCGCCGGCCGCACCTCGACCATCGGGTCGACCAGGCCGGTCGGCCTCACCAGTTGCTCGACCACGTTGCCCGAAGTCTGCTGCTCGTACGCCGCAGGCGTGGCCGAGACATACATCACCTGGCGCATCTTGCCCTCGAACTCATCGAACTTCAGCGGGCGGTTGTCGAGTGCGCTGGGCAAGCGAAAGCCGTAGTCGACCAGCGTCGTCTTGCGCGCCCGGTCACCGTTGTACATGCCGCCGAACTGGCCGATCAGCACGTGGCTTTCGTCAAGAAACATGAGCGCATCGGCGGGCAGGTAGTCGACCAGTGTCGCCGGCGGGGTGCCCGGGGGCGCCCCCGAAAGATGCCGCGTGTAGTTCTCGATGCCCTTGCAGTGCCCGACCTCCTGCAGCATCTCGAGATCGAAGCGGGTGCGTTGCTCGATGCGCTGCGCCTCGACCAGCTTGCCCTGCGAAACGAACTCGGCCAAGCGCTCGCGCAACTCTTCTTTGATGGTCGAGATGGCGTCGACGACCCGACCGCGTGGCGTCACGTAGTGGCTTGCCGGGTAGACCACGAAGCGCGGCACCTTTTGGCGGATGCGGCCCGTGAGCGGATCGAACAGCGACAGCGTCTCGATCTCGTCGTCGAAAAGCTCGATGCGAATCGCGAGCTCGGAGTGCTCGGCCGGAAACACGTCGATCGTGTCGCCGCGCACGCGAAAGGTGCCACGTGAAAAGTCGGTTTCGTTGCGCTGGTATTGCATGCGCACCAGATGCGCAATCAGATCGCGCTGCGACTGCTTCGAGGTCACTCGCAGGATCAACCGCATCTCGGTGTAGTCGGCCGGTGCGCCGATGCCGTAGATAGCCGATACGCTGGCCACGATGACCACGTCGCGCCGCTCCAGCAGGCTCTTGGTCGCGCTCAGCCGCATTTGCTCGATGTGCTCGTTGATGGCGCTGTCTTTTTCGATGAAGAGATCGCGCTGCGGCACGTAAGCCTCGGGCTGGTAGTAGTCGTAGTAACTGACGAAGTACTCGACCGCGTTCTTCGGAAAGAACTCCCTGAACTCGCTGTAGAGCTGCGCGGCAAGCGTCTTGTTCGGCGCGAACACGATGGCGGGTTTGCCCATCTGCGCGATCACGTTGGCCATCGTGAAGGTCTTACCCGAGCCGGTCACGCCGAGCAGCGTCTGAAAGCTCAGGCCGTCGTTCAAGCCTTCGACCAACGCGGCAATGGCCGCTGGTTGGTCACCGGCCGGCGGATACGGCTGGAACAGCTGGAACGGTGAATCGGGGTAGGAAACGAAGCGGCCCTCGGGCTCAGCCTCGAGGGCGGTGGCATCGATCACTTCAAACAGCTCGGCCATGACAGATAAAATCTCCGGGGTTTCTCGTTGCACAACCAGGCGTGCAACCACTCAGGGTAGCCGAATCGGCCGCCTTCATCCACTGACAAGGAATGACGATGTCGACCGCTGCTGCCCGTTCACTTTTCAAAGGCGTCGAGCTGGCGCCACGCGACCCGATACTGGGCCTCAACGAGCAGTTCAACGCCGACACCAACCCGGCGAAGGTCAACCTCGGGGTCGGCGTCTATTTCGACGACGCCGGCAAGCTGCCGTTGCTTCAATGCGTGCGGGCCGCCGAGAAGATGATGATGGAAACGCCGAAGGCAAGGGGCTACCTGCCGATCGACGGCATCGCCGCCTATGACAAGGCGGTGCAGGCGCTGGTGTTCGGCGCCGACCACGCGGCTGTGCTGGCGGGCCGCATCGCGACCGTGCAGGCACTCGGCGGCACCGGCGGGCTGAAGGTCGGCGCCGACCTGCTCAAGCGCATGAACCCCGGCGCACAAGTGCTGATCAGCGACCCGAGCTGGGAGAACCACCGCGCGCTGTTCGAGGGCGCCGGCTTCGAAGTGGCGCCGTACCCGTACTACGACGCTGCCCGGCGCGGCGTCGACTTCGACGGCATGCTTGCTGCGCTCGACAACGCCGCCCCCGGCAGCATCGTCGTGCTGCACGCCTGCTGCCATAACCCGACCGGCTACGACATCACGCTCGCGCAGTGGGCGCAGGTGATCGAGAC
>JAYUWC010000005.1:0-7980 GCA_043753755.1 Rhizobacter sp.
CGGCGCGTACCGCGACATGGTGGTGACGCATCTGTTCCAGATCCTCGGCTTCATGGCGATGGAGCCACCGACCTCGCTCGAGCCGGCGCCGATCAGCGAAGAGAAGAACAAGGTTTTTCGCAGCATGCTGCCGATCCAGCCGAGCGACGTGGTGCGCGGGCAGTACACCGGCTACAGAAGCGAAGAAGGCGTCGACCCTGAGAGCGAGACCGAAACTTTCATCGCGCTCAAGTGCTTCATCGACAACTGGCGCTGGGCGGGTGTGCCCTTCTTTCTGCGCACCGGCAAGCGCATGGCCGAGGGCCAGCGCATCATTTCGATCGCGTTTCGCGAGCCGCCGAAGAGCATGTTTCCGGCCGGCTCGGGCGTCGGTGCGCAGGGGCCCGATCACCTGACCTTCGACCTCGCCGATGCCTCGAAGATGTCGCTCTCGTTCTACGGCAAGCGCCCCGGGCCGGGCATGCGGCTCGACAAGCTAAGCCTGCAATTTGCGATGAACGACACCGGCCTGATCGGCGACGTGCTCGAGGCTTACGAGCGTCTGATACTGGACGCGATGCGTGGCGACCGAACCCTGTTCACGACCGCCGAAGGCATCGAGCGCTTGTGGGAGGTGTCGATCCCGCTGCTCGAAAGCCCGCCGCCGGTGCGGCTCTACCCGCCCGGCTCGTGGGGGCCGAAGTCGGTCCACCAGTTGATCGCGCCGCACGCCTGGCGGCTGCCGTTCGAGCGCGCGTGGCGAGGACCTAACCCGACCGGCGGTTGATGCGCCGGGCATCGCCGATTGGTGATGCCGTGTCGGAGGACAGGCTGCGGGTGAGCGTTCGAGCCGAACTCGAACGCCGTTTCCTTTGAAGCAAAGAAATGACAAGCCGCAATAAAGCAACGGGTGACAGAGTCAAGCGCCAATACTTTAAGGAGAGCGGTCATGTCGGGTAGCAGTGGCGTCCAAAATTTTCAACCCATTTTGTCCAATAAGGTCGCGCAAAACTCCGTAGACATGCGGGACATCTTCAATTTACCGAAGCCCGTGGAGGTCAAGCCAGGCGAGTCTGTGTTGACCAAAACTCAGTTTCAGGAGCTGAACAAGAATCTGGATCTTTCAGGGGTGCCGCGCAAGGATGGCGTGCAGCCTTTCGCAACGCAGTTCAAAGGCTGGACGGGGGCCGCAGGCGGATTGGGGGAGTACTCCAGCGTGATCCCCGATGGCAGCGCAACGGTTGTGAAATCCGTCGAATGGCGGTATTCGCTGAATAAGCCCGTTTCGGCCGGCAATTTATTTAAGACCCCGCCGGGCACCATCGCGTACTCCGACAACTACGCGAACAGCAAACTGACCCTCGAAAACAGCAGTGGTGGAGGCACAACGCCGCGCGTCGGGCGGATTGAATTTGCCCGAGGGACGCGCCAAGTGATCGAAGGTCAAATCAGCAGAGACACTGGTCAGCCGACCACGAAAATTACCGTCGGCAACTGGGGCGGTCCGCAGACCTCTCTTGAGGTGAGCGGCACTGCTTTTTTCGATCAGAAAAACGGAGAAATGAAAATCGTGAGGTCGGGTGGAAACGGCAAATATTTGGTGCAAAGCCTGGCGAACGCGATCAAGACTGAGTACTCGGACCCAGCATACGGAGGCAATGTTCAAGGCGATTTTGTGAAAGCGCTCAACAGCGCGGGGTTTCGGTAACGTTCAATCGATTGCTGGCAAGCTGATTTGTTTCGGACGACCGCGCTGATGGCGCCGCGCGGCTTTCCTATCGCGGTGTGTCTGCTGGCAATTGGTTGGGCTGAAACTCGCTTGGCGACGGCGCAGGGCTGTTGCGATGCGCGAGTCGCCCGACCCACTGCACCACGTCGTCGACGAAGGTGAACAACACCGGGATCACCAGCAGGCTCAAGAAGGTGCTGGTGATGAGCCCGCCGATCACCACGATGGCCATCGGCGCGCGAAAACTCGGGTCGGTGCCGATGCCGAGGGCGATCGGCATCATGCCGGCGCCCATCGCGATGGTGGTCATCACGATCGGGCGGGCGCGCTTGTGGCAGGCGTCGAGCAGGGCTTCCATGCGGCTCATGCCGCGGTCGCGGCGGGCCATGATCGCGTACTCGATCAGCAAAATCGAGTTCTTGGTCGCGATGCCCATCAGCATGATGAGACCGATCATCGACGGCATCGACAGGGCCGTGTGGGTGATGAACAGCGCCAGCAGTGCGCCCGGAATCGACAGCACCAGCGCCGAAAGAATCGTCACCGGCTGCACGAAGTCGTGGAACAAGAGCACCAGAACGATGTAGATACAGAGCACGCCCGTCAGCATCGCGAGGCCGAAGCTGGCGAACAGTTCGCCCATCGCTTCGGCGTCGCCGACGGTCGCTTGCGAAATGCCCGGTGGCAGGTTCTTGACGCTCGGCAGGGCCAGTGCCGCCCCCGAGACCACGCCGAGCGGCTGGCCGTTCAGCTCGATCTCGAAATTGATGTTGCGCTGGCGGTCGTAACGGTCGATCTGCGCCGGGCCGCTGTCGATGCTGAGCGTGGCGACGTTGCCGAGCATCACCGGCCCGCGGGCGCCGGGCACGGCCAGACGCGAGAGCAGGTCGAGGTCGGTGCGCGCGTCGGCCTTGAGCTTGACGACGATCGGCACCTGGCGCTGGCTGAGGTTGAGCTTCGGCAGCGACTGGTCGTAGTCGCCGGCCGTCGCGATGCGCAGCGTGTCGGCGATCGCCGCCGAGGTCACGCCCAAATCGGCAGCTCGCGCCGAATCGGGCCGCACGATCAGCTCGGGCCGCACCAGGCTGCTGGTCGACACCACCGCGCCGATGCCGGGAATGGCGCGCAGCTCGCGTTCGACCGTGCGTGCGTGCGCAGCCAGCGTGTCGCCGTCTTCACCGGCCAGCACCAGCACGTATTTTTCGGCCGAGCCGCCGAGGCCGACTTTGACCCGCGCGCCGGGCAGCACGGCCAAGGCCTCGCGCAACTTGGCTTCGACCTGCTGCTTGCTGACGCCGTGGCGTTCGTCGCGCGGCGTGAGGTTGATGGTGAGCGTGGCTTTGTTGGCCTCGGCGGCGCCGCTGGGGGCGAACGGATCGCTGCCGGTGTTGCCACCGCCGATCGCGGTGTAGACCAGCTTCACGTCGGAATTTTTTTGCACGATCTCGCGTGCTGCCTCGGCGCTCGCGAAGGTCTGCGCGAAGGGCGTGCCGGGTGGCAGAGTGAGCGTGACCTGGGTTTGCGACAGGTCGTCGGGCGGGATGAAGCCGGTGGGCAACAGCGGCACCAGTGCGAACGAGACGACGAGAAAAACCGTGGCCGCAATGGTCGTGATGACCCGGTGCTTGAGCGCGGCCTTGACCCAGCGCATGTAGACCCTGACCCAGAGGCCATCGCGCTCTTCGGTCTTCGGCGGCTTCAGCACGTAGGCGGCCATCATCGGCGTCAACATGCGCGCGACCACCAGCGAAATGAAGACCGCGATCGCCGCCGTCCAGCCGAACTGCACGAAAAATTTGCCGGGCACGCCGCTCATGAACGCCGTCGGCAAGAACACTGCGATCAACGTGAACGTGGTGGCGATGACTGCCAGGCCGATCTCGTCGGCCGCTTCCATTGCGGCGTCGAACGGGGTTTTGCCCATGCGCAGGTGCCGCATGATGTTCTCGATCTCGACGATCGCGTCGTCGACCAAGATGCCGACCACCAGCGAGAGCGAGAGCAAGGTCACGCCGTTGAGCGAGAAGCCGAACAGGTACATCGCACCGAAGGCCGGCACGATCGACAGCGGCAGCGCCGTGGCCGAAACCAGCGTGGCCCGCCAGTCGCGCAAGAAGAGCCACACCACCAGCACCGCGAGGGCGGCGCCCTCGAACAGCAGCGCCATCGAGCCGTTGTAGTTCTCTTGCACCGGGTCGACGAAGTTGAAGGCCTCGGTGACGACGATCTCGGGGTGCGCCGACTTCAACACCTCGAGCTGCTGGCGCACTCCGGCCGCGACCTCGGTCTCGCCGGCGCCGCGGGTGCGGATGATCTCGAAGCCGACCACGGGTTTGCCGTTCAACAGCGCTGCCGAGCGCTGCTCGGCCACGGTGTCGCTCACGCTCGCCACTTGATCGAGGCGAATGCGCCGGCCGTCGGTCAGCGTCACCTCCATGCGGGCCAATTCTTCGGCCGATTTGACGGTAGCGATCGTGCGCACCGATTGCTCGGCACCGCCCACGTCGGTGCGCCCGCCCGAGGCCTCTTGTTGCGTGAGGCGCAGTTGGCGCGAGATGTCGGCGGCGGTCGCGTTGAGCGCTTGCAGGCGCAGCGGGTCGAGCTCGATCCGCACCTCGCGCGTTGCCCCGCCGACCCGCGCCACGGCGCCGACACCGCGCACGCTGAGCAGCGAGCGGGTGATGGTGTTGTCGACGAACCAGCTCAGGGCTTCGTCGTCCATGCGGCTCGAGGCGATCGTGTAGGTGAGGATGGGCGCGCCCGAAAGCTCGATCTTCGAGACCACCGGATCGCGCAGGTCGCCGGGCAGGTCGGAGCGCACCCGCGCCACCGCGGCGCGCACGTCGTCGACCGCTTCTTGGGTCGGCTTTTCGAGGCGGAACTCGGCGGTGACGATGGCGCTGCCGTCTTGCACCGTCGCGTAGATGTGCTTGAGGCCTTGCAGCGTGGCGATCGAGTTCTCGAGCTTGCGCGCGACCTCGGTTTCGAGCTGCGCCGGCGAGGCCCCGGGCAGCGAGGCGGTGACCGTGACGGTTGGCAGATCGATGTCGGGAAAGTTCTGGATCTTCATCGCCTTGAAGCCCATCAGGCCCATCAGCGACAACATGATGAAGAGCAACACACCCGGGATCGGGTTGCGGATCGACCAGGCCGAGACGTTCATGTCGACGCCCTCACTTCGCGCTGCCGGCCGACACGGCCTCAACCACCCGCACGGTGTCGCCATCGGCCAGAAAGCCGCCGCCGGCCGTCACGACCCGCATACCGGCATCGATGCCGCGGGTGACCTCGATCCGGTCGCCGACGCGCCGGCCGACGCCGACCTTGGTTTGCGTGAGCTTCGAGTCGCTGCCGACCCGCAGCACGTAGCTGAAGCCGTCGCGCAGCAGCACCGCGCTTTGTGGCAGCGTGAGGCCGGAGCCGCTGCCGATCTCGAACTCGCCGCGCGCGAACATGCCGGCCCGCGCCGCGCCGGCCACGTTCGGCAGGTCGACATAGACGATGCCGTTGCGGGTCAGCGGGTCGACGGTGGGGGCCACGATGCGCACCGTGCCTTGAATGGCCGGGCCGTTGCCGGCGGAGACCATCACTGTCTGCCCGGTTTTGATGGCCGCGAGGTCGGCGGCGGCCACTTCGGCGCGCCATTCGAGGCGGCTCTGGCGGATCAGCCGAAACAGTTCCTGCCCCGCCGGCAGCACCGCGCCGACGGTCGCGCTGCGCGCCGAGATGACGCCGAAATCGGGTGCCAGCACTTGTGTCTGTTTGAGGCGCAGCTGCTGGGTCAGGGCCAGCGCGCGTTGTGCATCGAGCCGGGCCTTGGCCGTGCGCTCGGCGGTCAGGTACTGGTTGATGACGGCTTCGCTCAACGCGCCGGTGGCCTGCAGGCCGCGCGCACGCTGGGCGTTGGCCGAGGCTTCGGCGAGCGTGGCCTCGGCCTCGGCGACTGCGGCGCGAATTTGCGCCACGTCGGCGTTGAGCGTGTCGGGCGCGAAGGTGGCGAGCACTTGGCCGCGTTTGACGATGTCGCCCACGTTGACTCGCACCTCGGCCAGCCGCAGGCCGTTGGCCTCGGTGCCGACGCTGGCCTCCTGCCATGCGGCGACGTTGCCGTTGGCGCCGATCCGCAGCGGCAAGGCGCTGGTCTGCGCCTGCGTGACGTTGACCGTCAGCGCCGGCTTGGGAGCAGCCGAAGCGGCTTTGTCGGCCGCCTGGGCGGTGGTCGAGAGCAGCGCGGCGAGGGCCAGCGCCGATGCGAATGCGAGGGTCGACGCCGAAACCGATGCCGATGGCGATGGCGATGTCGATGTCGATGTCGATGTCGATGCCGATCGTGATGTCGATGTCGATGCCGATCGTGATGTCGATGTCGATGCCGAACCGACTGCGAGTGAGCGAGACAGTTTTTTCATCGAGTGGCGACCGCAGAAGTGGAAGGTGTGGCCGCGCTGCGTTGCGACGCTGCAGCCACATCGACCCAGCCGCCGCCGAGCGCGCGGTAGAGCGAGATCCAGGCGGTGGCGCGCTCGCGTTGCAGGTCGGTCGCGGCGGTCTCGGCGCCGAGTGCCGAGCGGCGCGCGTCTTCGAGTTCGAACAGGCTGGCCAGGCCGCCCTTGAAGCGCGCTTCGGTGGCGCGGAAGGAGGCCGCGAAGCCTTCGGTCGCGACCTGCGCATCGGCGCTGCGATCGGCCGTGCTTTGCAGCGCGACCAACGCTTCTTCGACCTCCCGCACTGCGTTGCGCAGCTTGCCGCGGTAGAGCAGCACGGCTTCGTCGTAGCGCGCTCGAGCCGCGCTCACGTCGGCGCGGCGGGTGCCGCCGTCGAACAGCGGCAGCGAGACCGTGATCGGCCCGATCGCCCAGAGCGTGCCGGTCTGGGTGCCGAAGTCGGCCGAGTCGAAACGCGAACGGTTGAAGCTGCCGGCCAGCGCAATGCGCGGCAGGCGCGCAGCCTCGGCCTGCGAAATCTCGGCGTTCGCGGCGATCAAGTCGCGCTCGGCGACGAGCAGGTCGGGCCGTTGGGCGAGGGCCTCGGCCGGCACGCCGGCGGGGGCAATCGGCGCCGGCCGCGGCACGCGCGCGGCGCCGGCTCGCAGGCGCTCGCGCAAATCGGGCTCATCGATGCCGGTGAGTGCGACCAGGCCCTTGATCTGCTGATCGCATTGCGCGCGGCGCTGGGTCAGGAGGCTGTTGCCCTGGGCGGCGCTGGCGCGCGCCAATGCGGCGTTGGCGGGCGACTCGAAACCGGCACGCGTGCTCAGCTCGGTGAGGCGCGCGGTCTCGGCGCGCGAGGCGCTGTCGGCGCGGGTCTGCTCGACCAGGGCTTCGCAGGCCCGAAGGCGGGTGTAGTCGGTCGCGGTTTCGGCGGCGAGTGCGATCAATGCGTCGTGCCAGCCGGCTTCGGCGCCGCCGAGCCTGGCCTCGGCGGCCGTGCGCGCGGCGCGGCGACCGCCGAAAAGATCGAGTTCCCAGCTCGCCTGCAGGCCAACGCTCGCGGTGTTGGCCAGGCCGGTGTTCAAGTCTTGCCGGCCGCGTTGCGCGCTGGCGCTCGCATCGAGGCTGGGCAGCAAGGCTGCGCCAGCCGCCACCCGCGTCGCGCGTGCTTGCGCGATGCGCGAGACGGCCGAGGCCACGGTGGGGCTGACGGCCTGTGCGGCGCCGATCAACGCGGGCAGCAGCGGATCGTCGAAGCGCTGCCACCAGTCGGCCAGCGCGGCGGCCTGACCATCGACCGGCAACGGCGCTTGCCACTGCGCGGGCCGATCGGCGGGGGTGTTCGTCGCTTCGAGCCGCGGTGGGGGGCCGCTGCTGCAGGCCGCCAGCAAGGCGGAGGCGAGTGCCGCCGCAGTCAGGCGCGGCCAATCAAGTCGAGTCGTCATCGAGGGCGCCCAGGGTTGTCGCACGCGGCCCGGCGCTCGTGTCGAGCGGTACGCGATGCGTGACCTGGGCAGCCCGGCAATATAGCAATGCCGAATGTCGCCCTCGTGGTTCAACCCCGCGGCGAGACGGGCGCCTGCGACAGACTCACCACGCGAGGTGCTGCTGTGCCGGCGCGGCCCCGCGAGACTCGGCGGCGAGGTGCGGAACGTAGCCGCGGGTTGCGAGTTGCCAGCCGTCGGTGGCGCCGGCATCCGAGAGCGGCATCAGCACGGTGCTCGAGAGCTTGCGCGCCGCGGCCCGCGCGAGCAGGGCTTCGCATTGCGCCGCGCTCAACTGCAGCGCGAAGCGGGCCCAGCGCTGCTGCACCAGCGAGGCGCGCCAGGCGTCTTCGATCGC
>JAYUWC010000006.1:0-2590 GCA_043753755.1 Rhizobacter sp.
GACCGGACACAACGAAGTGGTGCGGGTGCAATTCGACACGGCCCAGATCGGCTTGCGCGAAGTGCTGGAGATCTTCTTCGTGATCCACGACCCGACCACGCTGAACCGGCAGGGCAACGACACCGGCACGCAGTACCGCTCGGGCATCTATTTTCACAATGGCGCGCAAGAGGCGGTGGCGCGTGAGGTGCTCGCCGAAGTGAACGACTTGCACAAAGGCCGCGCCGTCACCGAGGTGCTGCCCGAGCAGAACTACTCGACGGCCGAGGCCTACCACCAGCACTACTTCGTCAACCACCCCGACCAGGGCTACTGCGCGATGGTGGTGGCACCGAAGGTCGAGAAGTTTCGCAAGACCTTTGCCGAACGCGTTGCCTCGTGAGGCGACGTGGGTTCAGGGCGAGGGCGAGGGTCAGGGTGCCAGCCGCTCGCGCAGCCACTTCTGGCCGACTTCCCGGCCGAGGTTTTCGCGCTCGCCCTCGCGCCGGTAGCGCAGCCGGTCGTGCAACCGCGAAGGGCGGCCCTGCCAGAACTCGAAGGTGTCGGGCACCAGGCGATAGCCGCCCCAATGCGGCGGTCGCGGCGGGCGGAGCATGAACTGCGCGCCGTAGCGCGCGGCATTGGCGACCAGCACCGCGCGCGAGCCGATCACCTGGCTCTGCGGCGAAGCCCACGCGCCGATGCGCGAGTCGAGGGGGCGCGAGTCGAAGTAGGCGTCTGATTCATCGGCCGAGACCTTCTCGACCCGGCCTTCGATGCGTACCACCCGCTCCATCTCGACCCAATGAAACTGCAGCGCCGCAAACACGTTGCCCGCCAACTCAATGCCTTTGCGGCTGTCGTAGTTGGTGTACCAGACGATGCCTCGGGCATCGAAGCCTTTGATCAGCACGATGCGGGTCGACGGGCGATGGTCGGCGCCGACCGTGGCAAGCGTCATTGCATTCGGCTCGGGCAGTTGCCCATCGATCGCCTGCGAAAGCCACAGGCCGAATTGCGCGATCGGGTCGGCCAGCGAGGCCGACTCGTCGAGTTCGGCGCGTTCGTAACTCTTGCGGAGCTGGGCGATGTCATCCATCGGCCGAGTATAGAAAAGAGGCAGTGTGTTGTTTCCGAAAGGGGCACGCAGGGCAATCGATCGGGCCCGCGATCCCCAGGTTGGCGTAAGGGCTTGGCCTTAGGTGAAGCCACCACTACCTCGAACGCACTTGCGCTCCCATTCTCGATGTGTCGAATGGGTCGATCAAAACGGCGAAGGAGAAGATCGAATGGTGGCGCGGCCTGCGGTGATCGTGCTGGCGGCGGGCAAGGGCTCGCGGTTTCTCGGTGTCGACCACAAATTGGCCCAAGGGCTCGATGGCGCGACCGTGCTCGGCGCGACGCTGCAGCATGCGATCGCGAGCCACCTGCCGGTTGTCGTGGTGACCACCGCACGGCTGGCCGATCTGGCGCGGCGTAGTGTGGCGGCACGCGACGTGATCGTCATCCCCGAGGTCGGCGAACCCGGTAACGGCAGCCTGGGCATGGGCCACTCGATCAGTGTCGGCGTGGCGGCCCGACCCGATGCGGCCGGCTGGCTGATCTTGCCGGCCGACATGCCGCGGGTGCTGCCTGTCACGCTGCAATTGGTTGCGCGGCAGCTTGCGCACCATGCCGTCGCTTACGCGCAGCACAAGGGCCGGCGCGGTCATCCGGTCGGCTTTTCGCCCGAGTTGTATGCCGAACTCGCAGCCCTCAGCGGCGACGAAGGCGCGCGCCGCGTGATCGCGCGCTATCCGGCCTTTGGGGTTGAAGTCGACGATGCGGGCGCGCTGCTCGACGTCGACACGCTGGCCGATCTCGACCTGATGCGCCGCGAGGGCCGCGGCGTGGCGGCTGCGCCAGCACCACGCTGGTAGCCGGCCGGCGGCAGGTCAGACCAGCGCGTGCCGGCGCGCGAGCGCCACGATGCGCTCGACATCGCGGTCACGAATGCCGCAGCCGTGCAACGAGTGGGCGGTTTCCATCAGGTAGTCGAGCGTGCGGCCGTAGCGGCCGGTGGCGCTGCGCAGAACGTCGAGCATTTCGGTGTCGTGCAGTGGCCCGGTGTGGGCCGGGCTGCTGCGACTGAGCGTGAAACCGAGGGCCTTGACCGGCCCCTGTGCGGTGCGGCAAGCAAGCCACTTGGGGTCGTATACGCCGGTCGGCATTTCGCGCAGCCAAAGCCGCTCGAGTTCGGTGGCGGCGCGCGCGGCGTCGATCCGGTAGGCCATGCCGCGGCACGAACCGCCTGCCACCAAGGCAAACACCAGCCCCGGGCACTCGGGCGTGCCGCGGTTCACGCGTGAACGCATCTCGAGCGCACGGTGCCAGCCGTGCACGACGGCGGGCCGTGCTTCGTCGGCATCGAACTCGGGTCGCCAGATCAACGACGCGTAGCCGAACACCCACAGGTCTTGCGAACCGCCCCAGGCCTGCAGCGCCGCACCCAGCATGGGTTGCGGGTCGCGCAGGTGCAAGTCGGCATAAACAGCGCTCATGCCCCACTCTAAAATGAAAGTCGAACAACCGGGGTGCTAAATGAGTGATCAAAACGACGAGAGCCAGGGTT
>JAYUWC010000007.1:0-2588 GCA_043753755.1 Rhizobacter sp.
GGGCTGAGCTCTGGCAACGGCCTCGTGCTCGATCAGATCGAGCGCTACAGCCTGCCCACGAATTTCGGCAAGCGGTACCTGAGCCGCCTGGCCGCTTCATCGAACGTGCGCGTGCTCGGGCCCGCACACGTGACCCGGCTGGTGCGGGACACCGGCGCCGATCGCATCGCATCGGTCGAGTGCCGCGCGGGGGAAAACGGGCCCGCCTTCCGTGTCGAGGCCGAGCGCTTCGTGCTCGCCGCGGGCGGCATCGAAACGGCCCGTCTGCTGCTCGCTTCGGGGGGGCTCGGCAATCGTTACGACAACGTCGGCCGCTACTACACCTGCCACGTCGAAAATTTCGTCGGCACGCTGCGGCCCAAGAAGTCGGGGAGCGCCTTCCATTTCGAGAAGACGCGCGACGGAATCTACGGCCGCCGCAAGCTGCTGATCGACGCCGCAACGCAGCGCCGCGAGCGCTTGCTGAACACCTCTTTTCGCCTTCACTACCCGAACGTCGCCGATGCGGCGCACCGCAGTGCAGTGCTGTCGTCGGTCTATCTGGCCAGGCGCACGCTCATTCCCGAGTACCGGCGAATCCTGCAATACGGCATCGGAGAGGCGGTGGCGACCTCGTCCGTCGCTGCCCACCTGCGCAACGTGGGGGCCGGCCTGCCCGATCTCGCCGTCTTCGGCGTCGACTGGATGCGGCGTCGCGTCTTCGCCGAACGCAAGTTGCCCTACGTGCTGGTCCCCAACGCCGACGGCAGTTTCGTGCTCGAGTTCAACGCCGAACAGACGCCGGTGCGCGAGAGCCGCATCACGCTCACCGATCGCTGCGATGCTTTCGGCATGCCGCGGGTTCAGGTCGCGTGGCGCCTGGCCGACGACGACATCGAGAGCCTTTGCCGGGCCTACCGCCTGCTGCGTGCGCGGGTCCAGGCGAGCGGCGCTGCGACGCTCGATTTCGACGACGCGCGCTTGCGCCAAACGATCGCGGCCTCAGTGCCGCTCGGCGGCCACCATATCGGCACCACCCGCATGTCGGTCGACCCGCGTCGCGGTGTCGTCGATCGCAATGCCGCCGTCTTCGATTTGCCCAATCTGTTCGTGGCGAGTTCGGCGGTGTTTCCGACCTCGAGTCACGCCAACCCCACGCTCACGATCGTCGCGATGGCAGTCCGCCTGGCCGCGCAATGGCGTGCGCAGGCTTCAACTGAGCGTGTGCAACACGCGGAGTCCGTTTGATGAAAGTTCTGTGGCTTGCACGCGCGCTGCCCTTCCCGCTCGACACCGGTGACCGCATCTACTCGGCGCGCTTGATTCGCGCCCTTGCCGATGCCGGTGCCGATCTCACCGTGGCCGGGCTCGCGGCCCAGCCGGCCAGTGCGGTGCCCGACGACTGGCCGGTGCGCTGGCACACGATTGCCGGCACCACTCGCCCCACCTGGCACGCGCTGGCAAGCACGATGCCGCTGGTGGCCGCAGCGCACGCTACCCCGGTTTATCGCGCGCAGGTCGAGCTGTTCGCGCAGCAAGACTGGGACGCGGTCGTGTTCGACCAATACGGCCTCGGCTGGGCGATGGCGGCTTTTCAGCGTCGCCGCGCATCAGGCGGTGGGCCACTCTTGGTGCACGTGGCACACGACCACGAGGCCTCGGTCTATGCGTCGTTGGTGCGCGGCTTCACCGGCTCGGCAATCCGGCGTGCAGCGCTCTGGCAAAACTGGCACAAGACCGGCATGCTCGAGCGCCGGATCGCTCGCAGCGTCGATCTGATCACCGCAATCACCGAAGAAGACGCAGCCAGCTTCGCACGCGACGCGCCCGATACTGCGAGGGTGGTGCTGACTCCGGGCTACAGCGGCACGACGTCGACGCGCACCCGCATCGACGCAAGCGTGCCGCGCCATGTGGTGATGGTGGGCAACTACAACTGGGTCGCGAAGTCGGAGAACCTGCGCCAGTTCGTGGCTGTTGCGGATCCGATCTTCGAGGCGGCCGGTGTGACCTTGCATGTCATCGGATCGATGCCCGGCGCGCTGTCTGCCGAGCTGCGGTCCGGCGCCCGCGCGACGGTGCTGCACGGCTTCGTCGACGACATCGTTCCGCATTTCGCCAATGCCCGCCTCGCGGTCGTGCCCGAAGAAATTGGTGGTGGGTTCAAGCTCAAGTTTCTCGACTACATCTTCGGCCGTGTGGCGGTTGCGAGCCTCACGCATGCCACGGCCGGCCTGCCGGCCGAGATTCGACGCGCGATGCTGTGTCGAGACGACATGCCCGCTCTCGCACGCGCCATCGTCGAGGCCATCGACGACACCGCCGCGCTCACGCAGATGCAGGCGGATGCCCTCGCGGCGGCGCAAGCGCGCTACCGTTGGGTCGATCGCGGCCGCGAGTTGCTGGTGGCGATGCGCGAGGCCCGCGCGGCAGTGCGGCCGTTGTCGCTGGCGAGTGCGGACTCAGGCCGCGGCGCCACGCCGTGAGCGTCAAGGTCGCCGCCCTGCCGCCATCCGACGTGACCAACCGCCAGCACGCCTCCCGCTCGCTGCTCTGGAGCCTTGTTGAAACCTTCGGAGCGACCGGCTTCTCGCTGGTCGCGCTGGTGG
>JAYUWC010000008.1:0-2588 GCA_043753755.1 Rhizobacter sp.
TTCAGGCGGCAACGGGTTGAGCAGTTACGCCGCGCTCAACCCGAACAACCGGCGATACATTGCGTATAGGCCGTGTCCGGAAATGCAGGGGCAAGATCACGGCCCACCCTTCTTCCTGGCTGGCGACTTCGAACGAGCTTCACGACGATCCGTTTCGAATTCGATATGCGACCGACGTTCACGGACTGTTCACTCCAGCGTCCGAACCGATGACCGCCGATTTAACGGCATTGGTCGGCTTGGTAACGCTGCAAAGCCGGCAGCCTTGAGACGGCAGACCGCTCGGTAGGTCAGCGACGACGACTACCCCTTCCGTCGAGAAGACGTTCGGAACCCGGCGGGTTTCGCCCACCACTCACGTCAAACGTTAGCCCGCACCGTCTCGACCGCCAGCCAAAGATCGTCCCAGGCGCGGGCTTTTTCTTCCGGGTTGCGCAGCAGATAGGCCGGGTGGTACGTCGCGATCAGCGGCACGCCTTGGTAGCGGTGCACCCTGCCGCGCAGGCGGCCCAGCGGCTCGCTGCTGCGCAACAGGCTCTGCACCGCGAAGCGCCCCATCGCGACGATGATGCGCGGCTGCACGAGTTGCAACTGGCGCGCGAGGTAGGGCTCGCAGCGTTCGAGTTCGACCGGCTCCGGGTTGCGGTTGCCGGGCGGGCGGCACTTGATCGTGTTCGCGATATAGACCTGCTTGGCTGGTTCGTCGGCGTCGCGCGTCAACGCGACCGCACGCAGCATGTTGTCGAGCAGCCGGCCCGACTTGCCGACGAAAGGCTCGCCTTGCTCATCTTCCTGCTCGCCCGGCGCCTCGCCGACGATCATCCAGTGCGCACGCGGGTTGCCGACGCCGAACACCGTCTGGCGCCGGCCCTCGCATAGCTTGCAGGCGGTGCACCCGGCGACACGCCCGCGCAGCGCTGTCCAATCAAGCGACTCGATCGTGGCATCGACTTGAGCGGGCGCTGGGGCACACACCGGGCGCGCAGCCTCGGTGGCCGGCGTCAGCGTACTTGCCGCCGCGACAGCCGGCGTGGTGACAGGTGCGACGCGAGGTGCAGGCGCCGCGCGCGCTGCGGTCGATTCGGCTTCGGCTTCGGCTTCGGCTTCGTCGCCGTCCCGGGACGACCCGGCCGCGGGTTGGTCATCGGGCCACCACAACTTGATGCCGATCTCGCCGAGCATCGCGCGTTGGCGCTCATCCCAACGCATCGTTCGCCTCGCCTGTAGACGGGCTCAACGTCAGGCTCATGACCACGGCATCTTCGCGGCGACCGAGCGCGGCGGGGTAGTAACCACTGCGCCTGCCGACTGCGGCGAAACCGAAATACGCATACATGGCCCGCGCCTTTGCGTTGCTCTCGCGCACCTCGAGCCACAACGCATGGGCGGGCTGCGCGCGGGCCAGCACGATCAACGCCTCGAGCAGCGTGCGCGCATGGCCGCAGCCCTGCGCTGCAGCCGCGACGGTAATGTTGAGCAGGTGCATTTCATCGACGCCGGCCATCGCGACGAAGTAGCCGAGCAACGCGTCACATTCGCCCAGCAACACGCGCGAGGGGTATGCGGCAGCCAGCGAGTCGATGAAATTACCGCGGCTCCACGGGAAGGTATAGGTCGCCGCTTCAACTGCCATCACCGCATCGACCTGCGCCATTTGCATCTGCAGCAGCCGCGGGGTCGCATCTGTTTCTTGCAACCGAGCACTCATCGCGGCGCCTCGGCCGCGGCGAGCTTGGCGGCGCGAGTGGCTTCACGCTCGGCGGTGGTTTGGGCGATCTTGTCGCGCAGGTAGAGCGGCAGCGCCAGCGCCGGGTCGACCGCAGCACCGGCGCGCCACGCGGTCTGCGCCAACGGCAACATGGCGCGCGCGCGCGGCAGCGCATCGGGTGCGAACCGGGCATCCACCGTGCGCCATGCGTCGGCAAACACGCCGAGCGCGTTGCCGGCGATCAGCTCGGGCGGGGCGCGGTGCCAGCGCCCGGCCAACGCGTCGGCCGTGGTAAGCATGGGCGCATCGAGCACGGCCCACGCGTTGTCGGCGAAGGCATATTGCGCGGCATAGACCTCGCTCATGCGTGCGTCCATCACGGCCCAGACGTGCTGCGTGCGCGGATCGCTGCCGCGTGCGTCTTCGGCAACCGCGAGCAGCGTGTCGATCGGCAGCACCGGCTTGGCGGCACCGAAGGCCAGGCCCTGGGCCACTGCGCATGCCGTGCGCAGCCCGGTGAACGCGCCCGGCCCGCGTCCGAAGGCGATTGCATCGAGCGATCGAAGCGAGGTGCCGGCGCGCGCGAGCAGCGCCATGATCGCCGGGATCAGCGTGGCAGATGCCTTTGCGCCGCCCTCGCCTTCGTGCGTAAAGACCTCGCCGCCGACTTCGAGCGCGATGCTGAGGTGTTCGGTGGCGGTGTCGAAGGCCAGCAGGCGCGCGCTCATGGGCAGCGTCCGGGCTGGGTACTCACAGCGCGTTTGCACGAAGGCCAAAACAGCGTCGAATTCATAGGCCGAGTTTAGCGGCGCAAGGTGCGTTCGGCCTCTCGCGCGACCTCTCGCTGAATGTCGCGTGCGATCATTCTCGAATGCATTCG
>JAYUWC010000009.1:0-23775 GCA_043753755.1 Rhizobacter sp.
GCGGCTTCGAGGGTGCCGATCATGTGAACGGCCAGGGCGTGCCGCTGGACATGGCACTCGCGTCTGGCCACCTTCACCGACTCGACGAAGACCACGCCAACGCGGCGACGCTCGGCCTGCGCACCGTGCGCGAAAGCATCGGCTGGCGACTCACCGAGCGCGCGCCGGGCGAATTCGACCTGCGACGCGCCGAGCGCATTGCCGAGAGCGCCGAGCGTCACGGTCTGCAGGTGGTCTGGACACTGATGCACTACGGCACGCCCGCCGATGTCGACCTGTTCGACGACGCGCTGATCCCGCGCTTCGTCGCATTCGCCGAGGCGGTGGCGCGCCGGCTCGGCCGGGTGTCCGGGCCGGCGCCGATCTACAACCTCATCAATGAAATCGGCTTCGTGGCCTGGACGGTGAGTGCGACGAATTCGATGCACCCCTACCGCCGTCAACCGAGTGGTGGCAACAGCGACGACGGCGACAGCGACAGCGACACCGACAGCGACACCGACACCGACACCGACAGCGAGCGCAGCAGCTTTTCGGGCTACACCGTCAAGCGTCGGCTCGTGCGTGCGGTGCTCGCTGCCATGGCAGCCGTGCGCCGCATCGACCCCCGTGCGCGCTTTCTGCATGTCGAGCCGGTGGTGCACGTGGTGGCGCCGCCCGGGCGGCCCGATCTCGAGGCCGAAGCGCAGTGCGTCGCGGCCTATCAATGGCAGGCCTGGGACATGATCGCCGGGCGGGCCGAGCCCGATCTCGGCGGCTGCACCCAAGCGCTCGACCTGGTCGGTGTCAACCATCACCACAGCAGCCAATGGGAGCTGCAAACCGAAAGCCGCCTTCGCTGGCACGAGCATGCGGCCGAGGGTCGTCCGCGCATCGACCGGATCGTCAAAGGCCCCGGTGTGACGGTGCTGGTGCCGCGCACGCCGGTCGAGACACCAGGCTTTCACGACGGGCAGCTCTCGACGTTGAAGCCGCTGCTCGCCGGCTACCTTCGCAGTCACGGCATCGACGATTACCTGCTCTGGTTCTACACGCCGATGGCACTGACGCTGGCGAGCGAGATGCGCCCGCGCGCGGTGGTCTACGACTGCATGGACGAGCTGAGTGCGTTCAAGGGTGCGCGGCGGCAATTGCGCCAGCGCGAGACCGCGCTGCTGAAGGTGGCCGACCTGGTCTTCACCAGCCGGCCGTCGCTGTATGAAGCCAAGCGTCATCTGCACGAGAGCGTGCATTGCCTGCCGAGTTCGGTCACCGCCGCGCACTTCGCACCGGCCGCGCTGGACCCGTTCAGCGACCTGGCCCACGAGGCAGCGCGTTTGCAGGGCAGGTTGCCCGCGCCGCGCCTCGGATTTTTCGGCGTGATCGACGAGCGGCTCGATGCCGGCCTGCTCGACGCGCTGGCTCGCGCTCACCCCGAGTGGCAGATCGTGATGGTCGGCCCGGTCGTGAAGATCGACCCCGACCGGCTCCCGCGGCACCCGAACCTGCACTGGCTCGGCATGCAGCCATACGCTGTACTCGCGCATCTGATGGCGGGCTGGGATGTCTGCCTGATGCCGTTCGCACTCAACGGCTCGACCCGCTTCATCAGCCCGACCAAGACGCTCGAATACTTCGCCGGGGGCAAGCCGGTGGTCAGCACCGCCGTACCCGACGTGGTTGCGCTGCATGCAGGCGTTGCTCGCATCGCGACCGACCACGCCAACTTCATCGCGCTGTGTGAGGCCACCTTCGCCGACGACGAAGTGCAGCGCATCGCGCTGAGCGAAGCGATGGCTGCAACCGTGCGCAGCACGTCATGGGACCGCACTGCCGAACGCGCCCATCACCTGATCGAGACACTGCTCGCCACGCCGGCCGCGGCCCGCCAGGCCGATGCGGCCGACACGTCGGCTCACGACATCACGCCGTATCCGTTGGGCAGGTTCGGTGTGGCAACGCAGCAGGCGACGGTCGCTGCACGCTGACCTCGTTCAAGCCCGATGCCGACCGACGCCAGCCTGCGCTGCAAACAACCTGCGTAAAGGTAGGTCGGAGGCGGTCTGGTGGTCCGGTGATCCGCCTCGCGGCCGGCGCTGTCAGCTGCTGACTTCTTCGAACGCCGCGCACCAGTCGAGTACGAAGCGATCGATGTGAAAGCGTTCACGCGCAGTGCGCCGGCCGGCCTCGCCGAGCTCGCGTGCGCGCGCCGGGTCGCGCAGCAAGGCGCGCATCTCGGCTGTCAGCGATTCAAGTCGCGTATCGATGATGCCGTTCTCGTGGTTGCGGATCACCGCTGCCAGCTCGGTCGTTGCCAGCGCGACCACCGGCGTGCCGACCATCATGGCTTCGATCACCGCAAGCCCGAGGCTGGTGTAGCGAATCGGGTTGAAGAAGAAGCGGTGTTCGGCAATCCGCGCCGGCAGCTTCGAGTTTTCGATCTCGCCCAATCCGCCGCAACGCTCGCTGCCCATGCCGACGAGCTCAAGCGGAACGCTGCGTCGCACTTGATCGTAGATGTCGTGGCCGAGTCGGCGGCCGCGCAGATCGAGGTTGTTGACGACGACGATGCCGCTCTGGCGCACGCCCGTGTACTCGGCCTCTTGCAGCAGCTTGACGCCGTGCTCGATCACGCGAACGGGTGTGCGGCCAGGGTTCCACATCAGCGCGTTGAATGCAGTGACCTGAACCAGCAATGTGTTGGGGTCGTCGACCCAGTGCTGTGTGTCGGTCGGGTGCACTTGCGGCGGGTCGTGCTCGAGGTAGATGCGCGGCAAGTGGCAATGCGCGTCGCCGAGCGTTTCTCGCGCGCCCTCCCACTCGTCGCGCGACTGGAACAGCACCACGTCGAACGGCATGTGCTGAAGCTGCTCCAGCGGTGCCTCGTGAACGTTTTCGCCCCAAGGCAGCGTGCCACTGCGGCCGGTGTGGTGAGTCGACCGACCCGCATCGGTCACGAGAAAGAAGTCGTGCGGCACCTGCGTCAGGTAGTAGAGGTAGTTGCCATGCACATGCCAGGTCAACACGCGCAGGCGGCGCGGCCGTCGCACCAGTGCAGGCAGCGAGTGGCTGCTCACAGGAACAACACCTGGAACCGAATCGCGCCACGCAATCGCCAGTAGACCGACAAAAACGGGATCAGCGCCGAGGTGGTCAGCATCTCGACGACATGCGTCAGCCGACGCGTCGTGTAGCGCAAGCGTGCCAACGAAAACTGCAACCACAGGGCGACCAGCAGCAGCGCCGCGGCGGCCGCGGCACCGCCGGAGCCGGCCCACAGCAATAGCGGCGTCGCCACCGTGAGCCCGACGATCAGGTAGTAATTCCACGGCGGGTTGGGGTGAATCCGCGAGCGGTACAGCGCCGGGTGCTTCTTGTACAAAAGCGCATCGAAGAACGCGTTGCGCTGTTGACGCAGGCACACGCCCCAGGCCTCGGTGCGGGCCGGGTGCAGCACCACTGCGTTCGGCGCCGTGCCGACAGGCCCGACGTAGGCCATCAACCGAAACTGCAAATCCGAGTCTTCGCGCCAGGCGCGAGTGAAGCGCTCGTCGAAGCCCCCGATACAGACCAGCGCCTCGTGGCGCACGAACGCATTGGCGCAAGCGAACTCGGCCGATTCGAGCCCACGCGTCATGCGCTCGTGATCGGTCGGCCGTTCGTGGTGCAGCAACGGCACACGGATGCGGCCGCACAGCGCCGACCACCCCGGCTGGCGTTGCAGCGCGGCCTCGCCTTCTTTCAGCCAGCCCGGTTCGGGCAGGGTGTCGTCATCGGTGAAAGCGACGATCTCACCGCGCGCCGCGCGCCAGCCGCAGTTGCGGGCGACCGCCGGGCCGCGGCCGTGTTCAGGCCGCAGGTAGCGCAGGCACGGCCCGCCCCTCGCCGCCGCAGCGGCGGCGCTGGCGGCGACGCAGGCCAGCACGACATCGTCATGCCCGTCGTCGACGACGATGATCTCGAAGCGCTGCGGGTCGATTGCCTGCGCCATCACCGCGTTCACGCAGCGCTCCAACAGCTCGACGCGCCGGTAGGTCGGGATCACGACCGACAGGCTCGGGCGCGCTGAATCGGGGTCGGTGCGCAGGCTCATCAAGGTGCTCGGTCGTTCCAAGGCTCGCCGAACTCACACCACCGGCGGATCGGTTTCGCGTTCGAAGACGCGGTGCCTGCCGAGTGCCGCGACGAAGGCCGTCGCGGCGTCTGCCGTGCTGCCGGTCGAGCGCACAAAGCCCGGGTCGGCGCTGCCATCGGGCAGCTGCGACGGAATCATCGCAGCGGCCAACACGTCGGCGCCGCTACCGAGCGCCAGGATGGGCTTGCAGTGGCGGTATTGGTCCTTCAAGAATTCGAACGTTCGGCCCAGACCTGCTAGCTTCATCGCGGCAGCGCCATCGGGCAGCACGACGTCATCCCACAGGACAGAAAGTGCGGTCTCCAGTGTGACTTCGACATCGATCGGCGCTCCGGCCGACGCCATCACCCGCCCCAGCCGAGCACCGACGAAGCGCGGCACGGCCTGCTGCTCGACGAGCACCCGGTGCACCTCGCGCAAGCTGTCGGCGTCGACGCCCTCGGCGACCAACAACGCGACGCGCCGCCCGCGAATTTTCATGTCGCCCGGCCGCGCGAACATCGACAAGGCCGCAGACGTTTCGACCTCGGCTGCAGGCGGCTCGATGCCGAGTACGCGCGGTATTGCTGCCGGCACTGCAATGCCCAGGTCGTCGGCAACGCGTTGCGCCAGATCTTCGTGAACGTTCACCAGCATCGAGACCACCCGTTCACGCACCGCTTCGAGCTGCACCCGCGTCAGCTCGAAACGGAAGGCCGCGGCAGTATGGTTTTGCTCGACCGGTGTTTGGCTGAGCCAGAAAAGGCGGGCCTGCGCATAGTGTTCGGCGAACTTTTCTGGCTTGCCGCGCACCGTGTCTTCGTGAACAGGCGCAGGGAACGGCACGTAGCCGCGCATGCCGGCCTGAAACGGGCAGCCGCCGGCAATCGAATTGGGCTCGTAAGCCACCCGGCCGCGTGGAATCGCCTGCCGCTGCAGGCCGTCACGCTGGTTGTTGTGCACCTGCGCGATGGGCGAGTTGATCGGAATTTCATGAAAGTTCGGCCCACCCAGGCGCGACAGCTGCGTGTCGAGGTACGAGTGGTTGCGGCCCTGCAGCAGTGGGTCGTCGCTGAAGTCGATGCCCGGCACGACGTGGTGCGTACAAAACGCGACCTGCTCGGTCTCACTGAAAAAGTTGTCCGGGTTTCGGTCGAGCACCATGCGGCCGATCGGCTTGATCGGCACCAGCTCTTCTGGAATCAGCTTGGTCGAGTCGAGCACATCGAAGTCGAAGCCTTCGGCCTGTTGTTCGGTGAACACCTGCAGCCCGAGCTCGTACTCGGGGTAGACACCGGCCTCGATCGACTCCCAGAGATCGCGGCGGTGAAAGTCGGCATCGGCACCGGCGATCTTGACCGCCTCGTCCCACACCAGCGAATGCGTTCCGGCGGTCGGGGACCAGTGGAATTTGCAGAACACCGAGTCGCCGTCGGCATTGACGAGCCGAAAGGTATGCACCCCGAAACCCTGCACCGTGCGGTAGCTGCGCGGCAGCGCGCGGTCTGACATCACCCACAGCAGCATGCGCGCCGACTCGGGCATCAGCGAGACAAAATCCCAGAACGTGTCGTGGGCGCTCGAAGCCTGCGGGATGCCGCTGTTCGGCTCCGGCTTGAGCGCATGGGCGAGGTCGGGGAACTTCATCGCATCTTGAATGAAGAACACCGGGATGTTGTTGCCCACCAGGTCCCAGATGCCCTCGTGGGTATGGAACTTGACCGCGAAGCCGCGCACATCGCGCACCGTGTCGGCCGAGCCGCGTTCGCCGGCAACGGTAGAGAAGCGCGCGAACACCGGCGTGCGCTTGCCTTCGGTACGAAAAGGCGCGGCGCGCGTCAGCTGCGTCAATGCCGAATAGCACTCGAAATAGCCGTGCGCCGCCGAACCGCGCGCAAGCACCACACGCTCTGGAATGCGCTCGTGATCGAAGTGCGTGATCTTTTCGCGGAGCACGAAATCTTCGATCAACACCGGCCCGCGCAAACCCGCTTTCAACGAGTTCTGGTTGTCGGCGACCATCGTTCCCTGGTTGGTTGTGAGCGCTTGCCCGGTCGAGTCGACGCGCACCCGGTCGAGCGGCCCATTGGTCGGGTTGACGCCGAGTGCGGGCGTGCCGTTACCGAGCTTGTCGGAGGCGATGTCTTCGCTCACCGTGCTCGCGCCGGCGACCGGCTCGGTCAACTCGTGGGTCATGCCCGGCGGCGGGGAGTGGCCGTTCGTCAGCCCGTGCTCGGCGTCCTTGCCGGCATTGAACGGCATGGCCACCACAAGCGCCTCGCCGGCCGCCTTTTTAGCGCCCAGACGCTGCAACGCTTCGGTCGGCAAGGTCTCGGCACCGCCGTCCGTCAAGTCGGCGGTGCTCGGCCCTGAAACGGTGGAGAGCAGTGAGCCGATCGCGTCTCGCGGGTCGGAAGTTGCGGCGGTCGACTTGCGGTCAGCGGGTGTCGGCGGGTTCGCGGTGCTTTTTGTCATAAGAACTTCGTGCGGTTGCTAAAAATCGAAGTTGGAAAAAAGACGGAGGCAGCCGGTCGCGTCGGCGGATGTCGGGCGACCGCATGGGTCGAGGGTCAAGGGAGCCCCGTCGCAATGCGGCTATCGAGGCTCGCGTCGACTCGTTCGACCCGCGCGCTGCCGCTGCGCACCAGCTCGAGCCGGCGCGTCGGCAGGCGCGCGAGCCGGTCGCCTGCGGCGACGTAGACGCCGATCAACGCCTGGCTGACCTGCTCCCAGGTGAAGCGCTCGCGCACCCGGCGCGCGCCCGCCAGGCCGAAGGCTTCGGCAAGCGCCGGGTTGTCGTGCAACTGCTCGAGGCGGCGCGCCAACGCTTCCGGATCGCGAGCGGGCACGTGGTAGCCGGTGACCTGGTCGACCACTGAAAATTTGATGCCACCGACCGCGCTGCCCACCACCGGCCGTGCACAAGCCATCGCTTCGAGCGGCGTGATGCCGAAGGGCTCGTACCGCGGCGTACTAACGAACACGTCGGCGGCGAGGTAGAAATTGCGCAGCTCGGCGCCTTGGCGCTGACCCACGAACGTGACACGGCGCTCGATACCGCCACACCTCGCGAGCGCACGCAATCGGCCGATTTCAGGCGTGGCGCTTTCGTCGTGACGCGTCGATTCGCCGCCCACCACGAGCAGGCGAACCCGCAATCCGGGCCGCATGCAGGCCACAGCGCGAATGACGTTGTCGATGCCTTTGCGCGGCACGATGCGGACGAGTTGAAGCACGATGAATTCGTCGTCGGCGAGACCCAACTCGCGGCGTGCCCGTGCCCGCGAGCCGGGTGCGAATTGCGCCAGGTCGACCCCGCACGGAACGGTCGCGATGCGCGACGCCGAGGCGCCATAAAGACGCATCAGGTCGGCCTTGTCTTGCGGGCATTCGGCAACGATGCGCTCGGCAGTGCGCACCAGCTGACGCTCGATGCCGATGCGTGCTTCCGGAAAGGCATCTTGCTCGCCTTGGTGCTCACGCCGGACCAGCCCGAGCGCATGAAAAGTCACGACCAGCGGCACGCGCAAATGGTCGCGCAGCTTCATACCGACCAACCCCGACATAAAGAAATTGGCGTGAACGACGTCGTAAGGCACGCTGTGCCGCAACATTTGCAATGCCGCGGCACCGAATGCCGGCATGTGCCCGAGCAGCGCTTCCTTCGGCACATGCGCGGCTGGGCCCGCGTCGATGTGCAGCACGCGCATGCCGGGGCAAATATCGACTGCCGCGGGCAAAGCGCGCGCATCGCGGCGTGTCAACACGTCGACATGGTGACCCGCCCGCGCCATGCACTTCGCCGCCTGCGCGACGTAGACGTTTTGGCCGCCGGCGTCGGTGCCGCCCAACGCGGCGAGCGGTGAGGCGTGTTCGCTGATCAAGGCGATACGCAGCGGCTTGGGTTTCATGTTTTCACAAGAGTTTTGGTAGCCAACCGATTCGGCAATCGGTGTGCCCCTGCGCAACGCGCCGCGTGTGACAACGCGCGGCGGGCCGGCTCTTTATGAACACGTCGCAGATCGATTGAGCCGATGGATTCGGCGATCGCGCGACGCCGCAAACGCGGCAAGTGGCATGCCGTGGCCACCCCGATCGAGACGCTTTACGGCCGAGCGATTCGGCCTTAGAAACGCTGCGTGTCGCTGTCGCGTCTGTGGGCCTGCCTGGCGGCGGCCTGGATCTCGTCGAGTCGAACGATGACCGCGTCGATCGCGGTCATGTCCTTCACAGGCGCGGAACAAAGCTGTCTCAGCGCATCGTGCAGTTGCCGGTAACGCGCCGCCAGCTCGACCGAAGCCAGTTCGCCGAGGGCGTCGTACTTGGCGAGATTCATGGCGCGTGTTTTATCGAAAGCATCGGCCGTCAGCGTCAGCGCAACTGGCCGCGACGAGGCTCTGCCAGCGGCAACGCCACCCGCCACCGCCGCTCGCCATCCGTGGCGTGCGACACCTGGCCGGCCGGCAAGCCGCAAGCGCGCAGCGCTATATCGAGCAAAACGAATGCACTGCTGCCGGGCAAGGCGGGCAAGTCGACGAAGAGCGCACTGTCGACCCGTACAGCGCGCACAGCGGCCTGTTCGGGGGACAACGGCTCCTTTCCGAGCACCGCGGTACACACCAACGCGTTCGTCATTGCGGCGCTCAGCGCCCGGCAGTCGAGGTTGATTTCGAGCGGCTCGGCGGGCATCAGGAGCATGGGAAGGGTTTTGCCGAGGGGCATCGCGGCGCAAGCAGCGTCGACGACCTCACCCAGCCAAACGTCGACCGGCTTGCTTGTCGAGCGGCGCAGCATCGGGTCGCGTGTCACTGCAGCGAAGGCGTCGAGCGTCGACTTCATCTGTACTTTCGGCAGTTGCTCGACTTCGTTGGCAAGCGCGGCAGCAAAGGCGGCGTGGCTCTGCAGAAGGCTGCGCTTTCGGGCCAGTCGATCGGCGAGCCGCTCGCTCAGTGCGGTGCGGTCGTGAATATCCACGGCGTGGTGCTCGAAGCCGCCGAAGCGGCCGTCATCGGCAGAGACCGGGATGGCGGTTTCCACCACCCAGCGGTAACCCAGTTCGGCATGGCGCAGACGAAAGTCGAGGTTGTAGGAGGCGTGCGACGCCAGCATCTCTCGATGGATCGACTCGCAGCGCGAGCGGTCTTCGGGGTGAACGTCCTGCAGCCAGGCGCCGGGCAACGAAGCATCGAACGCACGGCCGGTAAAGCGCTGCCACACCGTATCGCACCGATTCGTAAAACCCTTCGCGTCAGAGGATCGCCGCAGCGGTCCGGTGAGCCACAAAGGCGGGACAGGCTCTGGCTCGCCAAAACGCGAGTCCCATGCCGACAACTCGGGCCGCTGCTGCATTCGACACCTCCGGACATATTTTTGTATTCCCGCGTCTTTTGCAACCTCTGTGCCACGGTGGCACTGAAATCGCACACGGGCAGCTGCCCTCGGTTTTTTGGCCTTGCAGGAAATATGTACCGATCGGTCAACCGCTTTGCGGCAAGCAACGCCGTGGCTGCGTTTGAGTCAAGCGGCGGCAATCGCCTCCTCGACCTGGCCACTGCGGGCTGGCGCGGCGTGGCTGCGCCGCCGATCGGCCGGCGCGATCTTGAGCGCTTGCCGGTATTTGGTGACAGTGCGCCGCGCGACGTTCAGGCCCTGGCGCGCAAGGCGCTGCGTTATCGCAACGTCTGAGAGCGGCATCTCGGCATCTTCGGAGTCGATCAGTTCCTTGAGCACGCTGCGGATCGCCGTGGCAGAACATGCCCCGCCGGTAGACATCGTCATCGCGCGCGAAAAGAAGTGCTTCAGTTCGAACAACCCACCGGGCGTGGCCATGTATTTGTTGTTCGTGACGCGGCAAACGGTCGATTCATGAATGCCGAGTTCTTCCGCAATGTCGCGCAGCGCGAGCGGCTTCATTGCGAGCGGGCCATGCTCGAAAAACAGGCGTTGGCGCCGCACGATGGCTTGCGAGACCTCGAGGATGGTCGCAAAGCGTTGCTCGACATTGCGAATCGTCCAGCGCGCCTCCTGCAAATGCGAGCCCAGCTCGGCGTGACCTGCGTCGCGGTGGCGCTGAAACAAGTCGGCATACACGCGGTTCAAGCGCAGCCTCGGAACGACATCCGAATTCAAATGCGAGACCCACTCGCCGCGCCTCTTGCGCACGATCACGTCGGGCGTGACATAACGCGTGTCGGGCCGCGAGAAGCGCCAGCCCGGGCGCGGGTCGAGCCGGCGCAACGCGATGCATGCAGCGTCGACGTCGTCGAGCGGGCGCCCGAGCAGCTTGGCGAGGCCGGGCACGTCGCGTTTGGCGAGGCGGTCGATGTGGTCGGTGACGATGCGCTGGGCGGTGTCGCGATGGGCGGCGTCGACCTTTTCGAGTTGGAGCAGCAGGCATTCGCCGACCGAGCGTGCGCCCACGCCGCAGGGGTCGAACGATTGCACGAGGCGCAGCGCCATGCCGATCTCCGACGTGTCGACCTTCGGCACGAGCGCAGCGGCCGCGGCGATCTCGCCCAGATCGGCCCGGCAGTAGCCGTCCTCGTCCAGCGACTCGACCAAGGTGCAAATCAGCGCGCGGTCGCGCGGCGACAGGCGCAGCAAATTGACCTGACTCTGCAAGTGATCGTGCAGATCGCCATGCGAAACCATCAGATCGGTGGCGCTCATCTGCGAAGTGTTGGCCGCACCCTCACGCGGGGCGCTGCTGCTTTGCTGCCACTGATCAACTTGCTCGGCCTGCTCCCATTCCGGCGAACCCTCCGTCGGACCGACAGGCTCGATGCGCTGATCGGCGGGACCCAACGAACCGGACGGTTCGGGGGCATTGAATTCGTTCGAATCCACTGCGCGGGCAGCTGCCGAATCATCGGGTTCGAGAAACGGATTTTTCGCCATCAGCGCGTGCAACTCCTGCTCGTAGTCGGCCGCGGACAACTGCAGCAAGCGCACCGCAAGCTGCAGACGCGGCGTGAGCGTTTGGCTTTGGCTGCGAACGAGTTTCAAAGTGGGTCGGTTCATCGGCTAGGCATCTGTGGTTATGTGCAGCGACAAGGCAGTCGGCATAGGCTGATCCGCACGGCAGCCGCGATCGACAACGCAACGACCGTGCCGTGCAGCGTTGCATCTGCCGCACGCCGGGGCCACGAAGAGCCGCAGTGACCCACGATCACATCGACGGGTACGAACTGCGGTAAACGATTCGTCGGCGAGGCACGAACTACCGATTCGGTGACTTGTTTCTTGTCAATCTTTGTAGGCAGCGTTGGGCCGCGCACCGCATCGAGTGGTCGAGCGAGACCCGTCGGGAATTGCCCTTGATTGCCGGCGAGTCACTCGGCCGATGGCCCTTCGGGTGCCTTTTCAACGGCGTGTCGGGGCGGCCCCTTGGTCACCGCATTGCGCATGTGATCGATGAAAGCCGCGAGCTGCTCGGCATCGGCCAACGCTGCGGCAGAGCCCGCAGCCTCGTGGAGTTGCTCACTGGCCAGTCGGTGCAGCACGGCCTGTTTCTCCTGCAGCGCGCGCAGCCCCGACCACAGGGCGTGGTCGGTGGTGGCCTCGTGCGTCAACGCCAGGCTTCTCAAGCTGAACGCGTGTCCTGTGTGGCACAAGAATCGGAGCGGGCGCCGCTCTCGCAGCTCGAACAACGCGCCGCCGCAATCGGGGCAGGTGAGGGCCGAGGCGGTGCCGATGGACGTGAGTTCTCGCATGTGCGCCTTGCCGATGGTGATCGCATGCTCGACACGCAGCCAATCCGGCACGTCGACGGGTGCGACCACCGCGCTGGGCTGCGCCAGACCGTTCAACAGGCTCGCCAGCGCATCGAGCTTCACGACGTGATCAACATCGACGCTCTCCAGCGCGCTGCGCGGCATGCTCGGCTCGGCGGCATCAGCCGGGTCCTGCACGACGGTGGTTCCACCGCACGCCTTGAT
This sequence comes from Rhizobacter sp., assembly GCA_043753755.1. Lineage (GTDB taxonomy): Bacteria > Pseudomonadota > Gammaproteobacteria > Burkholderiales > Burkholderiaceae_C > LMDS01. Next base: position 12,031 of record JAYUWC010000009.1, read on the forward strand.
CGCGCGCAAGCCCGAGCTGCCGTCGTCGAGCGAACCGGTCAGCACGACCCCGACCACGCGCGGGCCGGCGTCGAGCGCCACCGAGCGAAACAGCGGGTCGATGGCGGGGCGGGTGTGGTGTTCTTTCGGGCCCCGAGAGAGGCGGATCGTTCCGTCTTCGACCAGCACATGCGCGTCGGGCGGCGCCACGTAAATCGTGCCGGCCACTGGCACGGCGCCGGTACTGGCGAACACCGCGCGGTTCGGCCCGCGCGCGTTCAAAAGCTCCGGCATCAGGCTCGGATGCGCGCCGATGTGGATCACCAACACGATCGGCGCCGCGAAATCGGGCGGCAGTTGCGGAGCCAGACGAAGCAAAGCCTCCACCCCGCCAGTCGATGCGCCGATGACGATGATTCGAGCTGGGCCGCTGTTCATGGTGGCTGTGTAGGCACGTTGCGTGCCCGCGTTGCCAGATACTCTCCCGCAAATCCCTTCCATGACAAGAACGAGCGTATGCAAGTGATCGATACAACCCCCTCGCTGATCGTCGGCATCGGCGGCTCGGCAGGCGCTCTGCCCGCGCTGATCGCGCTGCTCGAGGCGCTGGGCGGCGATGTGCCGTTGGCACTCGTGGTCGTGCTTCACCTGTCGCCCGATCACGAAAGCAGCGCCGCCGAAGTTCTGCAGCGCTCGACGCCATTGAGCGTCATGCAGGTGAAAGTGCGAACGAAGTTGCAGGCCGGTCATGTCTACGTGATCGCGCCCGGTACCAACCTCGTCACCGAGGACGGCCACGTGCAGCCGGCCGCAATCGGCGTCAAGCGGCCCTCGACGGTGATCGACCAGTTCTTTCGCAGCCTCGCCGAAGTGCACCGCGAGCGAGCTGTTGCGGTCGTACTTTCCGGCACCGGCCACGACGGCGCGAGCGGCCTGACGCAGGTCAACGAACTCGGTGGGCTGACCATCGCGCAATCGCCCGAAGACTGCGAGCACGACGACATGCCCCTGGCGGCGATCGCAACCGGCATCGTCGATCTCGAGCTGACGGCCGACGCCATTGGCAAGCGCCTGATCGAACTCGCGAAGTACCCGCGTTTGACGGCGCTGGCAGCAGAGGCGATGAGCGATGCCGAGCCTGCTGCGCCGCCGGTGGCTCCGGCTGCGGCAGCTATCGACGACGATTCGTCGCCAGAGCGGGCGGTGCAGGACGTGCTGGCCGCATTGCGCATTCGCATGCGGCATGACTTTCGTCACTACAAGCGCGCAACCGTGATGCGCCGGCTCGAACGCCGGGTGCAGATGAACCGGCTCGCGAGCCTCCAGGAGTACCGCGATTACGTGCGCGATCATCCCGAAGAGTTGCAGCCGCTGCTGGCCGACATGCTCATCAGCGTCACCAATTTCTTTCGCGACCCCGCGGCCTTCGAGGTGCTGCAACGCGAGGTCGTGCCGCTGCTGATGCGCGCTCGCGCGCCGGGCGACGAGGTGCGGGTCTGGGTGCCGGCCTGCGCGTCGGGCGAAGAAAGCTATTCGGTGGCGATCTTGCTGCAGGAATACGCCAACACGTTGCAGCACCCGCCGCGCCTGCAGATTTTCGCCTCCGACATCAACGATGCCGCGCTTGCCGTCGGGCGCGCCGCCGTGTACCCGCTCAGCATCGCGGCCGATATCGCCGAGCCGCGGTTGCTTGCCTTTTTCGAGAAAGACGCCCGTGGCCGCTACCGGGTCAGGCCGGCAGTGCGGGAGACGGTTGTGTTCGCACACCACAACGTGCTGGGCGATCCACCGTTCTCGCGGCTCGATTTGATTTGCTGCCGCAACCTGCTGATCTACCTCGACCGAACAGCGCAGGAAGTTGTCCTCGAACTGTTCGCCTTTGCGCTCAAGCCGGGCGGCTACCTCTTTCTCGGCAATGCCGAGTCGCCAGATTTGCTCGGCAGCAGCTTCGAGCCGGTCAGCAAGGCGCACCGAATCTACCGGCTCCGGCCGGAAGCCGCGGCGACACTGCGGCGGCGGATGCGGGTGCCGCGCCAGCTGGTGGCTGCCAGCGCTGCTGCCGTCGAAACGGTCGTCGGCCAAGGGCGCAGCTTCGAGCCGGCGCAGGCGCACGCCACCTCGGCGGCGCTGCATCAGCTTGCGTTGGTGGCCGCCGCTCCGCCTAACGTACTCATCAGTGCCGACTACGAACTCGAGCGCGTGTCGCCGGGCGCAGGGCGTTTCGTTGCGTTCGGCGAAGGCGTGCCGACGCGCAGCTTGCTGGCCAACGTTGCTGCCGACATCCGCACCGAGCTGCGCGCGGCGCTGTACCGGGCCGATGAGTCGCGCAAATCGGTCAAGGTGGTCTTTCGTCGCGACAGCGAGGCGGCTGTGCCGGGCGCGGTCATGACCTTGACCATTCACCCGGTCCAGGGCGCCGACGGCGAACGCTTGAACTGGCTGGTGTTGTTCGAGGAATCCGATGCAGGCGGCGACCTCGGGCCTCAAACGGTTCATGAGGGAAATTCGGCACGCGAATCTGCGATGGGCCGGCTCGAAGAAGAAAACCGGACCCTGAAAAGCGACCTGCAGGACACGCTCGACCGCTCGGCCATCAACACCGAAGAACTCAAGGCGTCGAACGAAGAGCTCCAGGCGATCAACGAAGAGTTGCGCTCTGCCAAAGAAGAGCTCGAAGCCAGCAAGGAGGAGCTGCAATCCTTGAACGAGGAGCTCACGACCGTTAACTTTGAACTGCGCATGAAGGTCGACGAGTCGAGCCGCAGCAACGACGATCTGCGCAATCTGATGGAGGTGGCCGAGATCGCCACGGTGTTCGTCGATGCCGGGATGCGGGTCACCCGCTTCACACCGCAGGCGACCAAGCTTTTTCCGCTCATTCCGACCGACGTGGGGCGACCGTTGACGGATGTTTCCGGGCGCCTGCACTACGACGAAATGCTCGACGACGCCATGACGGCATTCAAGCAGTTGCGGCCGGTGGAGCGCAGCATCAGCGGCTTCGACGGTCAGCACTTTTTGGCGCGGGTCATGCCCTATCGCACCAGCCAGGACAAGATCGGCGGCGTCGTGCTGACCTTCACCGACGTGACCAAACTGCGCGAAGCAGAAACCGCGGTGATTTTGGCGGAGGAGCGCATTCGCGATGCGATTGCCGCGAGCCGCGATTTCGCGGTGCTCACCATCGATACGCACAGCAACATCACCACTTGGAACGAGGGCGCGACCGCCATCTTCGGCCACGCGGCCGAGGCCGTCGTCGGCCAGCCTTTCGAAGTGATCTTCATGCCGGAAGACCGTGCCGCCGGCGCACCGCAAACCGAGCTCCGCAATGCGCGGCTCAACGGCCGGGCAGCCGACGAGCGCTGGCACCAGCGCAGCGACGGTGGCACGGTTTATTGCAGCGGCGTGGTGACACCGTTGCGCGGCCGTGGCGACGGGGGTTTCATCAAGATCTGCAATGACCAAACGAAGAGCAAGACAACCGAGTTGCGGCAGGGCCTGGCGCTGACCGACCAACGGCGCGAGGCCGCCAGCGCGATCGCTGGCAACTCCGTGCGTGACCGTTTTCTCGCCGTCATGTCACACGAGCTGAAGCAGCCGCTGAACTTGATTCAGGTCAACGCCCAACTGCTGACCCGCCTGCCCGAATTTGCCCAGTCACAGGCGGCACAGCGGATCGGCAGCACGATCATGCGGGCTGTCGGCGCGCAAGAAACGATCGTCAACGACCTGCTCGATCTCTCACGGGTACAAACCGGCAAGATGCACTTGAACACCGTGACGACCGACCTGACCGAGATCGTGCAGATGCTGTCTCAGGCGATCGGCGCCGATGCATCACACAAGGGGATCGCGCTGAGCGTCGAGGCCATGCCGGCCGTGATGTGCCATGCCGACCCGGTGCGGCTGGAGCAGGTGGTGTGGAACCTGCTTGGCAACGCGGTCAAGTTCACGCCGCAGAACGGGCACATCGTTGTGAAGGTCGCCGTCGACGGTGAATTCGCGCGGCTGGAAATCGCCGACGACGGCGTCGGCATCTCGGCGAAATATTTGCCGCAAATTTTCGAGCTCTTCGGCCAGGCGCCACCTGCTGAAAGCGGGAGTGCCGCCCACGCCGGTCTGGGCATCGGCCTGGCGCTGGTGCGCGATCTGGTGAACGCGCATGGCGGCCGGATCGAAGCCGCTTCGCCAGGCACAGATCTCGGATCGACCTTCACGGTCTGGCTGCCTTCTGCGGCGACATCGACGCCCGCAGCCGAGCCGACAACCTCGCTTTCGAGCATGGCCGACCAGCGCGTTCTGTTGGTCGATGACGAGCCCGACAGTCTCGAAGCTTTTGCCATGCTGCTGCAATTGCAAGGCGCGAAGGTCGACACCACCACCAGCGCAAGCACAGCGCTCGACATGCTCTCGACCGGCGGGTACGACCTGCTGCTGTCCGATATCGGCATGGCGAACATGTCGGGGATCGAGCTCATCAAGCAAGCGCGCCAATTGACACTGGCCAAGCCGCTTGTCGGCGTGGCGATCACCGGATACGGCAGCGAATCTGACGTGCGCGACGCGCTCGAAGCCGGCTTCGATGCGCACATCTCCAAGCCGGTATCGCTCGAGCGCTTGCAGGCGACGCTGCAGCGGCTCTGAAGGGGCGAGCGCAGGGCGCCGCGGGGTCGGGTCGACAGGCGGTCGATCGACCTGCGCAGCCGCTTTGCGCTGAGTGATGCGTTGCCGCTCGAAGGTGTGGGCATCCGGTTTGCCGCGACTCTTCAACCCAATCGGACACGCCCATGACCCGACCTAAACGCTCGCATCCGCCCGCTGACCGTCGCGACCGCACATTGGTCACCGAAACACCCGAAACCGGCTCCGGCAATTCGCCTCGCACCGATGATGAATCCGCTGCGTTGAGCCCTGCCGACAACGGCCGCGATCCGGCCCCGGGAGACATGCCGCATTCAAGCGTCGATTTGACGGTCGCCGACGCCTCCTCGGCGCCGGCCATGCCGCATGAGCGAGATGAGGCGGTCGGCATGACCGACGGTATCGCCAGCAAGCGCGTTCAGCAGGCGTTCGACGATGTCGAAGCCGGCCGGCAGGACACCAGCCGCGGGCTCGAAACCGACCGTGCGTATCAGCGGCAGAAAGAAGGTCGTTGAGACCTGGAGGTCATGCGACGCTGTCTGCTGTCTCAAGTGCACATCGCGAGAAAACATGCCACGACGTTTTCGTTGCGGCATTTTTTTCCGATGGCATGAACTGCCAAGTCAAGCGTGGTTGTTGTTCGTGCTTTGCTTGACTGCCAACACGATGCCGTAGACCGCGGCAACGCCCACGAGTGCGTAAACGGCACGTGATACGGCCGTCATCTGGCCGAAGAGCGAAGCGACCAGATCGAAGTTGAAGAAACCGATCAGGCCCCAGTTGATGCCGCCCACGATCATTAACACGAGGGCGATCCAATCGATCGCGTTCATGCCCCGGTCGGTGGCGCGGGAGGGTAGTGAGGTACCGCTGGTGCTGCGAGCGTTGTCGAGGGCCATGGAAACTCCTTAATGGCGGTATGAGGGAACAAGATGTCACGAATCAAACATGACATCGACCCTGGGCAGTCGGCATTCCCGGTGCGTTCGATCACTAAAGCGCGCCCGGTATGCGCTGCGATCGGTCAAGTGTCGCTCGCGTTTTCGACGCGTTCGGCGTTGGTGGCGCTGTGAGAGCCCTTCAGGTGCATCTCTACATCGGCGGCCAGATCGCCGACGGTCTCGATCGCTGCCTTCAGCTGCTCGGGCGTCGCGTCCAGCGTTTCTGCCCACTGGACCAGCGCCTGGTCGTCGTCGCGGTCGATGCGCTCGGCCGATGGGTCTTCGTCTTCATCCACATCGTCGTCGCTGATGGCAAAAGCATCCGAATAGGTGACGGCGTCGTCTGCGGCGTCCGCATCCTGCGTATCGCCTGGCATCGAGTCGTCTTGCTGGCCGTCCGCAAGCGTCGGGTCTTGTGTGATTCGGTCGGGCAGGATGTCGGCGCCTGGCCGGTCGCCACCAGTGGCCGAGCCACGCTCGCCGGTGCCGCTGCGGTCGGTGTCGGCCCCGGTCGCAACCGGCATGGCACCGAGCTCGTCCGGCTCGTCGGCGCCGGTGGCCATGGGCAACTCGCCTTGGATATCGCTGCCGCTGTCGGAGCTGTCGCTGGGGCCCAGCGCGTCGGTGTCGTGCCCGGGGGCACGTTGCTGCGGCTGATCGCCGCCGAGAAGATTGCTGTTCGGCATGGTGTTTGCCCTCTGGGTCGTGGTGAAGAACAACCCATTGGCGGCAATTCAGATGCCCGCATCCCTCCCTGAGTCGTCTTCTGTCTCAGCGTCGATGCGCGGCCTGCCGCATCGCGTTGCCGTGACCGGCGGCGCAGGGTTTCTCGGCAGTCATCTTTGCGACCGCCTGATTGCGTTGGGTCATCAAGTGCTCGCGGTCGACGATCTCTCGACCGGCGCGATGAGCCACCTTGCGCATGCCTGCCGCCAGCCGCGCTTCGAGTTCGCGCGGGCCGACCTCGTCGACGAGTTGCCGCATGCCGTTTCGCGCGCCGACTGCATCTTCAATCTCGCCAGCCCGGCGAGCCCGGCGTACTACCAGCGCAGGCCGGTGCAGACGACGCTGACGAGCACGATCGGCATGTGGCGAGTGCTGGCTTGTGCTCAGCTCAGCGGTGCACGCGTGCTGCAGGCGTCGACCAGCGAGGTCTACGGAACGCCGCAAGTTCATCCGCAGCCCGAAGGCTATTGGGGGCATGTCAATTCGTACGGGCCGCGTGCCTGCTACGACGAAGGCAAGCGCAGCGCAGAGGCGCTGTGCTACGGGTACGCGCACGAACGCGGTGTCGCGGTTCGCATTGCGCGGCTCTTCAACTGCTATGGCCCACGGCTTCTGCCCGGAGACGGTCGTGTCGTCAGCAACTTCATCGTGCAAGCCCTTCGCGGCCTGCCGCTGACGGTGTACGGCAACGGCCTGCAGACGCGGAGCTTTTGCTTCGTGGACGACACCGTGCAAGGTTTGCTGCAATTGATGGCGTCGACGGTCAACATGCCGGTCAACATCGGTAACCCGCAGGGGCACACCATGCTGCAACTCGCGGAATTGGTTTTGAATCTCACCCGAAGCCGCAGTGCGCTGGTCCATCTGCCACTGCCCGCCGATGACCCCGATCGACGCTGCCCCGATGTGAGCAAGGCGAACCATGCAATCGGCTGGGCACCGCGCGTGACGCTGGAGGACGGTCTGCGCGAGACGATCTCGTACTTTCGACACGTGCTGAGCGCCGAATTGGTCACGGGTCGGCGCGACGTTTATCTTCAGCCTTGATGGCGGGCCGGAGCCCGTCTTGGTCAGCGCCTTGTCGGTGATTGCCGGTTGAGCCGCCAGATCGCGGCCGTCAGCACCGTCGCGAATCCGACCCAGCCGACAAACGGTAGCGCGGCACGGCTTGCCGTCGGGTCGACCCGGCTGGCCTGCTGCACGAACGCGGCACCGGTCACCACCATGCTGGCGGCAGCGGCTGCGCTGGCCGCGATCTTGCGCTGGCCGAAGAACAAGCGGCTCCATCCGCCGATCGCCACGACGTTCCAGCCGAGCAGCGCCGGCACGCGCGATCGCGCCGAGCTCGGTGCAGCGCGCAGCAGTCGATAGGCCGCGACAGCCAGACCCGACTCGATGGCGCTCCAGGCAACCGGTATGAGTGCGTCGGGGGGCTTGAACCACGGTTGGCGCAGTGACCGGTACCAGGCAAAGATCGACGGGTGAAACGGGGCCGGACTCGACGAGGCGCTCATGGCCACCGGAACGACGAACGCACTGGCGGCGATTGCCGAAGCCAGCCACGGCGAGACAGGCGCTGCAGCAGGGGCTTCGTCGTTCGGGAGCGAATCGGAGTGGGTCATAGGTCGGTCGTCAGTCCTGTGTGCGTGTGCGTGTGCGTGGGTGTGGGTGTGTGCATGCGAAGTTGTGAGCAATGGCCGTGCCCATCGTTCGGCGACGTAATCGACGGCAATCCTTCGGCGCCGTCGCGGTGCGACAAGACGCGATGGCAGCCTGAGCGCTAACGCAAACTTTTTGTTGCGGCGATAGCGACCGGCAGGCCGACGCGGCGCAATTCGTCGCGCATGGATTCGAGGCGAAGCGGTTTGCACAGGTAGCCGCGTGCACCGGCAGCGAGACAGCGCGCCCGGGTTTCCGGTGCGTCGTCGGCGGTGGCCGCAACGATCGCAAAAGGCGCCATCTTGCCGAGCCGCTGCAGTTCGAGAATGCGCCGCGTCGCATCGATGCCGTCGAGCACCCGCATGTTGATGTCCATCAGCACCGCGTCGGGCGGCGAGTGCTTGCAATGCTCGATCGCATCGAGCCCATCGGCTACCGACGCGACCTCGTAGCCGAGCAGTTGAAGCAGCCCGGTTGCCACGATCCGGTTGACCTCGTGGTCGTCGACGACGAGAACTTTTCGGCGATCGCGGAGGCCGCGCGAAGCAATCGCCGGCACCACACTTTTGGAAGCTGCACTTTCGGATGAAGAGCGGCTGACCGCGAGCCGGGTTGACTCTGCCAGGTCGCCCGGGCTCAATGGCTCGACACGCGAGTCGCAACCTTCGGCCTTGATCGGGTCGCGCAGTGACGAAGAGCCGGCGTCGACCAGCAGCACGCACCGTGTCCGGGCGGGCATGCGGTTGCGCAGCGCCAGCGCCGCCGAGCGCGAGCCCGCCGGCTCGTCGCTGACAAGCAGCAAGTCGGGCGCGTCATCGAGGCCGAAGGCGCCCAGACGCTTCGAGGCATCGGTGATCGACACGAAGCGCCAGACCCGCCAGCCGAGTCGCTGCAAGCGGCGCTCGAGTACGGCCGAGGCGATCTCGCGTCGATCGATCAGCCAGGCCCTGGCGCCTTCCGCGTGCGCAGGTGACTCAGACCCGATCGGTTGCACGCCGAGCTCCAGACGCAGCAGGATGCCTTCCCTCGGCTGGCTGATGAAACTCACCCGGCCTCCGGTATTCGGGCAAACACCGCTCGCTCGAACGGTGCCGCGAGCGCCGCTGGGCTCCGAGACAGTCGCATCGACCGCCAGACCGAGCCGCTGCAATACCTCGGCGGTTTGTTCCGGCGACTGAAGCCGGCCGCTGGCAGCGAGATTGACGGTGAGCGCACCTGCCTTGTCGCTGGCCACGGAGTGCGCAGCAAACATCACGATGCCGCTGCCGATGAGGTCGAGCGCGCCGCACATCAGCCGGTACAGCGCCGAGTGCATGCCGGGCTCATCGCCATGCAATGTGAATTCAGGGCCTTCGCCGTCGAACGAGAACTGCTGGCGCCGCGTTGCCAGCAGTGGCGTCACGTCTCGCGCGGCCTGGGTAAAGGTGTCGAAAAACCGGAACTCGACCGCCGCCCTGGTCGCCACTTCGCCGCGCCAGTGCGCGTGCAGCGTCGCAAAGAGCGTCGCATGGTCGAGCGGCTTCGCGAAGGCGCGATCGAAACGCACATCGATCACAGCGAGGTCGCGCGCAAGATCGCTGCGACCCGTTATCGCAAGGATCAGCGGACGCGCCGATTCGTCTTTGTGACTTGCGGCAAGACTGGCGACTTCGAGCCCGCTCAATCCGGGCATGTTGAGGTCGAGGATCAGCACGTCGGGCCGGACGATCAGCGCCAGCTGCAGCGCTCGCTCACCGTCGTAAGCCGTGGTGACCCGGCAGCCGAGCTCTAGCTGAAGCAAGGCAACGAGCGCATCGGCGCTGTCGCGGTCGTCGTCCGCAACCAACAACTGCATGTCAGTGATCGGTCGGTCGGCGGACTTCAAAATTTTTGCTCCCTCACGTGGCCGTGGGACTTCTATTCTGGATGATCGGGAGGCTGCAGAAACAGCGCCCCGAACGATCGCGGAAGCGCTGGGGGTCATGGGAGCGTCGGCGATGACTCGAAGCTCGTACGCGATCGACGGTCACTCCTCCGCTGTCACGACCCTTACGCGACCCCTGGTCATGACGCGCTGCAGAGCCGCGCCGGCAACATGTGCGGCAGGCCTGCGCACTCGCTCTGGTGGGCTGCGGCCGACCTGCACCAGCCGCAGCCCGGCCGCCGACCACGCGACCGGGTCCAGTGCGTTGCGTCCGTCGTAGACCGTCTTGCGGGTCAGTGCGGCAGCCACGGTGCGCGGCTCGAATGCCGCGAACTCCGGCCATTCGGTGGCGAGCAACAGCACATCGGCGCCCTCGAGCGCCTCGGCGGCGCTGTCGGCCCAGCTCAGGTTGCGCAGGTTGCCCACCGCCGTGCAGGCGTTGGGCATCGCCACCGGGTCGTAGGCGGTCACGAAGGCACCGGCCCGAATGAGCAGGCCCAGGAGGACGAGGCTGGGCGCGGCTGATGTGTCGTCGGTGCCGGGTTTGAATGCCAGACCCCACAGCGCCACCCGCAAGCCGCGAAGCGCCCCGCGACCGCCGAGGTCACGAACCAGCGCGTCCAACCCCCAGCTGTGCTGCCTTCGGTTGACGCGGTCGGTCGCGAGCAACACGTCGGAGCGCAGGCCGTGGCAACGGGCCGTCTCGCGCAGCGCCGCGACGTCTTTCGGAAAGCAGGAGCCGCCGAAGCCCAGACCGGGCCGCAAAAAATGACGGCCGATTCGCGGGTCGCTGCCGATGGCGGCGCTGACATGTTCGATGTCGGCGCCGGTCGCGGCAGTGATGCCGGCAATCTCGTTGACGAAGCTGATGCGCATCGCGAGCATCGCGTTCGCTGCGTACTTCGACAGCTCGGCGCTGCGTGTGTCCATCGTCAGCAAGGGCACCCCCGCTGCCAGCATCGGCGCGGAGAGCCGCTCCAACAGCTGCCGGGGCTGCTCGTCGGCCGGCGAGTCGTCACCCACGATGATGCGTTCGGGATTCATGAAGTCGTCGATCGCGCAGCCTTCTCGCAAGAACTCGGGGTTGTTCAGTACGCGGGGTGCGGTGCCGGGCACACACGACTCGACCAGCGAGGCCTGCAAGTCGCGCGCCGTACCGACCGGCACGGTCGACTTGATGACGATCACCGTCGGCAACCTGACGACTTTGCACAGTGCGCGCAGCACGGCGTCGATCGCGCGCATGTCGGTCGAGCCGTCGGGTTGCGCCGGAGTTCCGACCGCGATGAAGACGACCTCGGCCTGGGCCATTGCATGGGTTCCCGAAGTCGTGAAGCAAAGGCGCTCGGACGCCACTTGCGCCTGCACGAGCGCCAGCAAGCCGATCTCGTAAAACGGAAGCTCGCCCCGCTCGAGGCGCCGAATTTTTTGCGCGTCGACATCGACCGCGGTGACGCGGTGCCCGAGCGCCGCCATGCACGCCGCGGTCACCAGACCGACATAGCCGGTACCGATCACGACCACGCGGATGCCGCTGCTTGCCATCGCCGCCTCATCCGCCGAGGCGTCCAACTCATCGAACATAGTGTTCCTTCGCGCCGAAAGTCGCCATCGGGCGTCGACCTCAGCGTTGGGCAAACGCCATGCCGCCAGCCTGTTGGTGATGCGTGGGTTTGCTTTTGCACGCCAGCGCCCGCAGCAGTTCGCACGGGCGACCGAGCACGCCGGTAATCGCTTCGGCAAAGGCTTCTGCCGTGCCGATTGCTACCGCGCGCCGGCCCGTTACTTGCATGCCAGCTGCAGCTGCCGCGGCGGCCGCTCTGGCGGCCTCGCCGACCTCGTCGACGCTCACGCAGACGGCGCATTCGTGTCCGTGCGGGCACTCGCGGTGCG
>JAYUWC010000010.1:0-7947 GCA_043753755.1 Rhizobacter sp.
GGCGATTGGCGCGACGAGTGGTACTCGGTAAACGTGAGTCAGACTATGCGTTGGACCGTGGGCCGCTGCGCGTGGACTGGGCGGCCGGCATGTTTGTCGCATTCCGCCGAGCAGCATTTGCTGAGGTTGGGGGTTTCGACGAACGATTTTTTATGTATTTTGAAGACGCGGACATTTGTTGTCGGCTAGCAGCCGTGAACTGGTGGACTGTCCTGCAACCCAGCGTGTCGGTTGTCCACGATGCGCAGCGAGCAAGTCGCCGTGATCCGAAGCATTTACGTTGGCACCTCACCAGCGCGTTTCGCTTTTTGACGGGCCTCTGACGCCAACGGGTTTCACTCGATTCATTCCCGGAGCACCTGGTTAAGACCAACCGAAGCACTTAGCCCGCAGTTTGAACGCAACCTCCAGGAACACCTGGTCCTCTTCCGCACACTGACGCCTTTAGCGGGTCCAGTCGGCGAGGTTGGCGCCATGGTTGCCGCTTGCGTGCGCGACGGCGCAAAGGTCATGTTTTGTGGCAATGCGCATCCGCAGCCGGAAGCCAGTACTTTGCTGCAGAACTCACCAGGAGATTTGCCAAAGACCGCAGACCACTCGCGCCGATGGCGCTTTTCATCGATGCCTCGGCGCTTATGCGTATCGCCAATGACCATTCGTTTGCCGACGCGTTCGCGCGCCAGGTGCTCGGCTTGGGCCGTGAAAGCGACTGCCTCGTGGTGACATCGACATTAGGCAATCCGCGCAATCTGGTTGCTGCTGTGAAAGCTGATCGCACTGGATTTACAACCTCGCTGGCGATGCAGCTCGAACACCTTCACCCACCACCGAGATCAACTAACCTTGCAACCCCGGGCTTCCTCTTTATGAACGGCACGGCAGAAGGGGGCAGGTCATTGCGTGCCAACGAGGTCAAGCGCCTGCGCGGCTCGAATGCGTGTTTGAAAGCATTGCTGCCCGACTGGGAACCGCGCGCTATCCGTCAAACGCTGAGCTGGATGCTTGAATCAGCTTCGCTTGCGACCTGAGATCAGCGCGGCCGATATTCAGGCACCGAAGCGGCGAGCCAGTGCTTGACCGCTGCGTCAAGTGCTCCTGAGGCATAGGCGCCCAAGCTGCCCTGCAAGTCGTCAATCAGGTTCGAAGCGGGCGTCGCATGGAGCACAGCGATGCGAGGCCGGGGATGAACTGTGGGCAAGGTGCTGTCGGCATCTGCCAGGAGTTCTTCATAGAGTTTTTCGCCTGAGCGCAAGCCTGAATATTCAATCGCAATATCGGTAATCGAGTGGCCTGAGAGGCGAATCAGATCGCGCGCCATGTCGACGATCCTCACCGGCTCGCCCATGTCCAACACGATCACCTGCCCGCTCTCGCCGATGGCCGCAGCTTGCAGCACCAACCGCGCCGCCTCGGGGATGGTCATGAAGTAACGCGTGATCTCGGGGTGGGTCACGGTCACCGGCCCTCCCTTGGCGATCTGCTCTTTGAACTTGGGGATGACGCTGCCGCTCGAGCCGAGCACATTGCCGAAGCGCACGGCCATGAAGCGGGTGGCGTAGCCTTGCGTCGCAAGTTGCGACAGCGCCATCTCGGCAGCGCGTTTGGTGGCGCCCATCACGTTTGTCGGGTTCACGGCCTTGTCGGTCGAGATCAGCACGAAGCGCTCTGCGCCGCCCTCGCCGGCGGCTTTGGCGGTGAGGTAGGTGCCCAGCGTGTTGTTGCGCAGCGCCGCCCAGGCGTTGTCTTCTTCCATCAGCGGCACATGCTTGTAGGCGGCCGCGTGAAAGACGACCTGCGGCCTGTACCGCTCGAACACATGGCGCAGGTTGGCAGCATCTTTCACGTCGCCGATCAGCCGCACGAGTGGCATCTCGGGGAGGGCGTCGGTGAGTTCTTGCTCGATCGTGTACAGCGCGAATTCGCTGAGCTCGAACAAGATCAGGCGGCCCGGGCCGAAGCGCGCCACCTGCCGGCAAAGCTCTGATCCGATCGAGCCGCCGGCGCCAGTGATCAGCACCGTCTTGCCTCGCAGGCATTCGGAGATGCCGGTTTCATCCAACTGCACCGGGTCGCGCCCCAGCAAATCCTCGGGCTCGATCGCCCGCACCCGCTCGACACGTGCGGTGCCGGCGCGCAGCTCGCTGAAGCTCGGCACGGTGAGCACCGGCAGGCCCGTCTGCGCGGCGAGCTCGATCGCGCGGCGGCGTTGCACGGCGGTGGCGCCGGGCATGGCGGTGATGATGTGCGTGGCCTCGCGCACGACGCCGAGTTGTGCAATTTCATCGAGCCGGCCGAGCACGGGCGTGCCGAGGATGCGCGCGCCGCGCTTGGCGGGGTCGTCGTCGAGCAGGCCGAGCACCGTCCAGCCTTCTTGATGCAGGCCGGCGAGCAGCAGGCGCGCGGCCTCGCCCGCGCCGAGGACGATCGCGCGGCGCACTTCGCGGTCGCTGCCGGTGATGCGCGCGCGGGTGTGCTCGTAAAGCATGCGGTAAGCGAGCCGCACCATGCACAGGCCGAGCAGCGCGATCAACGGATGCAGCAGCAACACGGTACGCGGCACCTGCACGAGTTGCAGCGTCACGATCGCCGCTCCGCAGACCGTGCCGGCCGCGGCGCAGGCCAGCGTCAAACGCTTCAGTTCGCCGAAGCCCGAGAAGCGCCACATCGCTTGCGGCACGCGCATTGCAATGAACATGGTGAGGTAGGCGGCCACCACGGCCAGCATCACCCAATGGTCGTAGCCGGGGCGTGCTTGCCACGAGCGCTCGAAGCCGAGACGAAACAGGTAGGCGATGTTCCATGCAGCGCAGATGACGAGGCCGTCTGCCAGCAAGGTCAAGGGCCGGCGGTGCAGGCGCAAGCGTGCGAGCAGCAGGTCGAGGCGGTGCCAGATGCCGGCGTCGTTCGGGTTGGAGTCGTCGGTGCGCACAAGCAACTCGAGTGTTCAGCGTTTGAAGATCAGCACGCCGAGCGTGCGTGCGATCAGGCCGATGTCGTGGCCGAGCGAGGCTTGGTCGACATACTCGGCCGCCAGGCGCAGCTTGGTCGGCAACACCACCTCGGCGTACTCGCGCTCGGGGTCGGCAGCGGCGGCGAGCAGCGCGCCTTCGTTTCTGAATTCGATCGACGCGCGGTCGGTGATGCCGGGGCGCACGCTGAGCACCTTGTCACGCAGCGCTGCGGGCCACAAGGCAACGAAGCGCGGCACCTCGGGTCGCGGGCCGACGAGGCTCATCGTGCCGGCGAGCACATCGAGCAACTGCGGCAGCTCATCGAGCTTGGTGGCACGCAGCGCACGGCCGGCGCGGGTGACACGCGGGTCGGCGCCGACCGTGATCGGCCCGCCACGCGCCGGTGCATCGGCCACCATCGTGCGAAATTTGTGGATGCGAAACAGCGCGCCGAAGCGCCCCACCCGCTGCTGCCGAAAGAACACCGGCCCGCGGGAATCAAGCTTGATCCAGAGTGCGACCACCAGCATCAACGGCGCCAGCAGCACGAGGCCGATCATTGCGGCGAGCAGGTCGAACAGGCGCTTCGCCATCGCCGGCCTTCAAGCCAGCGCGGCGCGCACTGCATCTGCAACGCGCTGCACGTCGGCGTCAGTCATGCGGGTGTAGATCGGCAGGCTGACCATGCGCTCGTACGCCTTTTGGCTGTGCGGGAAGCGTTCGGCTCGCAACGCGTAGCGATCGCGCCAGTAGGGCTGCAGGTGCAGCGGGATGTAGTGCACGCTGCAGCCGATGCCGGCTGCAAACAAGCGCTCGATCAGGGCATCGCGGTCTATGGGTGCGGCACCCTGCAGGCGGATCGGGTAGAGGTGCCACGCATGCAAGTCACCCGTTCGCGGGCCGGGCGGTGTGAGCAGCGGCAAGTCGGCAAACGCGGCATCGAAAGCTGCGGCGATCTCTGCCCGTCGCGCGTGGAAACGGCGCACCTGCTTCAGCTGATGAATGCCCATTGCTGCGGCGATGTCGGTCAGGTTGTATTTGAAGCCGGGGGCGACGATCTCGTAGTACCAGCTCGGCACCTTGGCGGTGAAGCGGTCGAACGCATCACGGCTCATGCCGTGCAGGCGCATGGTGCGCATGCGTTGGGCGAGCGCGGCGTCGCGTGTGACGACCATTCCGCCCTCGCCGGTCGTCATCGTCTTGTTGGCATAGAAGCTGAACACCGTGGCGTCCGAGCCGAGCGTGCCAACAAGCGCGCCGCCGCTGGTGGTCGGCAACGCATGCGCCGCGTCTTCGACGACCTTCAGGCCGTGGCGCTCGGCGATCGCAAGCAGCGCGGGCATGTCGGCCGCGAGCCCGCCGTAGTGCACCGGCATGATGGCTTTGGTACGCGGCGTGATCGCGGCTTCGACCCGCGCCGGGTCGATGCAAAGTGTGGCCGGGTCGATGTCGACCAGCACCACGTCGGCGCCGAGGTAGCGCACGACTTCGGCGGTCGCGGTGAAGGTGTGGGTGGTCGTGATGACCTCGTCGCCCGGCCCGATGCCCAGGGCCTCGAGCGCCAGGTGCAGGCCGGCGGTGGCCGAGTTGACCGCCAGGCAGTGCAGGCCCGCATCGCCGAGAAACGCCTTGAAGTCGTCTTCGAAGCGCTTGGTCTTCGGCCCGGTGGTGACCCAGCCCGAACGCAGCGTGTCGACGACTTCAGCGATCTCGTCTTCGCCGATTTCGGGCAATGCGAAGGGCAGGAAGGGCAGCGGTGCGGAGGGGGTCGAGTCGTCGTTCACAGTGGGGCGCCAGGGTTCTTCGGGTAGCAGCAAGTTGGGCGGCAGCCATCGTAGCGGGTCCGGGCTTCGAGCCGGGTTCAGGCCAAGAGAGCATCCAACTGCGAGAGCGGCAAGACATCGACTTCTGCCGACAAGGCATACCGCCGCATCACCGGCGCGATCACGAAGGCACGGTCGAGTTGCAGGTCTTGCAGCGCCTGCCAAAAACCCTTGGTCGGTTTGGGCGCCGAAGAGAACTTGATCTCGACGCCGCACCGACGGCCGCGGTGCTCGATCACGAGATCGATCTCGGTGCCGGCAGCCGTTCGGTAGAAACTCAGGTGCGCATCGGGCGGCAGCATCGCCGCCACCTGCTCGACCACGAAACCCTCCCAAGACGCACCCGCGACCGGGTGGCCTTGCAGGTCGTGCACCGTCGCGATGCCGAGCAGCGCATGCAAAAGGCCGCTATCGCGCAGGTAGATCCTGGGCGACTTCACCAGGCGCTTGCCCAGGTTCGGCAGCAGGGGCGGCAGGCGCCGAACCATCATCGTGTCGACCAGCACATCGAGGTAACGGGCGGTGGTGGTGTGGGCCACGCCGCCGAGCGATTGGCCGAGCTGCGACGCGTTGAACATCTGCCCCTGCAAGTGGGCGAGCATTTGCCAGAACCGGCGCATCGTCTCGGCCGGCACGCGCACACCCAGGTCGGGCAGGTCACGCTGCAAGAAGCTGCGGATGAAGTCTTGGCGCCAGACGAACGAGGCGTCGTCGTTGCGGGCCAGCGTGCTGAGGGGAAAACCGCCGCGCAGCCAGAGCGATTGCAGGCTCGCCAGTTCGACGGCATGCACCTCTTCGGCCAGCAGCGGCGTGAGTTCGAGGTACGAGACGCGCCCGGCCAACGATTCGCCCGATTGGCGCAGCAACTCGCCCGACGCCGAACCCAGCAGCAACAGCTTGCCGGGGCGCCGGTCGGCATCGATCTCGGGCCGCAGGGCCTCGAACAGGCCGGGCATCAACTGCACTTCATCGAGGATCAGCAATCGATCGCGGTGAGCCGCGAAAAACAGCTCGGGCCGGCTCAATGCCGCGCGATCGGATTCGCGCTCGAGGTCGAACATCACGGCACCAGGGTGCCGCGCGAGCACGGTTCGGGCGAGAGTCGTCTTGCCGACTTGGCGCGGGCCGAGCAGGGCCACTGCGGGGTAATCCTGCAGGCGGCTCTCGATGAGCTCGAGAAGTTTGCGTTCAAACATCCTCGCATTTTGAGCGGCGTAAGCTCAATTTGCAATGTTTAATTTGACTCAAATTAGATCGAGGCTGGCTTCTCGATCCAGGCCAGCACATGCGTTCGCAACGGCACCAGCGTGTTGAGCAGCGTGTAGAGGCTCGGGTGCAAACGGGTCACGGCCCGGGCGATCGGCGGGGCAAGCGTGACGCGCCTGGCCTGCACCCGGCCCTGTGGAAACAGCGCCTCGATGCGCACCAGCGGCACGCCGCGCACATCGGGGTTGCGCGGGTTGTCGACGGTGAAGTCGTACCAAAGCACGCCGCCGCCCGGTGCGACCCAGTGCCACATCGCGTCGGCAAGCCGCTGCTGAAAGGCGTCGTCAAGCAGCGACGAAAACACGGTCGAGACAACTACCGCATCGAAGCCGCTGGCAGGCAGATCGAGCGCGAGCGCGTCGCCGGCGTGCAGCGCGAGAGACGCGGGCAACACATGGCGCGCGGCCTTGATGCGTTCGGGCAGCAACTCGACACCGGCAAGGTGCTCGGGCTGGAAACCCAGCTGCAGCAGTTCGAGCAAGTTGCCGCCGCCGCCGCAGCCGACCTCGAGCACCCGCTTGCTCAACAGCTCACGCCAGCCGATGCGCGTGAACAGTCGAATCAGCGCGCGCTGGCGCTCGTGCTGGGTTTGCCAGACGTCGGGATTCAGCGGGTGGTAGCGATCGCTCGCGGCGCGGCGCGCGTAGCGGCGCACCACCGCGTCGGGCTCGCGCTCAGCGTCGCTCACGACGCCTCCACCGCATCGATAAAGCGTTGCGCCAGCGCGCGATAACTGTGGTGCTCGACCACGAACGCGCGGCCGCGCGCACCCATCGCCGCGCGCTCGGCCGGTGTGTGCGCCGCGAGTTTTAAAAGCCCATCGGCCACCGCGCTCGCCGACTCGGGCGCCACCGTGAGTCCGCAACCGGCCTCGGCGACCGGGTCGTTGCCGGCTTCGACCGAATGCAGCACCGGGCGGCCCGCCATCATGTAGTCCATCAGTTTGTTGGGCGCGATGCCGAAGCGGTAGATCGGCACGCGTTGCCAGCCGATGTAGGCGATGTCGAACGCTGCGAGCAGCGCCGGGATTTGCGCCTTCGGGATCGGCTCCAGCAGCTCGACGTTGACCAGGCCCTCGGCGCGCACGCGCTCGGCGAGGCGTGCTTTCTCATGGCCGCCACCCACGAGCACGAAGACGAGCGGCTGCTCGCGCAGCAACGCAGCGGCATCGAGCAGCACACCGAGCGCGTTCGGCAGGCCATGCGAGCCGGCGTAGCCGACGATGGTGCGGCCAGCCGCCTGAAGCGCGGCGAGCCGCTGCGCCAGCGCACCGGCGAGCGGCGCGGGCTCGGCCTGCCAGTCGTCGAGTGCGATGCCGTTCGGCACGATGCAGAGCTTGCGCAAGTCGAGGCCGTGCGCGCGCATGTGCTCAGTCACTTTCGGCAGCATCGAGACGACGAGATCGGCATCGCGGTAGGCATCGTTTTCGGCCTTCTGGCACATCACGATGAACGGGTGCCGCGGCGACATGCCCGAGAGCTCGATCGGCGAGGCCGGCCACAGATCGTGCACTTCGTAGACGAGCTTGGCGCGCGCCAAACGGGCGAGGCGGCGCGCGACCCAGACGTCCATCGGGTAGGTGCTGGAGGCGATCACCACATCGGGTGCGAACTCACGCACGAGCCGCGGCGACTCGCGCCAGAGGCGGCTTAAAAACGCCCAGATGTTGCGCACCCGGCCGAGGCCGTTGCCGGTGTCGTGCGACGCCGGCAGCCAGCGGTAGGCGATGCCGTCGATCACCTCGTCAAGCGCCGCACCACGGGTCGGCATCGCGGGTTGACGCGTGCGCACATGCGAGTAAGCCGCCGCAACGATTTGCACGCGATGACCTGCACGCACCCACTCGCGGGCGAGGTAGTAGGGCCGAAACTCCATGCCGTCACGCGGTGAGCCGGCGTAGTGGTTGA
>JAYUWC010000011.1:0-7934 GCA_043753755.1 Rhizobacter sp.
CTGATCAACCCGATCGCGATGGAAGAAGGCCTGCGCTTTGCCATCCGCGAAGGCGGCCGCACCGTCGGCGCCGGGGTCGTGGCCAAGATCATCGAATAAGGCGGAACATCATGCAAAAGCAAAAGATCCGCATCCGTCTGAAGGCGTTCGACTACAAGTTGATCGACCAGTCTGCGCTTGAAATTGTCGATACGGCCAAACGCACCGGGGCAATCGTCAAGGGCCCCGTGCCACTGCCGACCCGCATGCAGCGTTTTGACATCCTACGCTCACCGCACGTGAATAAGTCGTCGCGTGATCAGTTCGAGATTCGCACCCACCAGCGTCTGATGGACATTGTCGATCCGACCGATAAAACGGTTGACGCGCTGATGAAGCTCGACTTGCCGGCGGGTGTTGACGTCGAAATCAAGCTTCAATAAGCCGGCGCCTAGGCGCAGACCTTGCGATTTCAATCGCCAGTGCTACAATCGCAGGCTTTTCCGCGCGTTGGCTATTGAGCGCGACGGAAACTTATCAACCCGACCAATCGATGTCGGGCTCGTGAACAAAGGCCCGAATTGCGAGCAAGCGATTGGGGCTGGAGAAAAACATGACTTCAGTCAATCCAGGCCATCGCCTCGGCTTGCTGGGCCGCAAGGTGGGCATGATGCGCATCTTCACGGACGATGGTGACGCCATCCCCGTGACCGTGCTCGATGTGTCCAACAACCGCGTTGCCCAGGTCAAGACCGAAGAGACGGATGGCTACGCCGCCATCCAGGTTGCCTTTGGCGAACGCAAGGCTTCGCGGGTTTCCAAGCCCGAAGCGGGCCATTTCGCCAAGGCGGGTGTCGAAGCCGGTCAGATCCTTCAAGAATTCCGCGTGCCTGCTGAAGTTGCGGCTGGGTACAAGCCAGGCGCTCAAGTCATCGTCTCGGGCGTGTTTGCGGTTGGTCAACTGGTCGACGTGCAGGGCACATCGATCGGCAAGGGCTTCACCGGAACAATCAAGCGCCACAACTTCAGTTCGCAACGTGCATCGCACGGCAACAGCCGTTCGCACAACGTGCCAGGCTCGATCTCGATGGCGCAAGATCCGGGCCGGGTGTTTCCGGGCAAGAAGATGTCAGGTCATCGCGGTGACGTGACCAAGAGCGTCCAGAACCTCGACATTGTCCGCATCGATGAGGCGCGCCAGCTGTTGCTGGTTCGTGGAGCGGTACCAGGTGCGAAAAACGGCCATGTCGTCGTCAGCCCGGCAATCAAGGCCAAAGTGAAGAAGGGAGCGAACTGATGCAGCTCGAACTCCTTAACGAACAAGGTCAGGCCACATCGAAAGTCGATGCTCCCGACACGCTGTTTGGCCGGGACTACAACGAAGCGCTGGTGCACCAGATCGTCGTCGCGTTCCAGGCGAATGCGCGTCAGGGCACACGAGCGCAGCTCGACCGAGCAATGGTGAAGCATTCGACTAAAAAGCCGTGGCGCCAAAAGGGCACTGGCCGCGCGCGAGCCGGTATGACTTCCTCGCCGCTCTGGCGCGGAGGCGGTCGGATTTTTCCGAACAGTCCGGACGAAAACTTTACCCAGAAGGTCAACAAGAAGATGTACCGCGCTGGTATGGCTGCGATTCTTTCGCAGCTGGTGCGCGAGGGTCGCTTGGCCGTTGTTGACTCTCTGACCGTCGATTCGCCCAAAACCAAGCAGCTTGCTGCTAAGTTCAAAGCGATGGGTTTGGATTCTGTGTTGTTCATTACCGACCAGCTTGACGACAACCTGCTTCTCGCCTCGCGCAATCTCATCAATGTGCTGGTCGTGGAGCCGCGTCATGCTGACCCGCTTGCACTCGTGCACTTCAAGAAGGTTTTGGTGACCAAGGCTGCGGTCGAGCAACTCAAGGAGATGCTGGCATGAGCACCGCCGATAAATCGGTTGCCAAGGCGGCCAAGTACAACGAAGGCCGGCTCGCTCAGGTGTTGATCGCGCCGATCGTGTCTGAGAAAGGCACGATGACCGCCGAGAAGCACAACCAAGTGCTGTTCAAGGTGATGCGTGACGCGACCAAGCCTGAAATCAAGGCGGCTGTCGAGTTGATGTTCAAGGTCGAGGTCGAGTCGGTCTCAACCGTGGTTCAAAAAGGCAAGGTCAAACGTTTCGGCAAGTCGATCGGGCGTCGCGACCACGTCAAAAAGGCCTACGTGTCGCTCAAGAAGGGCCAAGAGCTCAACTTCTCCGGGGAGGCGGCGTAATGCCTGTCATCAAAATTAAACCGACCTCGCCTGGCCGCCGTGGCGTGGTGAAGGTGGTGCACCCGCACTTGCACAAAGGCAAGCCCGAGGCATCGTTGCTCGAGCCGCAAATGCAGAACGCGGGCCGCAACAACAACGGTCACATCACGATCCGCCATCGCGGCGGTGGGCATAAGCACCACTACCGTTTGGTCGATTTTGTCCGCAACAAGGATGCGATTCCGGCGAAGGTCGAGCGCATCGAGTACGACCCGAACCGCACCGCGCACATTGCGCTGGTTTGCTATGCCGATGGGGAGCGCCGGTACATCATCGCGCCGCGCGGACTGGAGGTGGGTGCCACTGTTCTGAGCGGTGCCGAGGCGCCGATCAAGGCGGGCAATACACTGCCGATTCGCAACATTCCCGTGGGTTCGATCATCCACGCGATCGAGATGTTACCTGGCAAAGGCGCGCAGATCGCGCGCTCGGCCGGTACCTCGGCTACCCTTCTGGCACGCGAAGGCATCTACGCACAAGTCCGCCTGCGCTCTGGTGAGGTTCGCAAGATCCATATCGACTGCCGAGCGACCATCGGCGAAGTGTCGAACGAAGAACATCAGTTGCGCCAGTACGGCAAGGCCGGTGCGATCCGCTGGAGGGGCATCCGCCCGACCGTTCGCGGTGTTGCCATGAATCCGGTCGATCACCCGCACGGCGGTGGTGAAGGCCGCACGGGCGAAGGCCAGGCGCCGGTGTCACCGTGGAACACGTTGACCAAGGGCTATCGCACTCGCAACAACAAGCGCACGCAGACGATGATCGTCGCGCGTCGCAGAAAGTAAGGGGAACGGCATGACTCGTTCACTCAAGAAAGGCCCGTTCGTCGACCACCACCTTCAGGCGAAGGTGGAGAAGGCGGTGGCCATCAAAGACAAGAAGCCGATCAAGACATGGTCGCGTCGCTCGACAATCCTGCCCGATTTCATCGGTATCACGATCGCCGTGCACAACGGCAAGCAGCACGTGCCGGTATACATCACCGACCAGATGGTCGGCCATAAGCTCGGTGAATTTGCGCTTACACGTACGTTCAAGGGGCACCCGGCCGACAAAAAGGCTAACAAGAAATAAGGATGACGACGATGGAAACCAAAGCTATCGTCCGCGGCGTTCGCCTCTCAGCCGACAAGGGCCGGCTGGTGGCCGATCTGGTTCGCGGTAAAAAGGTGGATCAGGCACTGAACATCCTGAGCTTCACGCCGAAGCGCGCTGCCGGCATCATCAAGAAGTGCCTCGAGTCCGCGATCGCGAACGCTGAGCACAACGACGGCGCGGATATCGACGAGCTGAAGATCAAGACGATTTTCGTTGAGCAAGGTGCCACGCTAAAGCGTTTTTCCGCAAGGGCCAAGGGTCGCGGCAACCGCATCAGCAAGCCGACCGCGCACATCTACATTACCGTCGGCAACTAAAGGCAAAAGCCATGGGACAAAAGATTCACCCCACAGGGTTCCGCCTGCCTGTCACGCGTAACTGGTCGTCGCGTTGGTATGCGTCGAACAAGAACTTTGCGACCATGCTTGCAGAAGACCTCAAGGTTCGCGAGTATCTAAAGGCCAAGCTGAAGAGCGCGGCCGTGTCGCGCATCTTGATCGAGCGCCCCGCCAAGAACGCACGCATCACCATCTACTCGGCACGGCCGGGGGTGGTAATCGGCAAGAAGGGCGAGGACATCGAGAACCTCAAGGCTGAATTGACTCGCCGACTTGGCGTGCCGGTTGCCGTCAATATCGAAGAAGTACGCAAGCCTGAAGTCGATGCCCAACTGATCGCCGACAGCATTACCCAGCAGCTTGAGAAGCGGATCATGTTCCGCCGTGCGATGAAGCGTGCGATGCAAAACGCAATGCGTCTCGGCGCACAGGGCATCAAGCTGATGTCGTCAGGCCGTCTGAACGGCATCGAAATTGCTCGTTGCGAGTGGTATCGCGAAGGCCGCGTTCCACTTCACACCTTGAAGGCGGACATCGACTACGGCTTTTCGGAAGCCAAAACCACCTACGGGATCATCGGCGTGAAGTGCTGGGTTTACCGAGGTGATCGCCTGGCGAACGGCGAGTCGCCTGGCATCGTCACGCCTCCAGGCGCCGAGGACGATCGCCGCGGTCCGCGTCGCGGCCCCCCGAGGGGTCCAGGCGGTGCGCCGGCTGGCCGTGGCGGTCGCCCGAGCGGTGGGGGCTTTGACCGTGGTGCGCCGCGCACCGACCGTCCTGGCGACACGGCAACTGCCGCGACCACTCTTGCACCGGCTGGTGATGCGCCCAAAGTGCCAGCTGTCAAGCGCGTACGCAAGGCCGTCGCGCCTGGCGATGCGCCGGCCGCGCCCGACGCCAAAGGAGAATAAACATGCTGCAACCCGCACGCAGAAAATACCGTAAGGAACAGAAGGGTCGCAACACCGGTGTTGCCACTCGGGGCGCAGTCGTATCGTTCGGCGACTTCGGCTTGAAGGCCATCGAACGCGGTCGGCTTACCGCACGCCAGATCGAAGCAGCCCGTCGCGCGATCTCGCGCCACGTAAAGCGTGGCGGCCGCATCTGGATCCGCATTTTTCCCGACAAGCCCATCTCGCAAAAGCCGGCCGAAGTCCGCATGGGCAATGGCAAGGGCAACCCGGAGTACTACGTGGCCGAAATTCAGCCGGGTAAAGTGCTCTATGAAATCAACGGGGTTGCTGAAGAGCTGGCCCGCGAAGCGTTCACTCTGGCTGCAGCCAAGCTGCCGCTGAAGTGCACTTTCGTCGCGCGCCAGGTCGGCGCCTGAGGAGCAAACTGATGAAAGCATCTGATCTTCGCGCCAAGGATGTCGACGGTCTTCAAAAAGAGATCGGCGATTTGCTGAAAGCGCACTTTGGCCTGCGAATGCAAAAAGCGACGCAGCAACTGAGTAACCACACGCAGCTGGGCAATACGCGTCGCGATATCGCACGTGCCAAGACCATCTTGGTTCAAAAGAAGAAGGAGGCCGTCAAATGAACGAGCAGCAAGAGATCGCCGCTGCGTCGACTGAGCCGAAGGCGAAGAACACCCGCACCCTGGTGGGCAAGGTCGTCAGCGACAAGCGCGCCAAAACAATCACGGTGCAGATCGAGCGCCGCACCAAGCACGAGCTCTACGGCAAGATCGTCGCGCGCTCGAGCAAGTACCACGCGCACGACGAAAACAACGAGTACAAGATGGGCGACGTTGTCGAGATTTCCGAGACACGTCCGATCTCGAAAACTAAAGCCTGGATGGTTACCCGGCTCGTCCAAAAGGCGATCGTGGTTTAAGGTAGTTTTTTTTCAGAGCGGTTGGAACGTCGATACTGGCGCCCGGCCGTTTCTCGTTTTAATGTGCATTCGAAGTTGGATATATTGAATGTTGGCGACAAACTGCCTGCCGGCACCCTGTCGAAATTTATCGAAGTCGAGGGCGAGGTTGCTCGACCGGGCCGAATACCTTCGTCACCAGTGACGAAGTTGGCAAGACGATTGCAGTCTTCGCTCTGCCGGGTGCCTTCACGCCGACTTGCTCCGCCAAGCACGTGCCGGGCAACGTCGACAATGCCGAGGCATTCAAGGCAATGGGCGTCGACGAAATTTAGTGCGTGTCGGTCAACGACCCATTTCTAATGGCTGCCCGGGGGCGAGATCAGCGTGCGAGCGGCAGGAATGGGAATGACCGCTGACGGCAGTGCCGACTTCGCAAAGGCGACCGGCTTGACCCTTGACCTCACGTGGCGACATGGATGTTCCATTCTTTCAACGAAGTAGGTTGACGCGGTACGAAAAACTGCCACATAATCACAGGCTTCGCCGCAACTGCGCATAACCTGGTCGGTTTAACGCAATGTTGGCCCTCGAAATCTTCGACATCACTTGCCCACACACGGGCCCAAGACTGCAGAGCTGATCGGGCGAGCCAGAACGCTCAGAGCAAGCGCCGCAAGTTGGGGGATAGGACAATATGATTCAAATGCAATCGCGACTCGACGTCGCGGACAACACTGGCGCTAAATCTGTCATGTGCATCAAGGTGCTAGGCGGCTCCAGGCGCCGCTACGCTGCAATCGGCGATGTGATCAAAGTCAGCATTAAAGAAGCTGCGCCGCGTGGTCGCGTGAAAAAGGGCGAGGTTTACAGCGCGGTCGTTGTGCGTACTGCAAAGGGCGTGCGCCGCCAGGACGGTTCGCTGGTCAAGTTCGACGGCAACGCTGCGGTGCTCCTTAATGCCAAGCTTGAGCCCATCGGCACCCGGATCTTCGGGCCGGTAACTCGTGAGTTGCGCACTGAGCGCTTCATGAAAATCGTGTCGCTCGCACCCGAAGTGCTCTGAGCGCAGCCCAAGAGAGACAGGACAGGCCATGAACAAGATTCGCAAAGGCGACCAGGTCATCGTGTTGACCGGCCGCGACAAAGGCAAGCGCGGCGCGGTTCTACAGCGCGTCGACGAGGAACGCATCCTCGTTGAGGGCGTGAACGTTGTGAAAAAGCACGTTAAGCCGAATCCGATGAAGGGCACGACCGGCGGCGTCGTCGACAAAACCTTGTCGATTCATCAGTCGAATGTCGCGATTTTCAACTTCGCGACCGGCAAGGCCGACCGCGTCGGCATCAAGCTCGGCGCCGATGCCAAGACGAACAAGATCACGCGTGTGCGGGTCTTCAAGTCGAGCGGCGCAGAGATCAAGGCTTAAGGGTTCCACATGGCCAAGCAACAAGCTCAATCCGCTGCGCCGAAAGTGGCGCGTTTGCAGGCGATCTTTCGCGACAAGATTTCGCCCGAACTTATGACGAAGTTCGCCTACAAGTCTCCGATGCAGGTGCCGCGCATCTCCAAGATCACGCTCAACATGGGCGTTAGCGAGGCGGTTTCTGACAAAAAGGTCATGGACCACGCTGTCAGCGATTTGACAAAGATCGCCGGGCAAAAGCCGGTCGTCACCAAGTCGAAGAAGGCGATCGCTGGTTTCAAGATTCGCGATGGCGTGCCGATCGGTTGCATGGTCACCCTGCGTGGCGTGCAAATGTACGAATTTCTCGACCGGTTTGTGACGATCGCGCTTCCGCGGGTTCGCGACTTTCGCGGCATCTCGGGCCGGGCATTCGATGGTCGCGGCAACTACAACATCGGCGTCAAGGAACAGATTATTTTTCCTGAAGTTGATTACGACAAGATCGACGTGCTGCGTGGCCTGAACATCAGCATCACCACGACGGCGAAGAACGACGAAGAAGCCAAGGCGCTTTTGGCTGCGTTCAAGTTTCCGTTCAAGAACTGAAGGACCGAGCCCGTGGCCAAAACTTCCCTCATCCAGCGTGAGCTCAAGCGAACTCAACTCGTTGCCAAGTACGCTAAAAAGTACGCTGAGCTCAAGGGCACCGCAAACGACGCAAAGAAGTCCGATGAGGAACGGTATGCGGCTCGCCTCGAACTGCAAAGGCTGCCACGCAACGCTTACCCGACTCGCCAGCGCAATCGCTGCGAGTTGACGGGGCGCCCGCGCGGCACTTTCCGAAAGTTCGGCCTCGGTCGCAACAAGATTCGCGAACTGGCGTTTAAGGGTGACATCCCTGGCGTCGTTAAGGCGAGCTGGTAAGCCGGCAGCCTGATCAGGAGATATTTCCCATGAGCATGAGTGATCCTATCGCCGACATGCTGACCCGCATCCGCAACGCGC
>JAYUWC010000012.1:0-7920 GCA_043753755.1 Rhizobacter sp.
CGAGCGGCCACGCGCGGGCCAGACCGTAAATCATGCAACCCACAGGAGCCAAAGCCATGTGCAGTACCCGCTCGAATCCCGCCACCGACCGCGGTGCCCCAATCGACCATGTCACGCTGAGCGATGTCTCGGGCGTGATCGAGCGCGCATGGTCGTCGGGGCCCGGTGGGGTTCACCCGGCCAGCGTTCGAGAGGCGGTCGAATTCGTGATGGAGGCGCTCGACGCCGGCAGGCTGCGCGTGGCCGAGCGTTTGAGCCTTGGCGAGTGGTCGGTCAACGCGTGGGTCAAGCAGGCGGTGCTGCTCTCGTTTCGGCTGACCGACAGCAAGTTGATGAGCGTCGGCGGCATGTCTTACTTCGACAAGATCGATTCCAAATTCGCCGGCTTCGACGAAGCCGACATGCGCGCCACGGGCGTGCGCATGGTCCCGCCGGCGATGGTGCGCCACGGCGCCTACCTTGCTAGAAACGTCGTCGTGCTGCCGAGCTTCGTCAACGTCGGAGCTTATGTCGACGAGGGATCGATGATCGACAGCTGGGCGACAGTGGGCTCTTGCGCGCAATTGGGCAAGAACGTGCACCTGAGCACCGGCGCATCGATCGGCGGCGTGCTCGAGCCGCTGCAGGCACAGCCGACCATCATCGAAGACAACTGCTTCATCGGCGCCCACTCGGCCATCGTCGAAGGGGTGATGGTCGAAGAAAACTCGGTGATCGCGATGGGCGTGCACATCGGCCGTAGCACCAAGATCTTCGACCGCGAAACCCGCGTGGTCAGCTACGGCCGGATCCCGTCCGGCTCGGTCGTCATTCCAGGCACGCTGCCATCGCCCGACGGCAGCCACAGCTCGACTTGCGCTTTGATCGTCAAGAAAGTCGACGCGCAGACCCGCTCCAAGACCAGCATCAACGACTTGCTGCGTTACTGAAACAGCGCCGGTGGGCTGCGCCTACCTTTCGCTCTGCCACTGCGCCGCGAGGGCGCGCGCAATGGCGCGACCGAGTTCTTTGGCGTCGATCGGCTTCGACACATGGTCGTCCATGCCGGCCGCGAGATAGGCGGTGCGGTCCTCGGCCATGGCATTCGCGGTTAGCGCGATGATCGGAATCTGGGCGGCCGGCGTACCCAGCGCCCGAATCAAGCGGGTCGCGGCGAGACCATCCAGATTCGGCATCTGGATGTCCATCAGAATCAGGTCATAGGTGCCTGCGGCCACTTTGGCAATCACCCCGGCGCCATCGGCGACCACGTCGCAGGTGTGACCCTGATGGGCCAACATGGCGCTGACCACGAGTTGGTTGACCTCGTTGTCTTCGGCGACCAGGATTCGCAGGCCCCGGATCATGTCGTCCTCGAGGTCGAACCGGGTGTCGGCCGGGGCAAGCCGATCAGAGTGCCCGCGCCGCAAGGCCACGCAGATATGAAAGGTGCTGCCGCGCCCCACTTCGGTATCGACATCGATACGCCCGCCCATCAGATCGATCAGACCGCGGCTGATCGCAAGGCCGAGGCCGCTGCCGCCATAGCGTCGCGCAATACCGCTGTCGGCCTGCCGGAAGCGCTCGAACAGCGTCGGCAGCGCGTTCGTGCTGATGCCGATGCCGGTGTCGCTCACCACCATGTGAAGCTCGAGACGTTCGTCGTCGATGGGCCGTTGCTCGAGCTTGATCAGAACCGAGCCGCGTTCGGTGAACTTGACCGCATTGCCCACGAGGTTGAAGAGCACCTGCCGCAGGCGGCCTTCGTCTCCGAGCAGCACCGCGGGCAGCCCGCGCTGGTACTGCACATCGAATCGAAGCCCTTTCTCCTGCGCTCGTGTGGCGACCGATGTGACCACCTCCTCGACCATGCGTTGCGGGTCGAACTCGGCGATCACCAGCTCGGTTCGGCCGGCTTCGACGCGCGACAGATCGAGGATGTCGTTGATCAACGTCAGCAGTGCCCTGCCCGAGCTGCGAATGGTTCGCGCGTAGTTGCGTTGCTCGTCGTTGAGAGGGGTCTTGAGCAACAGGCTGTTCATCCCCAACACGCCGTTGAGGGGGGTTCGAATTTCATGGCTCATCGCGGCCAAAAACTGCGACTTGGCATGGTTCGACGCCTCGGCCTCGAGTTTGGCGCGGGTCAGCTCGCGTTCGGCCAACGTGATGTCGCGCATCACGCTGACGGTGCCGCCATCGGGCGTTCGGCGTTCGATCACGTGGATCACGCTGCCGTCGTGGAAGTCTTGTTCGAACATGCCGCGGCCGCTGCGGTGCTGCGCCAGGCGCTTGTCGCGCCAGGCGGCGCGCTCTGTGCCTTTTTCAAGGTCACCGTAAAGCGCACTGGCCGCGACCTCGACGATTTCTTCGAAACGTGTGCCGACCTTGAGCACCGGTCGCAGCCACGGAAAGATTTCAAGGTAGCGACAGTTCCAGGCCACCACGCGGTCTTGCGCGTCGCAGAGCAGGAAGCCGTCGGCCATTGCAGCAAGGGCGCGGTCCAGGATGGCTTTGCCTTGCGCAATTTCGCGGCGGGCTCTGGCCATGCGTCTCAGCTGCCAATGGGCGGCGCAGCCGACCGCCAGCAGCATCGCAAAGAAGCCGCCGACAACGCTCCACACCTGACCTCGGTACTGCTTCCAGGCGTTTATTGCGACCTCTTCCGAAATGCCCGCCGAGATTCGCACCGAGCGGTAGAGCGAGGTGCGGGCGGCCAAGAACGAAGGTGCTGCGTCCAGACGGCCCGGGGCGTGAACGGCCAGGCTCTGGAGCGCCTCCTCGGGCAAAGGCTTGGCCAGACGCCGGCCCAATTGCACGTCGCTGGAAGGCACGCTCGCCAACAGCTCGCCGTCGTCTCGCTCGAGGGTGACCACCAGGCCAGGGATCTGAACCGACTGCGCCATGATCGTCGTGATGTTGACGACGGGAACCTCGGCGATCACCATCACCGGTCGACTCGACTTCATGGCCAGCGGTCGAGCGAAAAAGAGAGCCCGCTCGGCACTCGCAAAGTTCTGGAGCGGCGCGCTGATCGCGAGTGTCGAGGTCGACTGGCTCAAGGTCGCCCGGACGAACGGCAGCGGCAGCGGCACGCCCAGCCGCACAGTCTGCGGGCGCGCAGCCGCTAGAACGCGGCCTTCGGCATCGATCACGGCCAGATCGCGAAAATCCATGTTGCGCTTCGCGATGCCGCGCAGCAGGAGTTCGACATCGTTGCGATCGAACGTGCCGTCCGGCGAGATCAGGTCGCCGACATCACTGAGCAGCAGATCGGTCTCGATGAACGCGCGATTGAGCGCCGCCTCGGCGCCGCTGACGAACCGGATGACCCGCTCTGCAGTCTCGGCCCTGGCCTCGCGCTCGGCGCGGTCGACCAGCCACCACGCGGCGCTGGTCGTCGCGACGGCCAGTGCAGCGACCGTGCCCCAAATTGCGGCTATGGACCGGGTTGACGGCATGGTTGCGGTGTCACTGAGTCAACTCGCAGGCAGCGCGATCAGGGCAAACCGATCCCGGTCGCCGAGCCGACCGTCTTCTTCCAGACTTCGGTGCATTGCGGACCGCATCGCTTCATGTAGTTGGGCAGGACGTTGCCGACCAGCAGCTCACGGCGCATTCGTGCATCCGCCTCGCTGGCGCGAACCTCCACCATGCGCCCCTTTCGTCCGCCGACGCAAGTCGGCGCGCCGACATTGCACGCGATGCCGTCGTTGGTTTCGTTTTCGGCCTCGGTCCAGATCGCCTTCTCCAACTTCGGTAGCTCGCGCCGAAGCAGACTTTGAATACCCGCCGGCAGCGCGCCCCAGGCCGCGCCGTTGGCCACGAACGCTGCGACACCCCAACTCACAGGCATGGTGTGGAGGTGGGTCGTTATTTCATGAAGGCCGAGGGTGTTGCCCGACATGGTTCCGGTGATGGCGCAGTCGATGTTGCCGCTGCGCATGTTGGCGACGATTTCAGCGAATGCGGCTTGCACAGGTATGGCGCCGAGCGCGGTGACCCAATCCGCCTGGGTCGCACTGGAGACTCGAATGCGGCGCCCTGCCAGACCGGAGAGCCCGGTCACCGGCTTTGCACAAAACGTCACTTGAGCCGGGTAAGCGTAAATCGCAAGCAACTCGGTGCCGTAACGCTCTTTCAGCATCTTGGCGAGATAGGGGCGAAAGGCGTCGACGTTGCGGCGAAGCGTCGCAACATCAGGACTGAGCCCGGCGAGATCGGGGGCGCCGATTTCGGCTTCGAACGAAGCCGTGACGTTCAACAAGAACGTACCGAAAGGCACCGTGCCGAGTTGGACCAAACGCAGCATCTCCTGGCCACGAACGCCGGCGCGATCGAACGGCACGATTTCGGCACTTGCCGAGCCGCCACTCAGGCGAAACAGTTCGCGCGACCAGAAGGGCTCCTCGTGGCGGGTGTATTGGTTGACGGCGCCAAAGCCGCCGACGATGCGCAGGTGCTGCGGCGCCATAGGCACCACCTGGGCGAAAGACGCCAGACAAGACATCGCCAACGCCAGGCACGCACCTCGGGCCGCCCATGGCCGACCCTTCGCTAGCCCGCCACCTCGTCCGCGCTCGATGACGAGCCCGCAGTTGTATTTTTTCATGGAGGCCCTCCGGCACACTGGGCGCGAGTATGGTCCGCCTGCGGCAAGGCAATGGGCGAAACAAGCTGCCGCAGACCGGCCAGTTCGACGCATTTACGGCG
Source organism: Rhizobacter sp. (assembly GCA_043753755.1). GTDB lineage: Bacteria > Pseudomonadota > Gammaproteobacteria > Burkholderiales > Burkholderiaceae_C > LMDS01. Next base: position 4,690 of record JAYUWC010000012.1, read on the forward strand.
TCCGGTCCGCGGGTCGCCGCTGCCGCCGTTCATCGGGCCAAGGTGTTGGTTCGTGTCGTCAGACGGGCACGCGCATTGCGTGCCGTGCGGCACCGTAAAGTCACGCTGGACGCCCGCCGCTCGCGGGTGCATAACCACAGCTTGTAGATTCTCAAGTGGAGCAAAGTCATGGCTGAACTGAAGATCGACAGCGACCGGTTGTGGAACAGCCTGATGGAGATGGCCAAGATAGGCGCCACGCCCAAGGGCGGTGTCTGCCGTCTCGCACTCACCGACCTCGACAAACAAAGCCGCGACCTGTTCGTGCAGTGGTGCAAGGAGGCTGGCTGCACGATCAAGGTCGACCAGATGGGCAACATCTTCGCGCGCCGCGCCGGTCGCAACGATTCGCTCGCGCCGGTCGGCACCGGCAGCCACCTCGACACCCAACCCACCGGCGGCCGCTTCGACGGCGTCTTCGGCGTGCTCGCCGGGCTCGAGGTGATCCGCACGCTGAACGACCACGGCATCGAAACCGAGCGGCCGGTCGAGGCCTCGGTCTGGACCAACGAAGAAGGCTCGCGCTTCGCGCCGGCGATGGTCGCCTCGGGCGTTTACGCCGGCGTGTTCACGCTCGAGTACGGCCTGTCGCGCACCGACGCCGAGGGCAAGACGATGGGCGAGGAGTTGCAGCGCATCGGCTACGCCGGGCCGGAGCCGGTCGGCGGCCGGCCGGTGCATGCGTTCTTCGAGACCCACATCGAGCAAGGCCCGATCCTCGAGAACGAGGGCCAGACGATAGGCGTCGTCACCGACGCGCAGGGCCAGCGCTGGTACGAGCTGGTGCTCACCGGCCAAGACTCGCACGCCGGCCCGACGCCGATGCACTCCCGGCGCGACGCATTGCTGGGCGCGGCCAAGGTGATTCAGCTCGTCAACGAGATCGGCCTCGCGCACGCGCCGCGTGCGGTCTCGACCGTCGGCATGCTCAACGTCTACCCCAATTCGCGCAACGTGATTGCGGGCAAGGTGTTCTTGACGATCGACTTTCGCTGCCCCGACAACGACGAGTTGACGCGAATGGACGCCGAACTCGAAACCGGTGTGATGAAGATCGCGGCGGCAGCCAGGCTCGAGCACGAGCTCAAGCAGATCTTTCAATACGACTGCGTGCACTTCGACGAAAGCTGCGTGACGATGGTGCGAAACGGCGCGCGCGATCTGGGTTACTCGACCCGCGAGATCGTCTCGGGCGCCGGCCACGATGCCTGCTACATGAGCAAGGTCACGCCGACCGCGATGATCTTCGTGCCCTGCATCGGAGGCATCAGCCACAACGAGATCGAAGACGCCAAGCCCGAGTGGATCGAAGCGGGCGCCAACGTGCTGCTGCGTGCCATGCACGCCAAGGCCGACGAGCTGCCCTCAGTGTTCAAGAGCAACGAAACGATCGCGGTCGCCTGACCGCTGGAGCAACCCACATGAACAGCATCCTGATCCGCGGCGGCACCGTCATCAATGCCGAATCGAGTCTTCGCGCCGATGTGCTGACCGAAGGCGGATCGATACGCGCGGTCGGCCCCGGTTTGCAGGCGCCCGTGGGCGCCACGATCATCGACGCCGGGGGCGCGTTCGTCATGCCCGGCGGCATCGACCCGCACACCCACATGGAGCTGCCCTTCATGGGCACGGTGACCAAGGACGACTTCTACACCGGCACCTCGGCGGGTGTCTCGGGCGGCACCACGATGATCATCGACTTCGTGATCCCCGACCCGAAGCAGCGGCTGATGGAGGCCTTCGACAATTGGCGCGGCTGGGCCGAGAAGTCGGTGGCCGATTACGCGTTTCACGTCGCGGTGACCTGGTGGGATCAATCGGTGCATGACGACATGGGCACGCTGGTGCGCGAGCACGGCGTCAACAGCTTCAAGCATTTCATGGCCTACAAGAACGCGATCATGGCCGACGACGAAGTGCTGGTGAACAGCTTCACCCGCGCGTTAGAACTCGGCGCCCTGCCGACCGTGCATGCCGAGAACGGCGAGCTGGTCTATCAGCTGCAGAAGAGGCTGGTGGCGCAAGGCATCACCGGCCCCGAGGGCCACCCGCTGTCGCGGCCACCGGCGGTCGAAGCCGAGGCCGCCGAGCGCGCGATTCGCATCGCCGAGGTGCTGGGCACGCCGCTCTACATCGTGCACGTGAGTTGCGAAGATTCGGTCAACGCGATCATCCGCGCGCGCAGTCACGGGCAACGCGTCTACGGCGAGGCGCTGGCCGGGCATTTGACGATCGACGAGTCGGTCTACCTGAATGAAAACTGGGACCTGGCTGCCGCCCACGTGATGAGCCCGCCGTTTCGCGCCAAGCACCACCAGGATGCGCTCTGGGGTGCGCTCGCCGCCGGCCACCTGCACACCACCGCGACCGATCACTGCGCGTTTTGCGGCGACCAAAAAGGCATGGGTCGCAACGACTTCAGCAAGATCCCGAACGGCTGCGCCGGTGTCGAAGACCGGATGTCGGTGATCTGGGATGCGGGCGTCAACACCGGCCGGCTCACGGCCAACGAATTCGTGCGCGTGACCTCGACCAACGCAGCGCAGATCTTCAACCTCTACCCGCGCAAAGGCACGGTCGCGGTGGGGAGCGACGCCGATCTCGTCGTCTGGGACCCGGCCGCCACCAAGACCATCACCACCGCCGGCAGCATCAGTCGCGTGGGTCACAACATCTTCGAGGGCCGCACGGTGCAGGGGCTCGCCACGGTCACGATCTCGCAAGGCAAAGTGGTGTGGCAAAACGGCGAGCTGCGCACCGAACGCGGCGCGGGGCGCTACATCGAGCGGCCGGCATTCGCGCCCGTCTTCGATGCGCTGAAGCGGCAGGCCGGCTTGCACCAGCCGAAGGCCGTGGCCCGTGCGGCTTGACCCTTCACCTCGACACCGATGACCCAACCCGACATCAAGGCCGGCCGCCTCGCACCTTGCGACTACACCCGCAATTTCGGCGACGCCCACCCGCCGCTGACGCCGATGCAGGCGCTGATCGAAGCCGAGCGCTGCTACTACTGTTTCGACGCGCCCTGCATCGATGCCTGCCCGACCGGCATCGACATCCCGTCGTTCATCCGCCGCATCGGCGAGAACAACTTGCGCGGCGCGGCCAAGGCCATCCTCGAGGCCAACATCTTCGGCGGCATGTGCGCGCGCGTCTGCCCGACCGAGGTGCTGTGCGAGCAGGCCTGCGTGC
>JAYUWC010000013.1:0-2572 GCA_043753755.1 Rhizobacter sp.
TCGCCGAGGTAGCTGCCCGATTGCACCTCGATGATCTCGAGCGGCAGTTTGCCGGGGTTCGAGAGCCGGTGGGTGGTGCCCAGCGGGATGTAAGTGCTCTGGTTTTCGGTGAGCAGGATCACTTGGTCGCCGTTGGTGACCTCGGCCGTGCCGCTGACGACAATCCAGTGTTCGGCGCGGTGGTGGTGCATCTGCAGGCTCAGGCTCGCGCCTGGCTTGACCATGATGCGCTTGACCTGAAAGCGCGCGCCGCTGTCGATGCTGTCGTACCAGCCCCAGGGCCGGTGCACCTGGCGATGCAGCGTGTGCTCGCTGCGGCCGGCGCCGTGCAGTTGACCGACGATGGCTTTGACGTCTTGCGCGCGCGCGCGGTCGACGACCAGCACCGCGTCGGGCGTCTCGACGACAACCACGTTGTCGAGCCCGACCACGCCGACCAGCCGGCTGGTGGCGTGAACCAGCGTGTTGCGGCTGTCGCTGACCAGCGCGTCGCCGTGACTGGCGTTGCCGGCGGCATCTTTGGCGCTGACCTCCCAGACGGCGTCCCAGGCGCCGAGGTCGGACCAGCCGGCGTTCATCGGCACCATGCGGATGTCGAACTGGGGCGACTCGGGGCAGCGTTCCATCACCGCGTAGTCGACCGACTCGCTCGGGATCTGCGAGAACGCTTCGCGCGCGGGGCGCACGAAGCCGTTGTCCGCCGCACGCCCCGCCCAGGCAGCTTGGGTGGCAGCCAGGATGTCGGGCCGAAAGGTCTGCAGCGCAGCCAGCCAGACCGAGGCACGCACGACGAAATTGCCGCTGTTCCAGTAGTAGCCGCCGTCGGCGAGGTAGCGCTCGGCAGTGGTGCGGTCGGGCTTCTCGACGAACTGGGCGACGCTCAGCTCGCCGGCGTCGGTCTGGTCGCAGCGCAGGTAGCCGAAGCCGGTCTCGGGGCCCGTCGGCTGAATACCGAGGGTGACGACCGCACCATCGGCCGCAGCGCGCACTGCGCGTTGCAGTGCAGCGGTGAATGCGGCTTCGTCAGTGTAGGCATGGTCGGCGGCCGTCACCACCAGCACCGGGTCGGCGCCGGTCGATGTGGCCTGCAATGCGGCCAGCGTCATCGCCGGTGCGGTGTTGCGGCCCATCGGTTCGAGCAGCACGCTGGCAGGCGTGAGGCCGATTTCACGCAATTGGTCGAGCACCAGAAAGCGATGCTCTTCGTTGCCGACGATGCAGGGCGCAGCGACATCGATGTCGGCCGCCGCCAGTGGAGCCAGCCGCTGCGCGGCTTGCTGAAACAGGCTCTGATTGCCTTGCAGCACCAAAAACTGTTTCGGGTGCTGTGCACGCGAAAGCGGCCAGAGGCGCGTACCGCTGCCGCCAGCCATGACAACGGGTTGAAGTGAGATCTTGTTCATGTGCAAAGGTAAAAAGTTCGGACTGGCACCGTCATGCAATCAGCTGGCCAGCCCATTGGGGTTCATGCTTTGCCAACGCCAGCTGTCGGCGCACATGGCGTCTAGGCCGCGCGTGGCCTGCCAGCCGAGAAGCGAGCGTGCGAGCGTGGCGTCGGCGTAGGTCGAGTCGACATCGCCCGGGCGCCGCGCGACGAAGTCGCACGGGATCGTCTTGCCGCTGGCGCGCTCGAAAGCCCGCACCACATCGAGCACGCTGTAACCCACGCCGGTGCCGAGGTTGGCCGTGATCGAACGCTTCTCGCGCAGCAGGTAGCGCAGCGCATAGACATGACCGGCCGCCAGGTCGAGCACGTGGATGTAGTCACGCACGCCGGTGCCGTCGGGCGTGGCGTAGTCATTGCCGAAGACCTGCAGACGCTCGCGCCGGCCGACCGCCACTTGCGCCACGTAGGGCAACAGGTTGTTCGGCACGTCGCGCGGGTCTTCGCCGATAAGCCCGCTCTCGTGCGCGCCGACCGGGTTGAAGTAGCGCAGCAAGGCGATCGCCCACGATGGATCGGCACGCTCTGCATCGCGCAGGATGTTCTCGCCCATCAACTTGGTTGCGCCGTAGGGGTTGGTCGATGACAGCGCCGCGTCCTCGCGAATTGGCAGCGTCTCGGGCCGGCCGTAGACCGTGGCGCTCGAGCTGAACACCAGCGTCTTGCAATCGTGCGCGGCCATCGTGCAGGCCAGCGTGAGCAGGCCGCCGATGTTGTTGGCGTAGTAGGCCAACGGCTTTTGTGTGCTCTCGCCAACCGCCTTGAACGCCGCGAAGTGCACTACCGCGTCGATGCGCTCGCCGGCGAATACGGCCTCGAGGGCTTTGCTGTCGCACACGTCGGCCTGCACGAACTCGGGCTCGCTGCCGGCAAGCGTGCGAATGCGGTTGACCACCTCGGGCGAGCTATTGCGGAAGTTGTCGACACCGACGACCCGAAAGCCCGCCGCGAGCAGCGCCAGCCAGGTGTGCGAGCCGATGAAGCCGGTGGCCCCGGTCAGCAGGACGCGGGGTGAACTCATTGCAGTGTGAACTGGGCGTTGCAGGCCGCGACGTTGGCCGCGTAGCCGTAGCCGATCAGCGAGGTCGTGCTGCGGGTTTCGTGCGAAAGGTTGCAGCCGAGTTGCCA
>JAYUWC010000014.1:0-7883 GCA_043753755.1 Rhizobacter sp.
CGATCCGCTGGGTCGTCGCACGAGCCGCCGGCCGCCTGACCCGGCTGCGATTGCCCCAGTCGAGCGACCCGCGCATCTGCGACGTGCACATGCGCAAAAAGGCCGGAGACCCGGTGCGCCTGCCGTTCGCCAACAGCGACCGGATCGGCTCGGTGATGGCGGCGGCCGCCACCCGGGCTGAAGCCGAACAGGCGGCGCAGGCTTTTGTCGACGCGGTGGAGCTGGTGATCGATCCTGTCAGCGCCCCTGCAACCGAGCCGGAGCACGCAGCATGATGGCCCGCGAATCGAGCTGGGTGGCCGAAGCAGCGGTCGGCCTGCCTTCGCGCCCCAAACGGCGGGCTTCGGTGAGAAGCGAGGTCGATATTGCGCTCGACTGCGGCGCGGCGGCGAGTTTCATCACGTTCGACGGGCTCGTGTCCGACACACCGCACTTCGCGCTGCGCTTCGGCCCTCCGGGGTTGCAAGACATCCCGCTGGTTCGCATGCACTCCGAGTGCGTGACCGGTGATGTGTTCGGCTCGTTGCGTTGTGACTGCGGTGCTCAGCTGAAGGCGGCGATCGCGACGCTGAAGGAAGCCGGCGGCATCTTGCTGTACCTGCGCCAGGAGGGTCGGGGCATCGGACTGGTCGCCAAGCTCGACGCCTACCGGCTGCAAAACCGCGGGCTCGACACCTACGCAGCCAACCGGGCCTTGTCGCTGCCCGAAGACGCCCGCGACTACGGCTGCGCGGCCGAGATGCTGGTGGCGCTGGGGGTGCCGCGAATTCGGTTGATCACCAACAACCCGGACAAAGTCGGGCAATTGCGTCGGGCGGGCATCGACGTGGTCGAACGCGTCTCGACCCCGACCTTCGTGACGCCTTTCAATCGCAGCTACCTCATCGCCAAGCGGCAGCAGACCGGCCATGCGCTGACGCTTTGACACAGCGGCCGGAAAGCAATTCGAGCGCGAAGCAGCGTTTGTGCGGCTTCGCATCATCACGGCGCAGCCGCGCGGGGCTGTGGCGTGAAACATCAACTTCCGCGCGAAAGGAAACTCATCATGGGAATGGATGTAGGAGGCGTCTCCAACGCATGGACTCTCTCGCCCGCGGATTACGCAGAAGCTCAAGGGCAAACGCCCCCAACCGTTTTCGACGCGATCGACGACTCCAGGAAAGCAGCGGCGCGGGCAATCGCTGACCTGAAGGAGGCCAACCTCGCCAACAAGCCGCCAGCGGACACCTGAACTCTGGCCGGCGCTGTTCGCAAAGCATCTTGCGGGCAGCTTCCGTCGGTCGGCGCTGTGGCTGCCGCAGCGCCGACCGCTTACAGCTTTCACAGGCCCCGCGGCTGGCCGACAAAAGCGCGCCTCGCGACCCGACAGATCGAAGTCCATACTTCGGCGATTCGAACGGTCGGTCCCAGCGCAATGGTCAAAACTGCACTCGACAAAACCGACATCGCGCTGCTGGCACTGCTGCGCGACGACGCCCGCATGCCCACGGCCGAGCTGGCGCGGCGCCTCGGGCTCTCGCGCACCACGGTGCAAAGCCGCATGGAGCGGCTGCAGCGCCAGCGCGTGATTGCCGGCTACACGGTGGTCGTGCCCGAGGCGCTCGAAGCCGAGCTGGTGCGGGCCCACGTGCTGATCACCCTGGCGCCCAAGTGCAGCGGTGCGATCGAGGTGGCCCTGCGCAAGATTCCCGAGGTGCGTGTGCTGCACTCGGTCAGCGGGCCGTTCGATCTGATCGCGGTCGTGGCGGCGGCGTCGATCGGCGAGCTCGATGCGCTGATCGACCGCATCGGCAGCCTCGACGGTGTCGAACGCACCACCTCGGCGATCGTGCTTTCGACACGCATCCAGCGCTGATCGAAGCGGCCGGTTCAAGCCGACCGGCGGGGTGCCGATATCCGGGAACCAACGTTGCCGTGCCGACCCTTGACGCCCCACCCGATGAAAGCCGCTGCCCGCACCGAAACCATCGCCGTCGATGCGCTGCGAGTCGGCATGTTCGTGCACCTCGACATCGGTTGGCTGGCGCACCCGTTTCCACTCGGCAGCTTTCGCATCGCGAGCACTGATCAGGTCGCGACAATTCGCGAACTCGGGCTCGAGCGCGTGCGCTGGAGCCCGACGCAAAGCGACGCGCTGCCGTCGGTCGACGGCTCGCACGAGGCGACCCTGCAGGGCGACGCCTCCCGAAACATGCGGACGGCCGATGCGATCAGAAGCGCCGAGTCTCCCGCCCAACTCGCCCGCGCCGCGCACCGCCGCGCGCTGGCTGCCGGCCGCGCAAGCCTTGCGCTGTGCGAGAAGCAATTCGCCGAGGCGGCCCGCGATTGCCGCGCGTTGACCGACCGCGTTGCCGCGCGCCCGGACGAAGCGCGCGAGCAGGCCGAGCAACTTTCGAAGGCGCTGGTCGACAAAATGCTCGGCGAGCAAGAGCTTTGCATTCGCCTGCTGACCGACGCTGCCGGCGACAAGGCTTCGGCGCACGCGCTGAACGTGACCATCGTCTCGCTGTTGATGGGCAAGACTTTCGGCTTCGCGGCGGCCGACATGCAAGACCTCGGCGTCGGCGCGTTGTTGCACGACATCGGCAAGCTCGAGCTGCCCGAGCGGGTGCGCCACCGCGAAGACGATTCGACAGCAGCCGAGCTGCGCATTTACGAGGAGCACGTGGCCCACGGCGCCCGGCAGGCTCGCCGGATGAGCCTCTCGCCCGGTGCCACGCTGGTGATCGCGCAGCACCACGAACATGCCGACGGCAGCGGCTTTCCGCTGCATCTGAACACCGACCGCATGACCGCGGCGGCGCGCATCGTGGCGCTGGTCAACCGCTACGACAACCTCTGCAACCCGAATGTCGCCCCGCGTGCGGTCACGCCGCACGAGGCGCTCGCGTTGCTCTTCGCGCAAAGCCGTACCCTGTTCGACACGGCGATTCTCGGGGCCTTCATCCGCATGATGGGTGTGTACCCGGCGGGCTCGACCGTGCAACTCACCGACGACCGGTATGCGATGGTGGTCGGTGTGAATTCGAGTCGGCCGCTCAAGCCGCGTGTGCTGGTGCACGCGGCCGGCGTGCCTCGCGACGAGGCCCTGCTGCTCGACCTCGAGGCCTGCCCGGGCCTGGGCATACGCCGCAGCATCAAGCCGGCGCAGTTGCCGCCCGATTCGCTGCGTTACCTGTCGCCTCGGCCGCGCGTGGCTTACTTCTTCGAGCCGCTCACGCCGTTCATGTCGCCCGATTCGGCCGACCCGGCGACTTGACCTGCTGTTCATGCGTCGCGATCTCGCCGCCCCCGCACCGCTCGCCGAGCCACTCGCGACTTGGAGCCGGCTGATCGACGCCATGCTCGACGCCGTCTGGCTGGTCGATGCCACCAGCCTGCGCGTGGTGGCGGCCAACCATGCAGCAGGCGAGCTGATGGCGACCACCCCGGCCGGCCTGGTCGGCAAAGAAGCGCCAGCCCTCGCCGGCACGCCCGAAGACCTCTGCTTTTGGGGCGAAGTGGCGCAGGGCCGGGTCGACAGCATCGAATCCGACACGCTGGTGTGCGGCACCGACGGTGCGGTGCGCGCCGTGACCCGTCGCGTCAGCCGTGTCCCGCTGGGCGAAGGCGCCGGCGTCGCGGCACTCTTCGTCGTGGTGCTGCACGACCGCAGCGCACAGCGGCGCACCGAGCGCGAACTCGAGGCGACCGCAGCCGATTTGCGCGCCACGCTCGAGTCGACCCACGAGGGCCTGCTGGTCACCGACCTGGCAGGCCAACTCCGCAACTTCAACCGACGCTTCGCGAGCCTGTGGCAGATCCCGGCCGAGCTGCTGAGCCGGCGCGAAGACGATGCCGTGCTCGAGTGGATGCGTCGCAGCGTCGTCGATCCGGCCGCCTACATGCGACGCCTGGCCGCGATCGAAGACGTGAGCACGGAGCCGTCGCGCGACGTGCTGCATCTGCAGTCGGGCCGCTGCCTCGAGCGGGTGACGATGCCGCACTGCCAGCAGGGCCGACCGATCGGTCGGGTCTATGCCTTTCGTGACATCACCGACGCGCCGGTAGGCTGACTCGGCGGCTCGCCGCGTGGCCCTGCGAGCGCGTCTGCAAGCGCGCGAGCGCGGGCGCACAATTGCACTTTTCGACCAACTGCGGCCTTGTCTTCGGCCGGCTCGACGGCAAACTCGGTTGAGGCGCGGTTGAGGTAACCCAGCGAAAGCCCGACCTCCGATGATCTACAAATTCAAGTCCAAGGCCGATGGCGACGTCATCATGACCGGCCCGGCCGGCGACGACGTGCTGCGCATGATCGGCAAGGCGCCCGCCGCGCAAGGCATCATCGAAAGCACCGCGATGGGTGCGGCGATCGCGGCCATCGAGAAGGCCGTGGCGGCTGAAGACACGGCGCGCGCCACCGCCGAAAAAGAAGCCGCCGCGAGCGGCAGCAAGCTGGCGCCACGTGAAGGCGTGAGCCTCAGGCAGCGCGCCTGGCCCTTGGCCGAAATGATGAAGCGCTCGGTCGCCGAGGGCGTCGACATCGTCTGGGGCGTTTGACTCATGGAGCCTCCGAGTCATTTCGATCTTGCGCTCCGACCAAAAGCTCAATCAGCCTGCAGGGGCCGGGCGAAAGCCGACTCATGAAGCTCTGGAGCGACAGCTTCATCAACGGCGAGCGCATTCCTGCGGTCTATGCCGCGGGCCGACTCGATGCGGCCGGCGGCGTGATTTTTTCGGACAACGTCAACCCGCATCTGGCCTGGAGCGAGGTGCCGAGCGGCACGAGGTCGTTCGCCTTGATCTGCCACGATTTCGATGTGCCCAGCCGCGCCGACGATGTGAACCAACAGGGTCGTGAAGTGCCGGCCGACCTGCCGCGGGTCGACTTTTTCCATTGGGTGATGGTCGATGTGCCTGCCACGCTCGGTGAGATTGCCGAGGGCCAGTTCAGCCGCGGCTTCACGCCGCGCGGCAAAGCCGGCCCGGCGGTCGCGCAACTCGCCGGCGCACGCCACGGCGTCAACGACTTCACCGGCTGGTTCGCTGCCGACCCGGAACGCTCGGGCGACTACTTCGGCTACGACGGCCCGTTCCCGCCGTTCAACGATTCGCTGATTCATCACTATGTGTTCACCGTCTATGCGCTGAGCACTCCGCGCGTGCCGGTCGAAGGGCGCTTCGACGGCACGCAGGTGCGCCAGGCGATCTACCCGCACATCCTCGCCGAGGCCACGCACTCGGGCACCTACACGCTCAACCCTCGCCTCGCACGCTGATCGATGGAGCCGGACCAACAGGCCACCCGCGTGCTCGCGATTCGCCACGGCGAAACCGCCTGGAACGTCGAGGGCCGCATCCAGGGCCAGCTCGACGTGCCGCTCAACGACATGGGCCGCTGGCAGGTGCACCGGCTCGCGCTCGCGGTGGCCGACGAAGACATCGCGGCGATCTACTCGAGCGATCTGCTGCGCGCGATGGAAACGGCCGAGGCCGTCGCGCGCGGTTGCGGGCAGGCCATCGTCACCGACCCCGGCTTGCGCGAGCGCGGCTTCGGCGAGTTCGAGGGCCTCAGCTATGCCGACATCAACCAACGCTGGCCCGAGATGGCCGAGCGTTGGCGCCGGCGTGATCCGAGCTTCGGTGCGCCCGGCGGCGAGACGTTGAACGACTTTTTTGCGCGCAGCGTGGCCACGGCATCGAGACTCGCCGCGCTGCACCCGGGGCAGACGATCGCACTGGTTTCACATGGCGGCGTGATGGACTGCCTCTACCGCGCCGCCTCGCGCCTCGCGCTCGACGCGCCACGCTCCTGGTCGCTCGGCAACGCGGCGATCAACCGCCTGCTGTACACGCCGCAAGGCTTCACGCTGGTCGGCTGGAGCGACGCCCACCATCTCGAAGACGACACCCTCGACGAATATGCCGGCGTCGACCTGCAGGTGAAGCCAGCGCTGGGCTGACGGTCGTTCGCCCGAGGCTTGGCCGCACTTTGGAAATTCCTGCACCGCATCAGGTTCCTCCTCGGTGTTTTCCCGAAAACTACGGCGCGAGGCTTGCCCTCGGCCGCCGACTGCAAGAGACTCGCCGCCGGCTCCACTGAACTGCGTTCATCAGGTTGAACGGTGTCTGTTGCGCCGACCCATCGATCGCAATCCACCCGTTTGGACCCAGACCCTGCGGAGACTGCCCTGCACGCCACCTCGCAAGATTCGAGAACGCTCAACCGCCGCACGCCGCAGCTCGCCAGCGGCGCGCCGCTGGTGCCGGCTGTGACAAGGGCGCTCGCCTTGCTCGACCGGCTGGCGCAGCGGCGAGAGCCGATGAGCCTGGCGCAACTCACGAACGAGCTGGCGCTGCCCAAGAGCAGCGTCCACGGCCTGTGCAACACGCTGATGTCGTTCGGCTACCTGCGGCGCCAGCCCGACGGCAGCTTCTTGATCGGACCTAGGGTGATGAGCTTGGCCGAAGCCTTCGTTGCAGGCACCGATGTCGCCCGGGAGTTCAACGCACTTTGGGCCGACGTCGGCACCGCGCCCGAGGAAACCGTGGTGCTGTCGGTGCTGAGCGGCACCGACGCGCTCTACGTCGCGGTGCGCAACAGCACGCGCCCGCTCGGCCTTGCGTTCAACGTCGGCATGCGGCTGCCTGCTTATCTGTCGGCCAGCGGCCGCGCGATGCTGGCCTACCTAAAGCCCGATGAAGTGCGCCAGCGTTTCGCCGATGGGCTCAGCGTGCACTTCACCCGCAAAGGCCCGCGCGAGATCGGCACGCTGCTCAAAGAGCTCACGCTGAACCGCAAACGCGGCTGGAGCGTCGACGACGAATCGGTGCGCGAAGGCGTCTACTCGTTCGGCGCGCCGGTGTTCGGTGCCAGCGGCGAGGTTGTGGCCGGCGTGGCGGTTTGCATTAACAAAGCGCTGCTCGGTGCCGACCGCGGCGAGCGCCACCGCGAAGCCGCGCTCAGTGTCGCGCGCGAACTTTCGAAACGGCTGGGTGGCGAGGTGCGCGCAGCCGGCGTACTCGCGCAACAACGTCGCGTCGGAGGGCCGTCATGAGCGGCGGTGAGTTCATCCTGGAAACGCGTGGGCTGACGAAAGAATTCAAAGGCTTCGTCGCCGTCAACCGGGTCGACCTCCAGGTGCGACGCGGCAGCATCCACGCGCTGATCGGCCCGAACGGCGCCGGCAAGACGACATGCTTCAACCTTCTGACCAAGTTCCTGATCCCGACCCGCGGCCAGATCTTGTTCGACGGCGTCGACATCACGCCCGAGAAACCGGCCGTGATCGCGCGGCGCGGAGTGATCCGTTCGTTTCAAATCTCGGCGGTGTTCCCGCACCTTTCGGTGCTCGAGAACGTGCGGGTCGCGCTGCAACAAAAGCTCGGCACCTCGTTTCACTTCTGGCGCGCTGAGCGCTCGCTGCATTCTCTCGATGCGCACGCGCTGGCTCTGCTGCGCGAGGTCGACCTCGAAGCCTATGCGCGGCTGCCTGCGGTCGAGCTCAGCTATGGCCGCAAGCGCGCGCTCGAGATCGCGACCACGCTTGCGATGGAGCCTAAACTGATGCTGCTCGATGAGCCGACGCAGGGCATGGGCCTCGAGGACGTCGACCGCATCCGGCAACTCATTAAGAAGGTCGCGGCGAGCCGCACCGTGTTGATGGTCGAGCACAACATGAGCGTCGTCGCCAGCATTGCCGACACGATCACCGTGCTGCAACGCGGCGCCACACTGGCCGAAGGCCCGTATGCCGAAGTCTCGAAGAACCCCGCGGTAATCGAGGCTTACATGGGCAGTGCCGATGTCGAGATGAAGGGTGCGCATTGATGGCTGCGAGCGCCGCGCCGGGCCGCCCCAAGCAAGCGAGCATCCCCGCGGGGGATCGATCGATGTACTCATC
>JAYUWC010000015.1:0-23402 GCA_043753755.1 Rhizobacter sp.
GACGCGAGCGCGCGCAGAGTGGTCATGCCAGAGCATCGCAGATCGAAGTGCGGCGCGAAGACTTTCACGTCTGGCGCTTCAAGCAGCGCAGCGAGACGACGACCGTGTTCGTCGTCGATGCCTCGGGCTCGGCCGCGTTGCATCGCCTGGCTGAAACCAAGGGCGCAGTCGAGCTGCTGCTCGCCGATTGCTACGCGCGGCGCGACAGCGTCGCGGTAATCGCCTTTCGCGGCCACAGCGCCGAAGTGCTGTTGCCGCCGACACGTTCGCTGGTGCGCGCCAAACGCAGCCTTGCCGGCCTGCCCGGTGGCGGCGGCACACCGCTGGCCGCGGGCATCGCCGCCGCCCACCGGGTCGCCGCCGCCGTTCGCCGGCGGGGTGCCACGCCGGTCGTCGTGCTGCTGACCGACGGCCGCGCCAACATCGCACGCGACGGCACACCCGGTCGCGCCCGTGCTGGTGACGACGCGATGGCCGCCAGCCGCCAGATGCGCCTCGAAGGCTTCGCGACACTCGTGCTCGACACCTCGCCACAAGCGCAAGAGCCCGCGCGCCAACTCGCCGCGGCGTTGGGTGCGCGGTATCTGCCGTTGCCGCATGCCGGCGCCGAGTTGCTGTCGCAAGCGGTGCGCGCGGCGAGCGCCGGGGCTGCCGAGCCGAGATGAGCCGGCCGTTGCTGTGGTCTCGCGATGCGGCAATCTGGCCGCATGCGGATGCCAGCCGTTTCGTCGACGCTGGCGGCTTGCGCTGGCATGTGCAGCAGCGGGGCGCAGGGCCGGTGGCCTTGCTGATTCACGGCACCGGCGCTTCGGCGCATTCGTGGCGTCGGCTGATGCCGCTGCTCGCGCGCCGCTTCACCGTCGTCGCGGTCGACTTGCCGGGGCATGCGTTCACCAGCATGCCGCCGCCACGCGGCTTGTCGCTGCCCGGCATGGCCGGGGCTGTGGGTGCGCTGGTCAAGGCCCTCGCGTTCGATGTCGACTTGGTGATCGGCCACTCGGCCGGTGCCGCGATCGGCGCGCGGCTAGCGCTCGAGGGTCACATCGCGCCGCGCCTGCTCGTGGCGATCAACGGCGCCTTCATGCCGCTCGCCGGCTTGGCGGGCGTGGTGTTCCCGCCGGTCGCCCGCTTGATGGCCTTGACGCCGCTCGCGTCGCAAATCTTCGCGCGCCGTACCTGGGACGACGCAGCGGTCGAGCGGCTGATCGGCGGCACCGGATCGAAGCTCGATGCCGAAGGTCTGGCGCTTTATGGCGCGCTGGTGCGCGACCCGCGCCATGTCGCGGGCGCGCTCGGCATGATGGCCCACTGGGACTTGCGCCCGCTTGCGCGCGACCTCGCGCAACTCAAGACGCCGCTGGCGATGATCGTCGGTGCGAACGACCGGGCCGTGCCACCGCGCGATGCCGAGCGTGTGCTGGCGCTGCTGCCGGCATCGACGCCACGCTCCTTCGACAGCGTGATCGGCGCGGGCCATTTGGTGCACGAAGAGCAGCCGAATGGCGTCGACGAACTCGTTACCCGCGCGCTCGCCGCGCTGCCGGGTCAGGGCGCCGCGCCGTCGATCACCAGCTGAAGGTCGTCGACCCGGGTGCCGCTGGGTGCGGCCTCGCCGCGCAGATCGCCGGGCTGCGTCATCGCCTGGCCCGAACGCGAAACCCGCGCGCCGACGATCACTCTCGCGAATCCCGAGAGCTTCATCTGCGGCGACATCGCCATGCTGTCGTCGAGCGTGAAGGTGAACGGCAGATCGGTAACCGTGCGGCGCACGATCGCGAGCGGCATGCGCGGGCCTTCGGCGGCGCGCGCGAACACAAACACGGTGTCGCTCGGCAGCACGCGCGCTGCGAGTGCAGGCGCGAGGCTGACGCGGCCCTGGATGCGCGCTGCGGCGGTTGCTGCTGACGCAGCTGATGGCGATACCGACGCTGTCGATGTCGCTGTCGCTGGCAATGGCAATGGCAATGGCGCTGTCGCTGTCGCTGTCGCTGGCGTCGCGGTCGTCGCGGTCGATGCGGTCGATGCGGCGACCGCCGAAGCCGGCCTTGCCGCCGCGCCAACTGTTTCACCCGTGGCCGAAGCGACCGCTTCCAGGCTGCGATCCAGCCCTTGCGCAAACTCGCTGCCGGCCGGTGCGATCGCTTGTGCCTGCTGCCAGTATCGGCGCGCGTTGGTGAAGTCCTTGCGCTGAAAGGCAGCGCTGCCGGCGAGGGCGAGTGCCTTGAGGTTTTTCGGGTCGAGGCGCAGTGCCTCGCCGATCAAGCGCTCGGGTTCGCCCTCGGTGCGTTGGCCTTGCAACACGGCCAGCACGTCGGCGCGGTCGGCGAGCAGCTGGGCGTCTTTGGGCGCCAGCGCGATCGCGCGGGCGTAAGCCTTGTCGGCCTCGGCGAAGCGTTGCATCGAAGCGTACGAGCGGGCCAGAAGTGTCCAACCCTGGAGGTCGACGGCGGGGTCGTCGGACGGCTTCTCGAGTCGTTTGGCGATCGAGACCAGCATCGCCTCGACCTGCGCCGGCGTGATCGGCGGCTCGCCGTTCTTGGCGACCGCGACGCTCGCCGCAGGGTCGAGGCCGGCGCGGTTGCCGATAACGGCATAAAGCCCGGTGGCGAATAGCGCGACACCGAGGCCGGCGACCAACGGCAGCCTGTGCGAAGGGTGCGATCCGTGCAGTCCGTGCGTATTGCGCGAAGCGCGTGAGCCGTGTGCATCGCTCGGCGCATCGTCCCCCGCCGTCTCTTCGAGCACACGTCGCTGCAACTCGTCGCGCGCGAGGCGGTACTGTTCGGCATCGAGCTTGCCGGCGGCGTGTTCTGCATCGAGTGCGGCGAGTTGCTCGCGCAGCACCGCCAAATGTGCGGGCGTTTCGGTGATCGGCGTTACTACCCCGACTCTCCGTGCTGGCCACAGCATCGCCCCGGCCAGTGCGCACAGCACCAGCGCGCCGACCACGAAGGCCGTCATGGTTGCACCGGCTCGCGGCTCAGCAACTCGGTCGCGCGTTGCGCCTCGGCAGCGCTCAGCGGGGCCGATGCGGCACTGCCGATCGCGGCGCGGCGCTTGCGAATGTTTTGCACCATGACGACGGCTGCGATGACCAGCAATAAAAACGGGCCGAGCCAAAGCAGGGCGGTCTTGGCATCGAACGCCGGCCGGTAGCGCACGAAAGCGCCGTAGCGCTCGACCATGAAGTCCAGGATTTGCGCCTCGCTTTGGCCTTGCTGCAGTTTCAGGCGAATCTGCCGACGGAGGTCGACTGCAAGGTCGGCATTCGATGCGGCGATGGTTTCGTTCTGGCAGACGAGACAACGCAATTCTTCGGCCACGCGCATCACACGCAGCTCGAGTGCGGGGTCGGCCGAAAGCGGCGGGGCTTCAACGGCACGTGCAGCCAGAGACGTCAATGCGCTGGCGGCGAACAGCAGAGAAAGAAGCAAAGCCAGCAGCCCCTGCTGCAACGTGCGGACCATCGATGCCCTCATGAATTCAGCTTCGCGACCAAAGGCACGATCTCGTTGCGGATGGCGTCGGGCGTGACCGGCCCGATGAATTTGCGGCGGATGACCCCGGCCTTGTCGATCACGAAGGTTTCGGGCACACCGTAGACCCCGTAGTCGATGCCGACCACACCGTCGGTGTCGGCCAGCGAAGCGACATACGGGTTCCCGAAACGCTCTAGCCAGCCGAGCGCGGCGCCACGCTCGTCTTTGTAGTTGAGACCGTAGATCGGCACCAGGTTGAGCTTGGCCAACTCGACCAGCGTCGCGTGCTCTTCGCGGCAGGCCACGCACCACGAGGCCCAGACGTTGAGCACCCAGACTTTGCCGCGCAGGTCGACACTCGAGAGTGTTTGCGCCGGTGCGGCCAGCGTTGGGAGCGAGAAAGCCGGTGCGGGCTTGTCGATCAGCGGCGAGGGCAACTCACGCGGTTTGAGCGTCAGGCCGACCGCGAGAAAGCCGATCAGCACGATGAAAACCGCGAGCGGGATCAGGCCGCGCTTCATGGGGTGGCGTTTCGCATCGCCAGGGCCGGGCCGGCGACCGTGCCGGCTGATGCGGCCGCGGCCGGCAACAAAGCGCGGTGCGCGCGGTAGCGACGGTCGAGCACGGCGAACGCGCCGCCCAGCGCCATCATCAGGCAACCACCCCAGATCCAGCCGACCAGCGGTTTGTAGTAAACGCGCATGCCCCACGCGTTGGCGCCGATCGGCTCGCCGAGTGCGACGTAAAGGTCACGCGTGAAGCCACGGTCGATCGCGGTTTCGGTCAGTGGCGTGCGGGTCACGGTGTAGACACGGCGCTCGGGGGTCATGTCGCCGATGGCGCGGCCGTCGTCGGTGACGCTGAGGGTGGCGCGCACGGCTTCGTAATTCGGGCCACGGTGCTGGCTCAGCCCCTCGAGCTTGAAAACGTAGCGGCCGATGGCCACGGTCTCGCCGGGCACCATGCGCACGTCTTTCTCGACCGCGAAACCGCCGACCACGGTGACGCCCGCAACGAACACCGCCATGCCGGTGTGCGCGAACAACATGCCGTAGTAGCTGCCGGGCTGCGCGCGCAGGCGCTGCCATATCGACGGCGCGCGGTGCTCACGCAAACGGGTGACGAGGTTGAGCACGCTGGTGCTAGCGATCCACGCGGCGAGCAGGAGGCCGAAGCCGATCATTGGTGTCCAGGCGCCGAGCGCGAGCGGGCCGAGAAGCGCTGCGGCAAGGCTCACACCGGCAGCCCAGCGCAGCTTGAGCGCGAGCTCGACGACCGGCGCCTGGCGCCAGCGCGTGAGCGGGCCGATGCCCATCAAGAACAGCGCCGGTGCCATCAGCGGCACGAACACCGCGTTGAAGTAAGGCGGGCCGACCGAGAGCTTGCCGAGGCCCAGCGCATCGATCACCAGCGGGTAGAGCGTGCCCAGCATCACCGACGCACAGGCCACGATCAACAGCACGTTGTTGGCGAGCAGCATCGATTCACGCGACACGGTCTCGAAGCCACCGCCCGCGCCCACGCGTGGCGCGCGCCACGCGAAGAGCGCCAATGAGCCGCCGATCACCAGCGCGAGAAAGGCGAGGATGAAGACACCACGGGTCGGGTCGCTCGCGAACGCGTGCACCGAAGTGATCACCCCGGAGCGGACGATGAAGGTGCCGAGCAGCGACAACGAAAACGTGATGATCGCAAGCAGCGCCGTCCACATTTTTAAGCCGCCGCGCTTCTCGGTCACGGCCAGCGAGTGCATCAGCGCGGTGCCCGCGAGCCAAGGCAGCAGCGACGCGTTTTCGACCGGATCCCAAAACCACCAACCGCCCCAGCCGAGCACGTAGTAAGCCCAGAAGCTGCCGAGCGCAATTCCGCAGGTGAGGAAGCACCATGCGACGGTCGTCCACGGGCGCGACCAGCGTGCCCATGCCGCATCGAGCCGGCCCGAAAGCAGCGCAGCGATCGCGAACGCGAACGCCACCACGAAGCCGACGTAGCCCATGTAGAGCATCGGCGGGTGAATCACCATGCCGGGGTCTTGCAGCAGCGGGGTCAAATCTTGACCATCGGCGGCCGCGGGCAACAGGCGGGTGAACGGATTCGAGGTCAGCAAGGTGAACAGCAGAAAGCCGGTGCTGATCAGACCCATCACGCCGAGGATGCGGGCGACAGTGCGGTCGTCGAGCGAGGTCGAAAAGATCGAGACGGCGAGCGTCCAGCCCGCCAGGACCAGCACCCACAGCAGGATCGAACCTTCGTGCCCGCCCCAGACCGCTGTGACGCGGTAGACCAGCGGCAGTGTGGAGTTGGAGTGTTGCGCGACGTAGAGCACCGAAAAATCATTGCCGATGAAGGCATGGGTGAGCGCGGCGTAGGCCAGCAGAACGAAGACGAATTGAGCGCGCGCGGCGGGCCGCGCGAGCGCGATCAGCGCGCCCTTGCCGCGAGCTGCGCCGATGAGCGGCAGCACGCTTTGCACCAGCGCGAACGCCAGCGCCAGCATCAGTGCGAAGTGGCCGAGTTCGGGGATCAACGTGGGTCTCCTTCGCGCGCCGTGCCGACGGCCTTGGCGCCCATCTGCGGCTCGACCGGCAGCTTGCCCTTGCGCGCGTTGGCAAGCGCCTCGGCGGCTTCGGGCGGCATGTAATTTTCGTCGTGCTTGGCGAGCACTTGATCGGCGCGAAAGACGCCGTCGGCGCCGAGCTTGCCTTGGGCGACCACGCCCTTGCCTTCGGTGAACAGATCAGGCAACAGGCCGGTGTAGGTCACCGGAATTTTCTGCGCCAGATCGGTCACGACGAAGCGCACCGCGAGGCTGTCGGTCGAACGCGTCAGGCTACCGACTTCGACCAGCCCGCCGAGCCGAAAGTTGTGGTCGCGCGGCGCTTCGTTGGCGGCGATCTGCGAGGGGCTGAAGAAGAACACCAGATTGCTCTGGAAGGCGTTCAGCACCAGTGCCACGGCGACACCGAGTGCGCCGAGACCGCAGACGATCGCCAGGCTGCGACGGGTTCTAGGCTTCATGGGTTGATCCGTTGAAAGCGACATCGTCGCCGGTTGCTGCGGCCAGTTCGGCAAGCGCTTTGCGTCGCGTCCGCAGCGCCACCATTTCACCTGCCAAGACCAGCGCGGTGACGCCGAACGAGCCCCACACGTAGAGGCCGTAGCCGCCCATCGCCGCAAATTCAGAAAAGCTCGCCCAGATCATGCCGCGGCTCCGATGGCCTGACGGGCCCAGGGGGTGTGCCGCTCGCGCTCGAGCACCACGATGCGCGCACGTGCCAACACCGCGGCAATGCTGTAGGCCCAGAAACCCAGCGCCATCACCAGCATGCCGAGCAGCATGGGCGCGGCCATGCTGGGCGCTTTCGAAAAGCTGATCGAGGCGCCCTGGTGCAGCGTGTTCCACCACTTGACCGAGAAATAGATGATGGGCACGTTGACTGCGCCCACGAGCGCCAGCAGGCCGGCGGCGCGGTCGGCGCGGCGCGGGTCTTCGATCGCCGCATGCAACGCCAGCACGCCGACATACAAGAACAGCAGGATCAACTCGGAGGTCAGCCGCGCATCCCAGACCCACCACGTGCCCCAGGTCGGCTTGCCCCAAAGCGCGCCGGTCCAGAGGGCGATGAAGGTCATCAGGGCGCCGGTCGGTGCCAGTGCAATCGCAAGCATGTGGGCGAGGCGGGCGTTGAAGGCCATGCCGATCGCGGCCCAAAACGCCATCGCCATGTAAATCACCATCGACATCCACGCAGCCGGCACGTGCACGAAGATGATTCGGTACGAGTTGCCCTGCTGTGCATCGGTCGGCGCGATCAGCAAGCCGATCACCAAGCCGGCGGCGACGAGCACCGCTGCCAGCGCGCCGAACCAGGGCACCGAGGCGCCCGCCAGGCCGTAGAAGCGCTGCGGCGCGGCATAGTGAAACCAGTTGATGCGTGGTGCGAGCATTGGATCAAATCAATCGAGTGCGATGCGCAAGGCCGCGGCGGCTGCGAGCGGGGCCAAGACCAGCGCCACGGCCAGCAGCGCGCCGAGCAACGACAGGTGCGCGCTGGCGCCGAGGCCGGCTTCGCTGGCCCCCACTGCGCCCGCACCGAAGATCAACACTGGCGTGACCAGCGGCAGCACCAGCAGCGACAGCAGCACACCCGCGCCGCGCACACCCACAGTCAGCGCAGCGCCGATGCCGCCGATCAGGCTCAGCAACGGCGTGCCCAGCAGCAACGAGACGAAAAGCACGCCGATCGCCGGCGGCGACAAGTCGAACTGCAAAGCCAGCACCGGCGACACCAGCGCGAGCAGCAGCCCCGAGGTCAGCCAGTGCGCCGCCATCTTGGCGAGCACCGCGAGCGCGAGCGGTGTGGTGCCGAGCAGCAGCTGCTCGAGGCTGCCGTCTTGGTGATCGTCGGCAAAAAGGCGCGCCAGCGACAGCATCGATGCGAGCAGCGCAGCGACCCAGACGACACCAGGCGCCATCGTGCGCAGCAGTTGCGGATCGGCACCGACGCCGAGCGGGAACAGGCTGGTGACGATCACGAAAAAGACCAGCGCAGCGAGCGTGTCGGTGCGCCGCCGCAGCACGATCCGCAAGTCGCGCACGAAGATGCTGCGCACGCCGTGCCACGGGCCGGGCCGTGCACTGGGCATCGGGCGGGTTGTGGAGAGCACGGCCACGTTCATGCAGGCAGCGCGGCTGCCGGCTCGCGCATCGAATGCGCCGGCGCTTGCAAGCGGATGGCGACCTGCGGCTGCGCGGCGTCCCACGCGTCAGCCTGGTGGTTGGTCAGCACGACCACACCACCGCGGGCAAGTTGCGCGGCGATCAGCACTTGAAGCGCGCCACACGCTGCGTCGTCGAGCGCGTTGAAGGGTTCGTCGAGCACCCAGAGCGGCGCGCCGCTGGCGAGCACGAGTCGAGCGAGTGCGGCGCGTTTGCGCTGACCTTGCGAAAGTGCGCGCGCCGGTAGCCGCTCACGGCGCGCCAAGCCGGCTTGCGCCAGCGCCTGCATGGCCGCGTCGAGCGTGCAGGTCATGCCGGCGAGGCCGCACGCCGCCTGCAAATTTTCGAGTGCCGAAAGGTCGTCTTTGAGCGCAGGGGCATGGCCGAGGTAGACGAGGCCGGCGTTGAATTCGTCGCGCTGCCTGGCGATGGGCTGGTCGCGCCAGCGCACCTCGCCACGGCTGGGCGACGCCAACCCGCAAATCATGCGCAACAAGCTGGTCTTGCCGGCACCGTTCTCGCCCTGCACCCTTAGCAACTGGCCGGCACCGATCCGCGCCGAGACCGCACGAAACAATGAGCGATGGTCGCGAGTGCACTCCAGGTCGTGCAGTTCGAGTGCGTCGGTCACTGCAAGGCTCCGCGCATGGCCTGGGTCGAAACGGTTGTCAATTTCTGATGACACTCTTAGGATTGAGATATGTTGACACCCGAGATCGCCGCGCAGCCCACTTCGACTCGGCTCGACGGCCGGCCGCATGCGGTGGTGATCGGCAGCGGCTTCGGCGGTTTGGCAGCTGCCGTGCGCCTCGGAGCGCGAGGATACCGCGTGACCGTGCTCGAAAAGCTCGATGCCCCCGGCGGCCGCGCGACTGTCCACCGGCAAGACGGTTTCACCTTCGACGCGGGCCCGACAGTCATCACTGCCCCGTTCTTGTTCGAGGAGCTGTGGGCCCTGTGCGGCAAGCGCATGGCCGACGACATCGACCTGCGCCCGGTGGCCCCGTACTACCGAATTCGCTTCGACAGCGGCGAGTGCTTCGACTACAGCGGCGACGCCGCGGCCATGCGGGCCGAGGTGGCTCGTTTTTCACCGGCTGACGTGGCTGGCTACGAGCGGTTTCTGAAAGCCAGCGAAGCCATCTACAAAGTCGGCTTCGAGCAGTTGGGCGACCGGCCGTTCGACTCCTGGGCCGACATGGCCCGCGTGCTGCCCGATCTCATCAAGCTCGAGGGCTACCGCACGGTCTGGTCGCTCGCCTGCAAACACGTCAAAGATGCGCGGCTTCGGGTGGTGCTGACGTTCCAGTCGCTGCTCGTCGGCGGCAACCCGTTCGCGACCACCTCGGTTTACTGCCTGATCGCCTTTCTCGAGCGGCGTTGGGGCGTGCACTTTCCGATCGGCGGCACCGGCAGCCTTGTCAACGGCTTGGTCAAGCTGATCGAAGGGCAGGGCGGGGCGGTGAGTTGCAATCGCGGCGTGGCGCAAATCACCGTCAAGAACGGCTGCGCCAGCGGCGTGCGGCTCGAGAACGGCGAGACGCTCGCGGCCGACGTCGTCGTCTCGAACGCCGACTCGGCCTGGACGTACCGCCACCTCGTCGCCCCCGAGCACCGCAAACGCTGGACCGACAAACGCATCGAACGCGCGCGTTACTCGATGAGCCTCTTCGTCTGGTACTTCGGCACCAAGCGCCGCTACCCAGATGTCGCCCACCACACGATCGCACTCGGCCCCCGCTACCGCGAGCTGCTGACCGACATCTTCGACCGCAAGCTGCTGGCCGACGACTTCAGCCTTTACCTGCACCGGCCGACCGCGACCGACCCGTCGCTGGCGCCCGAAGGTTGCGATGCGTTCTACGTGCTCTCGCCGGTGCCGCACCTCGAGAGCGGCACCGATTGGGCAGCTCAGGCCGAGCCGTATCGCCTCGCCATTCAGCAGCGCCTCGAAGCGACGCTGCTGCCGGGTCTGGCCGACGAGATCATCACCTCTCGCCTGCTGACGCCGCAAGACTTTCAAGACCGGCTCTCGTCGTTTCGCGGTGCGGCCTTCTCGCTCGAGCCGGTGTTGACGCAAAGCGCCTGGTTTCGCCCGCACAACCGCAGCGAAGAACTCGACCGGCTCTACCTCGTCGGTGCCGGCACCCACCCTGGCGCCGGTCTGCCAGGCGTGCTTTCTTCGGCCCGAATTCTCGACACGGTGGTCCCGCATGCAGACTCACTCGCCGCTCCACCCGCATCTGTTCACGCAACCCCTGGCGACGCTCTTCGGCCCGCGCGCCCCTGAGGCCGCGCTGCGCCACGCGCGAGCCGATCTCGCGGCCTGCCGGCTCGCTCTGCGCAACGGCTCCAAGACGTTTCTCGCTGCGTCGTTTCTGCTGCCGCGCGGCACCCACGAGCCTGCCGCGGCGCTGTACGCGTTTTGCCGCCTGGCCGACGATGCGGTCGATGCCGACGACGCCGACGACGCCGGCAATGCGACAGGCGACCGCCGAGGCGCCGTCGAGCGCTTGCGCGAACGCCTGCGTCTGGCCTACGCCGGCACGCCGCAAGACGACCCCGCCGATCGCGCGCTGGCGATCGTGGTGGCCCGACACGCGATCCCTGCGGCGCTATTCGATGCCTTGCTCGAAGGCTTCGAATGGGACTTGCAGGGTCGCCGCTACGACACCCTCGAGCAACTCACCGACTACGCTGCGCGCGTCGCCGGCACGGTAGGCGCGATGATGGCCGTGCTGATGGGCGCACGCACGCCCGAGGCACTCGCCCGCGCCACCGATCTGGGTGCGGCGATGCAGCTCTCGAACATCGCCCGTGACGTGGGTGAAGACGCGCGCATGGGTCGCCTCTACCTGCCGCGCGACTGGTTGCTCGAGGCTGGCCTCGACCCCGACACATGGTTGGCGAACCCGACCTTCACGCCTGCACTCGGCTCGGTGGTGCAGCGGCTGCTCGATGCGGCCGAAGTCTTGTACGCACGAGTCGGTGTGGGTGTGGCGCGCTTGCCGCTGGCGTGCCGGCCGGGCATCAACGCGGCGCGTTTCATGTATGCCGAGATCGGCCGCGAAGTCGCGCGGCGCGGCTTCGATTCGGTCAGCGCGCGGGCGCATGTCTCGGCTGCGCGCAAGGTCGTGTTGCTGATGCGATCGGTGGCGCTGGTGGCGCCCGCTGCGCGCGGCGCGAGTGTTCCGCCCCTGTCGGCAAATTGCTTCTTGATCGATGCTGTGCTGGCTGCATCGCCACGCGTCGAGCCACGCGAGCGCCGAGGCGCCATCGCGCGAGTGGTCTGGGCTTTCGAGCTTTTCGTGCGGCTCGAGCAACGCCGACGCGACCGTGCGGGCCACGGCACGCGCGAAGCGGGCATCGCGACATGATCCCGCCGGGCCGACCCAAGGGCCAATAGCAGTGCGCAGCACGAAAGTACTTCAATGAGCTCGGGCCTGATCGTGCTGCTCGAGGTATTGCTGGTACTCGGCGGCGTGATCGGGCTGGCGGTCTGGGAGCTGTTGCGATTGCGCCGTGAGCGCGACGCTTCACCAGCACCAGAGCGGCCCGATCGGCCCGACCACTGATGCGGTCATCGCACTCGCTGCTACCGTTGGCGAGATGAGCACACCTCCCGACTGGCTGCGCGCGGCCCGCGAACACTGGCAGTGGCGAGGCAACACGCGGCCGCCGTTCGCTGCCTCGCCCGGCGCCGGTCAGGCATCGGTTTGGGATTTCCCCCGCCCGCCGCGCCTCGCGCCCGACACGCGCGAGGTGGTGATCCGCTGGAACGACCTCGAAGTGGCACGCACGCGCCGCGCCGTGCTGGTGCTCGAGACCGCTCACCCGCCGAGCTTTTACTTGCCGTGGGACGACGTGGCGCGCCACCTGTTGCAGCCGGCGGCCGGGCAATCGTTTTGCGAATGGAAGGGGCCGGCCCGCTACTGGAGCCTGGTGCACGCGCACGAGCGGCTGCCGAACGTGGCCTGGAGCTACCCGCAGCCGCTGCCCGGCGCCGAAGCACTGGCCAACTGCGTGGCTTTCTATCCGCGCGATCTCGAATGCAGCGTCGACGGCGCGCGCGTTCTGCCGCAACCCGGCGGCTTCTACGGCGGCTGGATCACGCCCGAGCTGGTCGGGCCGTTCAAGGGCGAGCCGGGCAGCGAAGGCTGGTGACACGAAGGGCTTTGGGGGGGCTGTGAACTGCTGACACGGGCACTGCGTATCGTCGGCGGCTCGTCGGCAAAACACGCTTGCCGAATCGCTCACTCCCGGAGTCGAAGTCATGCGCCACAAACCCCTCGGCCGAACCGGCCTCTTCGTCTCCGAGCTGTGCCTCGGCACCATGACCTTCGGCGGCGGTGCGGGCATCTGGGGCCAGATCGGCGACTTGCAGCAGGCCGATGCCGAGCGCTTGGTCGGGCAGGCGATCGACGCCGGCGTCAACTTCATCGACACCGCCGACGTCTATGCCGGCGGGGCCTCGGAGCAGATCACCGGGCAGGCTCTGAAGAATCTCAAAGTGCCGCGCGAGAGCGTGGTCGTGGCAACCAAAGTCTTCGGCGACGTCGCGCCCGGCCCCAACACCCGCGGCGCCTCGCGCGGCCACATTCTCAATGGCGTGAAGGCCAGCCTGAAGCGGCTGCAGCTCGATCACATCGACCTCTATCAAATCCACGGCTTCGATGCGGCCACGCCGATCGAAGAGACGGTGCGGGCGCTCGATCAACTGGTGCGCCACGGCCATGTGCGCTATGTCGGTGTCTCGAACTGGGCGGCGTGGCAGATCGTCAAGGCGCTCGGTGTGGCCGAACGGCTGGGGCTGGCGCGCTTCGAGTCGCTGCAGGCCTACTACACCGTGGCCGGCCGGGATCTCGAGCGCGAGCTGATTCCGATGTTGGCAAGCGAAGGCCTCGGCCTGATGGTCTGGAGCCCGCTGGCGGGCGGCTTGCTGAGCGGCAAGTTCGGCCGCGACACCGAAGCTGCGGCCGGCAGTCGACGCACGAAATTCGACTTCCCACCGGTCGACCGTGAGCGCGGCTTCGACTGCATCGATGCGATGCGCCCGATGGCTCAGGCCCGGGGTGTGTCGGTCGCGCAGATCGCACTTGCATGGCTGCTGCATCAGCCGCAGGTCACGAGCGTGATCGTCGGTGCCAAGAAGCCCGAGCAGCTCGCCGACAACCTCGCGGCCGTCGAGGTCGACCTCACCGCCGACGAACTGCGAACGCTGGGCGAGGTAAGCCGTCTGCCCGCCGAATACCCGGGTTGGATGTTCGAGCGGCAAGGCGAGTACCGGCGCAAGCAGCTGCGCGATGCGCGGCGCGAAATCGCCGGCTGAACGGCTCGATCAACCGGCGCGTCGCGGCATCCTGAACGGCAGCATCGCCTGCACCCAGGCGGTGTCGAATCGCGTCAGCAAAAGACTCTCGTGGAACGCGGTGACGCGCTCGCCGAGCCACTGCGTCTCGATCAACGAGCGGGCATAGAAAGGCGCGTCGGTGAGCGTGCGCAGCAGCCGCGGTGTGCTGTCGGTGTCACTCTCGGCGAGGCGCGGCACGCGCCAGAGCGTGGCTGGCAGCGCGGCTTTCGGCGGCGG
Organism: Rhizobacter sp.; assembly: GCA_043753755.1. Lineage (GTDB taxonomy): Bacteria > Pseudomonadota > Gammaproteobacteria > Burkholderiales > Burkholderiaceae_C > LMDS01. The sequence continues at coordinate 13,787 of JAYUWC010000015.1, forward strand.
CGTGATCGCACTCACACCGCCTTGGGCAGCAAAGCGCAGACCGAAGCGCAGCGGCTCGCCATCGAGACGGTCGGCGTCGTACAGCACCGCACTGTCGCCGTTCGCAAAGTGAGCGCGCGACCAGTCCCAGCGTCGAAACGCACGTTCGAGCGGGGCGTCGCCTCGATTCGAATCGAGGTAGCCCGAACCCGACCAAGAAGCCGACGCGCCGAGCTCGACCTCGACCCGCGCCGCAGGCGCGATCGGCTGCCAGACGTGGCCCGGCGCGAGCTCGACCGCATGGGCGAAGCGTTGCGGCGCGTGTACTTGCACCTGGCCGCACAGGCGTGAGGGCCACGGCACGGTGATCTCGTCGAGGTCGATCTGCAGCGCGTCGCCGACCCAGCGCCATGCGCTAGTGCCGATCTGCAGCGTGAGTGCATCGCGCTGCACTTGGCGGCGGCCGCGCTCGGTCATCGACCAACGTGCGCCGTTGCGGCCGTAGAGCGCGACGTTGATCGCGCAGTGGTTCGACGGGTCGGCGCCGGCTGTGCCGGCACGGCGACGCGCGGCGGCGTAGTAGGGCGAGAACACGCTGCCGATGAAGGCGATGATCGTCAGGCCCTGGGTGCCGTCATCGCTCAGCGCATCGAGGTACCACCAGGCGTAGCCGTTGGGGCCGACTTCGATGTCGAAGCCGGGTTCGAAGCCCGGCTCGAAACCGATCCGCTGGGCCGATCCGCCAGCACGCTCGCTGCAGCCTGCCGGCCCGAGAGTGCCGCCATCGGCACCCCCGGCCCCGGGTGCACCGAGCCGCCGGTCAGGTAGAGGCCCGGCAGTTTGCTGCGCGCTCCCGGTCTTTGGAACGAGGCTGCCCAGCCGTGGGATGCCCGGCCATACAGCGCGCCCCCGCTCGCCGGGAACAGACGCTCGAAGTCGCTCGGTGTCGTCAACTGCGTGTGCTCGCCGCGCTGCTGCACCTGCAAGCCGCAGTGCGCCATCGCTCGGAAGGTCTCGGTTTCGCATCGCGCAAGCTCCTCATGCGTGAACGGTCGTTGGTCGCCGGTGGCCGGCGCGTTGACGATCAACAGCAGGCGCTCGGCCTGGGTCGGTGCCGCGGCCTCGTCGGCGCCACGGTCTTGCGCGCACACGTAGACCGTGGGTCGGGCCGGCAGTTGCCTGCGCTTGAAGAGATCGTCGAACTCGGCTCGGCTGTCGGGCGAGAAGAAGACCGTGTGCCGGGTGAGCGGGAAGCCGCTCGTCGGCGCGAGCAGGTTCCAGGTCAGCGCCGACAGCGAGCGCCGCGCGGGCTCGACGGCAGCCACCGCGTGACGCGCCGACTCGCCCAGCAGGCCGGTGCCGAGTGCTGACACGTCGCCGTTGAATACGACCGCATCGGCCGCGATCTCTTCGCCGTTGGCCAGGCGCACGCCGCAGGCACGTCCGCCGCGTATCAACACCTGATCGACATGCGCACCGCAACGCACGCGGGCACCGCGGGCCCGCGCCAACGAGGCCAAGGTTTGTGCGATCCGGTGCATGCCGCTGTCGACCAGCCACACGCCTTGCTGCTCGACATGCGCGACCAGCATCAGCGTGGCCGGCGCCAAAAACGGCGAGGCGCCGCAGTAGGTGGCGTAGCGGCCGAAGAGCTGGCGCAGGCGCGGATCGTCGAAGTGGCGGGCGAGGGCGCCGGCCATCGTGTCGAACGGCGAGATGCGCATCAGGTCGGGCAGGCCGCGCCAGCCGACGCGGCTCGCGAGCGAGACCGGATTGGGCCGAGACCCACGCAAAAATGGCGCCTCCAGGGTGCGGTAGATCGCCGCCGCACGCGCGCAGAAGTCGAGGTAGCCGCGGCTTGCTCGCGCGCTGGCGAAGCGGCCGATCGCATCGGCCGAGCGGGCAAGGTCCGCGTGCAGGTCGAGCCGCTCGTGAGCGCCCCAGGCGTGGCGCGCGAGCACGTCGACCGGCTGCAAGCCGAGGTGATCGTCCAGGCGTTCGCCGAGCGCGTCGAAGAGTTCGTCGAACACCCAGCGCATCGTGAAGACGGTGGGGCCGGCATCCATCGCCGCGCCGCCGAGTTCGACTTCGCGCATCTTGCCGCCGACGTGGTCGGCCCGCTCGAGCACCACCACCTCGAGGCCGCACGCGGCAAGTTCGAGCGCAGTGACCAGTCCGCCGACGCCGGCCCCGATGACGATCACTGGTTTCGCGGTCATCGCGGGGAGCCTGTGATGAAGTCAAGTTGACGCGACAAGTTCATGTGTCTATCCTAAGTGACAGTCACACACGACTGGCTCGAGTTACACACACTATTTTCAGCTACTGCGCCTGCCCGGCGTCTCGCTCATGAAACCCGTGACACGCATCGAACAGGCTCTGGCCACCGCTCTCGATTCAGCCGAGTCGCCCAAGTGCCCGCCCAAGCTGGCCGGTGCGATTCGGCATGCGGTGTTCCCCGGGGGCGCTCGCATCCGCCCGCAGCTGTGCCTCGCCGTGGCCCAGGCCTGCGGTGACGACGACCCCGGCCTCGCCGAAGCCGCTGCGTCGGCGATCGAGCTGCTGCACTGCGCCTCGCTGGTTCACGACGACCTGCCTTGCTTCGACGACTCGCCGATGCGCCGCGGCCGTGCTTCTGTGCATTACGCGTACGGCGAGAGCCTGGCGGTGCTCGCGGGCGATGCGCTGATCGTGTTGGCGTTTCAGACGTTGGCGGCGCATGCGCAGCGATCACCGCAGCGCCTCGCGCCGCTCCTCTCGACCATCGCGGCGGGCGTCGGCATGCCGACCGGCATCGTCGCTGGTCAGGCGTGGGAGTGCGAGCCGCGGGTGTTGCTGGCCGACTACCAGCGCGCCAAGACAGGTGCGTTATTTGCCGCCGCCACGATGGCCGGTGCGCAGGCGGCAGGCGCGGCAGCGGCGCCGTGGCGCGCGCTCGGCGAGTGGTTGGGCGAGGCTTACCAGGCCGCCGACGACATTCGCGACGTGGCCGGCGACCCGCGCGTGCTGGGCAAACCGATCGGCCGCGACGTGGCGTTGCTGCGCCCGAGCACGGCCGCAGCGTTGGGGCTCGAAGGTGCGATCGCGCACTTCGATCAGCTAGTCGCCGGCGCCATCGCTGCCGTACCCGATTGCCACGGCGCCGAGCAACTGCGCGCGCTGGTGCGGCACGAAGCCGAGCGTTTGGTGCCGAAGGCGATGCTCGAAGAACTGGCCCGCGCCGACGGCTGATCTCTCCGCTCGCCGCAAGCATCGTTGGCGGCTTTGGCCAGCTCATTGGGCAATCGCTTCGATCGCTTCGGTCGCCGTGACGGCACAGATCGATTTCGGTGTCGCGACCGTCGATCCGCCGCACCATGCCCGGCGCCTCGAGCTGACTCGGAATGAGCCGCTGGGCCGCCTGGGTCGACAGATGCCACGCCTGGCGTGACCGCCTGCTTGCCAGCCCGCGTTTTCAGCGCCGCGCCGCCGCGTTTGCGCTGACCCGGCCGATCGCGCGTCGGCGGGCGCGTGAGCTGTTCGACCTGGTTGCCGGCTTCGCGTATTCGCAGGTCTTGCTGGCCTGCGTGCAACTCGAATTGTTCGACTTGTTGGCCGAAGGTCCGCAGGCCGCCGAGCCCCTTGCCGGCCGCCTCGGCCTCGAACCCGATGCGGCGCTGCGCCTGCTCGACGCCGCCGTGGCGCTGCGCCTGGCCGAGCGCCGCAGCGATGGCCGATACGCGCTCGGCGCGCTCGGCGCCACGATGGTCGGCAACAAAGGGGTCGCGGCGATGGTGCAGCACCACGCGGCGTTCTATGCCGACCTCGCCGACCCGGTGGCGCTGCTACGCGCTGCGCCTGCGGCGCGCCGCGAGAACGCGCTCGCACGTTACTGGTCGTACGACGCTGCGGGTAGTGCGCCAGCCCTGGGTACCGACGCTCGCGTGGCCACCTACACGGCGCTGATGGCCGCATCGCAACCGCTGGTGGCCGATGAGATTCTCGATGCCTACCCGCTGCATCGTCACCGCTGCCTGCTCGATGTCGGTGGCGGCGACGGCCGTTTTCTGACCAGCGCGGCCCTGCGCGCACCGCAGCTGCGCCTGATGCTGTTCGACCTGCCAGCGGTGACAGCGCAGGCACCCGCGCGGTTCGCTGGTGCCGGTCTTGCGCAGCGAGCCACGGTGATCGGCGGCGACTTTCTGCGCGACCCGCTGCCGACCGGCGCCGACCTCATCACCTTGGTTCGCGTCGTGCACGACCACGACGATGCGGCAGCTCTGATGTTGATGCGCGCCGCGCATGCCGCCTTGCCGCCGGGCGGCGTGCTGCTGCTGGCTGAGCCGATGGCGCGCACCGCCGGTGCCGAGGCGATGGGCGACGCCTACTTCGGCTTTTATTTGCTCGCGATGGGCCGGGGTCGGCCGCGCACTGTCGCCACGCTGCGCGCGATGCTGACCGCAGCCGGTTTCGGTGCGATCCGACAGGTCGCGACGCGCATGCCGTTGCAGACCCAAGTGCTGGTCGCCAAACGGCCGGGTGAAAACCCTGTGGGTTTCGAAGTAACTCCAAGTTGACACATTGTGAAGTAAGCATAGGATGACACTCGTGATGAAGTTCTCGCCCGAATCCCAGAACCACTTGCGCGCCGCAAGGCGCTGCCCATGAACGCGCTGGCGGTCGTTCTCGAGCAGCCTGAGCAACTGGCCCTGCGCCGGCTCGATCTCACGCCTGCGGGCGCCGAAGACGCCGTTGTCGATATCGATTGGAGCGGCATCAGCACCGGCACCGAACGCTTGCTTTGGACGGGCCGCATGCCTGCCTTTCCAGGAATGGGCTATCCGCTGGTGCCGGGCTACGAATCGGTCGGCCGCGTGGTCCAAGCCGGCGCAGCGTCGGGTTTGCGTGAAGGCGATCGCGTGTTCGTGCCGGGCGCCAAATGCTTCGGCGACGTGCGCGGCCTGTTCGGCGGTGCGGCTTCACGTGTCGTCTTGCCGGGCGCCCGCGCCGTGCGAGTCACTGAGAAGCTCGGTGAAGGGGCCGTTCTGCTGGCACTTGCTGCCACCGCCCATCACGTGGCTGCCGGTGCCCTTGAGCGCCAACCCGATCTGATCATCGGCCACGGTGTGTTGGGCCGCTTGATTGCGCGCCTGGCGGTCGTGGCCGGCGCGCAGCCGACCGTCTGGGAGACCAACGCCGCGCGCCGCGCCGGTGCCATCGGCTACCGCACCGTCGACCCGACCGAAGACAACCGCCGCGATTACCGGTGCATCTGCGACGTGAGCGGCGACGCGTCACTGCTCGATGCGTTGATCGCGCGCCTCGCACCCAGCGGCGAAGTCGTGCTTGCCGGCTTCTACGACACGCCGCTGTCGTTCGTGTTCGCGCCGGCTTTCATGCGCGAGGCGCGTATCCGTGTGGCTGCGCAGTGGCAGCCGGCCGATCTGGCGGCGGTGCGAGATCTGGCCGAGTCGGGTGCGCTCTCACTCGCAGGTCTCATCACGCACCGCCACGAAGCGACCGATGCCGATACCGCCTACCGCACAGCGTTCGGTGACCCGGCCTGCTTGAAAATGACCCTCGACTGGAGAGCTTGCGCATGAGCATTGCCGAAAGCGTCAGACCCGCCGCCAAGAGCGCTCCCGTCACGATCATGATGAAAGACCTGCGCAGCGAGGCCGCGGTCGAGCCGCCGCCCGTCGCGACCGGGCCGATCACCAAAGAGACGCAGATCATCGCGATCTACGGCAAGGGTGGCATCGGCAAAAGCTTCACGCTCGCCAACCTCAGCTACATGATGGCGCAGCAGGGCAAGAAGGTGCTGTTGATCGGCTGCGATCCGAAGAGCGACACCACTTCGTTGCTGTTCGGCGGCCGCGCCTGCCCGACCATCATCGAAACCTCGTCGAAGAAAAAGCTCGCCGGTGAAGCGGTGGCGATCGGCGACGTGTGCTTCAAGCGCGACGGCGTCTACGCGATGGAACTCGGCGGCCCCGAGGTAGGCCGTGGTTGCGGCGGGCGCGGGATCATCCACGGCTTCGAACTGCTCGAAAAACTCGGTTTCCACGAGTGGGGCTTCGACTACGTGCTGCTCGACTTTCTGGGCGACGTCGTCTGCGGCGGCTTCGGCCTGCCGATCGCCCGCGACATGTGCCAGAAGGTCATCGTCGTCGCGAGCAACGACCTGCAGTCGCTCTACGTGGCCAACAACGTTTGCAGCGCCGTCGAGTACTTTCGCAAGCTCGGTGGCAATGTCGGCGTGGCCGGCATGGTGATTAACCGCGACGACGGCACCGGCGAAGCCGCGGCCTTTGCCGAGCATGTCGGCATCCCGGTGCTTTCGACCATCCCGGCCAACGAAGACATTCGCCGCAAGAGCGCCAGCTACGAAATCATCGGCCGGCCCGATTCGGTCTGGGGCCCGATGTTCGCCGAGCTGGCCGAGAACGTCGGCACCTCGACACCAATGCGGCCGAAGCCGATGACGCAGGACCAGCTGCTCGGCCTGTTTGCGGCCTCGGCTGTGGGCCGCGACGTGGTGCTCGAGCCGGCGACCCAGTTCGACATGTGCGGCAAAAGCGATGTCGCCAAGCCGTCGCTCGAAGTGGTCTACGACGAGGTCTGAGACGTGCACTCGACGACCATCCCGATCGTGCCCCTAAAGGTGGCGACCGCCATCGATGGCGACGGCATGGGCTGTCACTCTGGCGGCGAGGCGATGCTCGCAGCCGCCAAGTCGGCTGGCAAGTCCGAGGTGCTCGACCAGTACGCAAAAGACTATCCGGTCGACGCCAAACCCGGCCCCCAAGGCCCGCACGCGCAACCGCAAAGCATGTGCCCCGCGTTCGGCGCGTTGCGGGTCGGCCTGCGCATGCGGCGCACCTCGACGATTCTCTCGGGCTCGGCCTGCTGCGTTTACGGCTTGACCTTCACCTCGCACTTCTACGGCGCAAGACGCAGCGTCGGCTACGTGCCGTTCAACAGCGAGTCGCTGGTCACGGGCAAGCTGTTCGAAGACATCCGAGAGGCGGTGCACAAGCAGGCCGACCCGGCGCTGTATGACGCCATCGTCATCATCAATTTGTGCGTGCCGACAGCCAGCGGTGTGCCGCTGCAGATCTTGCCGCGCGAGATCAACGGTGTGCGCATCATCGGCATCGACGTGCCGGGCTTCGGTGTGCCGACGCATGCCGAAGCGAAAGACGTTCTGGCCGGCGCAATGCTCAAGTACGCACGCGCCGAGATTCAAGCCGGCCCGGTGCAAGCGCCGCGCGCAGGTCGTTCACAGAAGCCCACGATTACCTTGCTCGGCGAGATGTTTCCGGCCGACCCGGTGATCATCGGGATGATGCTGGAGCCGATGGGCCTGGCTGCAGGCCCGGTCGTGCCGACGCGCGAATGGCGCGAGCTGTATGCCGCGCTCGACTGCGCCGCGGTGGCTGCGGTGCACCCGTTCCACACCGCCAGCGTGCGCGAATTCGAGGCCGCGGGCCGCACCGTGATCGGCTCGGCGCCGGTCGGGCACGACGGTACCGAGGCCTGGCTGCAAGCAATCGGCTCGGCCACCAACGTCGCGCAAGACAAGATCGACGCGGTCAAGAACCGCATGCTGCCGGCGATCAAGGGCGCACTCGCCAAGATGCCGATCAAGGGCCGCATTACCTTGAGTGGCTACGAAGGCTCCGAGTTGCTCGTCGGCCGCTTGCTTGTCGAAAGTGGAGCCGATCTGCGCTACGTGGGCACCGCCTGCCCGCGCACCGTGTGGTCCGACGCCGACCGCCAGTGGCTCGAAGCCAAGGGCGTGCACGTGCAGTTCCGTGCGTCGCTCGAGCAAGACCTCGCGGCCATGCGCGAGTGGCAACCCGATCTGGCCATCGGCACCACGCCGGTGGTGCAGGCTGCGAAAGAACAGTGCACGCCGTCGCTCTACTTCACCAACCTGATCTCGGCGCGCCCGTTGATGGGCCCGGCGGGCGCCGGCTCGCTCGCGACTGTCATCAACGCAGCGATCGGCAACAAGGCGCGCTTCGAGCAGATGAAGGCGTTCTTCGGTGACACCGGCACCGCGCATGCGGCGGGTGTCTGGGAGGCCGGTCAGGCCGCACCGCAAGACCGCCCCGAGTTCAAGGCCGAGCAGCGCCGCCTCGCGGTCAAGGCCGCCAAGAAGCGCAAAGCCGAGGAAGTGATGTGACCCGCCCGCGAAGCGCCTTCGGCGCCTCCCCCTCAAGGGGGCGCCACCAGCGGCCCGGCAAAGCCGGCTCCGCGGTGTCCGCTTGGAAATACCCATGCTAGTTCTGGACCACGATCGCGCCGGCGGCTATTGGGGCGCCGTCTACGTGTTCACCGCGATCAAAGGCCTGCAGGTCGTGATCGACGGGCCGGTCGGCTGCGAGAACCTGCCGGTGACCTCGGTGCTGCACTACACCGATGCCCTGCCGCCGCACGAGTTGCCGATCGTCGTGACGGGTCTGGCCGAAGAGCAGCTGGGCCGCGAAGGCACCGAGGGCTCGATGCGCCGTGCGCATGCGGCTCTCGACCCCGACCTGCCTTCGGTCGTCGTCACCGGCTCGATCGCCGAGATGATCGGTGGTGGTGTCACGCCAGCGGACACCAACCTGCAACGCTTCTTGCCGCGCACGATCGACGAAGACCAATGGCAGTGTGCGAACCGCGCGATGTTCTGGCTGTGGTCCGAATACGGTTTGAAGAAGGTGCCGGCTCGCAAGCCGTTTGACGAACGCCCCGCTGGCGAAAAGCCCCGCGTCAACCTGATTGGGCCAAGTTACGGCACCTTCAATTCGCCGAGCGACCTGGCCGAGATTCGTCGGCTGGTGCAGGGCATCGGCGCCGAGATCAACATGGTGTTCCCGCTCGGCAGCCACCTTGCCGACGTGTCGCGTCTGGTCGAAGCCGACGTGAACATCTGCCTCTACCGCGAGTTCGGTCGCATGCTGTGCGAGGCGCTAGAGCGGCCCTACTTGCAGGCGCCGATCGGGCTGCACAGCACCACGGCTTTCCTGCGCAAGCTCAGCGAGTTGCTGCACCTCGACCCCGAGCCTTTCATCGAGCGCGAAAAGCACAGCACCATCAAGCCGATCTGGGACCTGTGGCGCTCGGTCACCCAAGATTTTTTCGGCACCGCGAGCTTCGGCATCGTTGCCAACGAGACCTACTCTCGCGGCGTGCGGCACTTTCTCGAAGACGAACTCGGCCTGCCGTGCAACTTTGCGATCGCGCGCAAGCCGGGCGAAAAAACCGACAACGACGAAGTGCGCCGCCTGGTCAAAGACAAGACGCCGCTGGTGCTCTACGGCAGCTACAACGAACGCATCTACCTTGCAGAAGCAGGCGGCGGCGGGATGATGAAGACCACCTTCATCCCGGCCTCGTTTCCGCTGCCGATCATTCGCCGGCACACCGGAACGCCTTTCATGGGCTACGCCGGCGCAACGTATCTGGTCCAAGAGTTTTGCAACGCGCTGTTCGATGCGTTGTTTCATATTTTGCCGCTCGGCACCGAGCTTGACAAGATTGACTCAACGCCTGGCCGCATCAACGCTGACAAACCTATTTCATGGAGCAATGAAGCCCACTTGCTTTTAGAAGAGCTGATCGAAGCCGAGCCAGTGCTGGTTCGCATTTCAGCTGCCAAACAAAT
>JAYUWC010000016.1:0-2543 GCA_043753755.1 Rhizobacter sp.
CGAGGCCGAGGCGATCGGCTACGTGCTCAAGCCGGTCAATGCCGAGCGGCTCGCGAAAACTATCGAACGCTTGCACCGCGAACTCGTCGTAGGCGGTGACGAAGACGACACGGGTCGCGCCTTCGATGCCCTCTGGCCCAGGCGCTCACGGAGGTTTTGCAGCGCCACACCCGCGCCGGTGCGCGCGCTGCTCGCTGCGGCGACCAAACCCACACCGTCATCGCTCACCCGGATCGCCAATAGGTCGCCATCGCGCCTGACCTTGACCTCCGCTCGGCCGCGTTCGAGATGCGGCTCCAGCCCGTGCAGCACCGCGTTTTCGATCAACGGTTGCACGCTCAACGCAGGCACCTCGAGGGCGCGCGATTTAGGCGTGGCGTCGATGCGGTAGTGCAGCAGATCTTCCATTCGAACCTTGACGACGCGCAGATACGCCTCGACCAGATCGAGCTCGGCACCAAGCCGGTGCTCGGGTTCGCGCAGGCTCACCAGTAAGCCACGCAAGTACTCGGTGAACGACTCCAGCATCGCCTTCGCACGCGGCGTGTCGGCTTCCATCAGGCCGACCACATTGGCCAGTGTGTTGGACAAAAAGTGCGGCTCCATCTGCGCTTGCGACAAGCGAAGTTGCGCCTGCGCTGCACGGCGCTCGGCCGCGAGCCGATGCGCGCGGGACGAGAAAAAGCTCTGAAACATGAACCACACCAGCAACGACAGCGACGACTCGCGACGCCGCCGCTCGCATCGTTCGGCATTGACCGACGCGGCTGGAGACCAGACAGTTAAGGTACCGATGCACCCATTCGGTCAAGTCATGCCGCGCTACGTCGCCGCTGGCGAACATCGCAAAACCGACGAGGGTGAAGCCCGCGGCGACGACCATCGCGAAGAGAACCGTCCACACGTACTGCCACCAGCGCGGCCCCACGGGCTAGACGCCCTGGTTCATTCAGGCGCCCCACGAGGCGCGAATCATCTCGGCTCGGGTCATGCGGCGCAGTGTACGAATCGACCACTCGCCCCGTGTGAGCGCGACGGCGAATCGCCAGCCCGCCCGACGATTCGACGGTGCGCAGGTGCCGGCGACCGCTCCCTACAATCGCCGCAACTCACCAACACAGCTTCACCCATGCACATCAGCGCCTCCAGTTTCAAAGCCTATGACATCCGCGGCGTCGTCGGCACCGACATCGACGAAGCGTTCGCCGAACACCTCGGCCGCGCGTTCGGCAGCCAAGCCGTCAAGGTCGGCGAGCGCGCGGTAGCGGTCGGCCGCGACGGCCGGCACTCGGGGCCCGGCTTGGTCGCAGCCCTCATCAAGGGGCTCGTGTCGACCGGGCTCGACGTGGTCGACCTCGGCGCGGTCACCACGCCCATGCTTTATTACGTGGCCGCCACGCGCGGCCGGCGCGGCTGCAAGAGCGGCATCATGGTGACCGGCAGCCACAACCCGAAGAACTACAACGGTTTCAAGATGGTCCTGGCCGGCAAGGCGATCTACGGCGACGAAATTCAAAATTTGCGCCGCCGCATCGAGGCCGAAGACTATGTGCGCGGCAAGGGTCGCTCGGCTGCCATGCACATCGGTGATGAGTACCAAGCCCGCATCGTCGGCGACTGCCGCCTCGCGCGGCCGATGAAGATCGTGGTCGACTCCGGCAACGGCATTCCGGGTGCTTCGGCACCGGGCGTCCTGCGCGCGCTGGGCTGCGAGGTGATCGAGCTGTATTCGGAGGTCGACGGCGACTTTCCCAACCACCATCCCGACCCGAGCAAGCCCGAGAACCTGGTCGATCTGATTCGCACCGTGCGTGAGACCGATGCCGAGCTCGGCCTCGCGTTTGACGGCGACGGTGACCGCCTCGGCGTGGTCACCAAAGACGGCCAGATCATCTACCCCGACCGGCAACTGATGCTGTTCGCCATCGACATCCTCAAGCGCAATGCCGGCGGCACGATCATTTTCGACGTCAAGTGCACGCAGCGCCTCGCGCCGTTGATCCGCAAACACGGTGGCCAGCCGATGATGTGGAAGACCGGCCACTCGCTGGTCAAGGCCAAGCTGCGCCAGACCAAAGCCCCGATCGCCGGCGAGATGAGCGGCCACATTTTCTTCGCCGAGCGCTGGTACGGCTTCGACGACGCGACCTACACCGCGGCGCGCCTGCTCGAGATCGTTTCGCGCAGCAAGAACCCGAGCCAGGTTTTGAACCGCCTGCCCACCAGCTCTAACACGCCCGAGCTCAACGTGCCTTGCGCAGAAGGCGAGCCCAAAGTAGTGGTCGAGAAGCTGCTCGACAAGTCGTTCATCGCGGCGCACTTCAAAGGCGCGCGAGAGGTCATCACGATCGACGGCCTGCGGGTCGACTACAAAGACGGCTTCGGCCTCATCCGCTCGAGCAACACCACGCCGGTGCTGGTGATGCGTTTCGAGGGGCATACCGCCAAGGCGCTCGCACGCATTCAAGGTGTGTTCATGACCGCCCTCCATGCGGTCAAGCCCGACGCGCAGGTCGGGGCCGCGGCGCATTAAGACCGCGCCC
>JAYUWC010000017.1:0-2539 GCA_043753755.1 Rhizobacter sp.
CGGTTGACCGCCAGCAAGATTTCACGGCCCAGCCCCGGGATCGAGAAAAACACCTCGATCAAGAACGAGCCGACAAAGATGCCCGGCAAGCTCACCGCCACGTTGGTGAGGATCGGGATCATCGCGTTGCGCAGCACGTGCTTCATCAGGATGGTCGATTCGGTCAGGCCCTTGGCCCGCGCCGTGCGCACGTAGTCGTTGCCGATCTCGTCGAGAAAGAACGTGCGGTAGAGCCGTGTCGTCGGCGCGAGCGAAACCGCGACCGCCAAAATCACCGGCAGTGGGGCATAGGTGACGAGGTTCTTCCAGACACTGTCGCTCCAGCCCTGCACCGGAAAGAGGCCGAGCTGGAACGCGAACACGTACTGCCCGACGATCACGTAAACCAGGAACGAGATGGCCAGCGCGACCGTGGTTGCGATCATCACGGCACGGTCGGTCAGCGAACCGCGCACGTAGGCCACACCCATCGCGAACGGAATCGCCAGCAACGTGTCGAGAACCAAGATCGGCAGCATCACCGTCAGCGTGGCCGGCAGCCGGGTCGCGAAGAGGTGCGAGACCGCTTCGTTCGTCGCCCAGCTCTTGCCCCAGTCGAAGGTCACGATCTGCTTGAGGAAGATGCCGAACTGCGTCCAGAGCGATTCGTTCAGCCCCAGTTGCTGGCGAATGGCATCGACCTGCTGCTGGGTGGCGTTGAGCCCGCCGAGAATTTCAGCCGGGTCGCCCCCGAAAGACTTGAACAACAAGAACACCAGCAGCACGACCCCGAACAAGGTCGGGACCATTTGCCACATGCGTCGGATCAGGTACGCCGCCATGCCTCAACACACTCCTCATCGAATCGGATCGGGGCGCCCAGAAGGCGCCGCCCCCGCTTGTGGCGGGCCGGCACCCCGAGGGCGCGAGCGGTCGCGAGTCTAGAGCCTGCGTCGAATGGTCTTCCCCCGCGTTTGCCCTTTGAACATGCGGCTGCTGGAGAAGGGCACGCAACTCGTCCCACGACACGCTCCTAGTGGCTTGCACCGGGTCTCGATGCCGACGGCCCCCTCTAGACTCGCGCCTTCGATAATTTCTCGACCTCGACCCCGACTCGCCCGCACAACCACCGGGCACCGGTTGCTGCCGTGCTCCCACAAGGAAGGCGTCTCGTCATGCTCACTCGCGTCGCCGCGTCGCACCGCTCGATGCTGAAAGCCATGCTGTGCACTGCGATGGCCGCGGTGCTCGTGGGCTCCGCAAACTCGGCAGCCGCATCGCAGACCACCGTTGCGGCACCGCTCAAAGTCTTGCGCTACGCCCTGCGGATTGCCGAGACCGGCTTCGACCCGGCGCAAATCTCGGACCTGTACTCGAACACGATGGCCGCGAACATGTTCGACGCGCCGTATGCCTACGAATTTTTGGCCCGCCCGGTGCGCATTCGCGCCAACACCGCCGCGGCCATGCCCGAGGTGACCGACGACTTCAAAACTTTCACCGTTCGCCTCACTCCCGGCATCTATTTCAACGACGACCCGGCGTTCGGCGGCAAGAAGCGCGAGCTGGTCGCCGAAGATTACGTCTACTCGATCAAACGCCACTGGGACCCGCGCTTCAAGAGCCCCAAGCTCTCGAACCTGCAGAACAACGGCATCCTCGGCCTCGATGCGCTGCGCGAAGCGGCGTTGAAGCCCGGCGCCAGGTTCGACTACGACCGCCCGGTCGAAGGCCTGCGAGCACTCGACCGCTACACGCTCCGGTTCAAGCTGGCGCGGCCCACGCCGCGCTTCGTTGACGACCTCTCCGATCCGGCCGTCACCGGCGCTGTGGCCCGAGAAGTGGTCGAGCGCTACGGCGACAAGATCATGGAACACCCGGTCGGCACCAACGCCTGGAAGCTGGCCGAATGGCGGCGCAGTTCGCGCATCGTGCTCGACAAGAATCCGAACTACCGCGACGAGTTCTACGCCGAGCAGCCGCCCGCCGATGCCGACCCGCGCCTGATCGCCGAGGCTGCCAGGCTGCAGGGGCGCAAGCTGCCGATGATCGACCGGGTCGAGATCGCCATCATTGAAGAAAACCAGCCGCGCTGGCTGAGCTTTCTGAGCGGCGAGGCGGACATGATCGAGGAGTTGCCGAACGACTTCGCCAGCATCGCCATCCCGAACAACAAATTGGCCCCCAACCTCGCCAAGCAAGGCATCCGGATGGTGCGCTACCCGCGTGCGGACGTGACCGTGTCGTACTTCAATATGGAAGACCCGACGGTGGGCGGCTACACGCCCGAGAAGGTGGCGCTGCGCCGCGCAATTGCGCTGGGGCAGGACACGCAAAAACAGATCCGGCTGGTGCGGCGCGGCCAAGGCCTGCAGGCGCAAGGCGCAGTGGCGCCGGGCACCTCGGGCTACGACCCGACGTTCAAATCGGAGATGAGCGAATACAGCCCCATCAAGGCGCGCGCGCTGCTCGATCTGTTCGGCTATGTCGATCAGGACGGCGACGGCTGGCGCGACATGCCCGACGGCTCGCCGCTGACGATCAAATACGCCACCCAGCC
>JAYUWC010000018.1:0-7786 GCA_043753755.1 Rhizobacter sp.
GCCTGCTCGACCAGCAACCCGAAGCGATGCCCGCGCTCGACGTGGTCGTCGATAACTTCGAGCTGCACGGCAAGCGCTTCGGTCGGGTCGAAATCGAGGCCCTGAACCGCTCGACCCCGCAGGGCCGCGACTGGCAGCTCTCGAAGTTCAACATCAGCACGCCCGAGGCGCAGCTGATCGGCAGCGGCCATTGGGCAGCAACCGGCGCCACAGCGGCGCGCGGCGCGCCCGCGCCGCGTCGCGCGGTGATGGACTTCAAATTGCAGATCGCCGACAGCGGCGCACTGCTGACCCGGCTCGGCAGCAGCGGCGCGATCAAGGGCGGCAGGGGCCAGCTCACGGGCCAGGTGGCGTGGCTGGGTTCGCCCTTCGCGCTCGACTACCCCACGCTCACCGGGCAGATCGCTGTGGCCGTCGACGCCGGGCAGTTCTTGAAGGTCGAGCCCGGCGCCGCGCGGCTGCTGGGCGTGCTCAGCCTGCAGTCGTTGCCGCGGCGGCTCTCGCTCGACTTTCGGGATCTGTTCCAGGAGGGCTTCGCATTCGACAACATCACCGGCGATGTCGCGATCACGCAAGGTGTCGCCAAGACCAACAACTTGCGCATGCGCGGTGTGCAGGCCCTGGTGCTGATGGAAGGCAACGCCGACGTGGCGCGCGAAACGCAAGACCTGCGCGTGATCGTCGTGCCCGAGATCAACGCCGGCACCGCAGCACTTGCCTACGCCGTCATCAACCCGGCCATCGGCCTCGGCGCGTTTCTCGCGCAGGCCTTGTTGAAGAAGCCACTGACCGCCGCGAATACACGCGAATTTCGCGTCAGCGGGCCGTGGTCCGAGCCCAAGGTCGAGCGCATCGAGCGCAAGTTCGGTGATGATGTACCGACCGGCGAGCCCACCGCCCCGGCTGCCAAGAAAGAGTGACACCCGCATGAAGATCGCTGCCGTGCAAATGGTCTCGACACCCGATGTCGATCGCAACCTCGAGGCCGCGCGTCGGTTGATCTCGCAAGCGGCTAAGGGCGGGGCGCAATTGGTCGCCTTGCCCGAATACTTCTGCTTGATGGGCAAGGCCGAGCGCGACAAGCTCGCTATCGCCGAGGCGCCGGGCGACGGCCCGATCCAGCGCATGTTGAGCGAGGCGGCGCGCGAGCACGGCCTCTGGTTGATCGGCGGAACCTTGCCGATCCGCACCGACGACCCCGACCGCGTGCTCAACGCCAACTGCGTCTTCGCGCCTGACGGCAGCCTGGCCGCCCGCTACGACAAGATCCACCTCTTCCACTTCGACAACGGCCGCGAGCGCTACGACGAAGGCGCGGCGATACGCGCCGGCACCACGCCGACAGCATTTCAGGCCGGCGCTTTGCGTGTGGGTCTGAGCGTCTGCTACGACCTGCGCTTTCCCGAGCTCTACCGCGCGCTGAGCTTTGCCGAGGGCGCCAGGCTCTGCGACCTGATCTCGGTGCCCGCGGCCTTCACCCACACCACCGGTCTTGCGCACTGGGAGCTGCTGCTGCGCGCGCGAGCGGTCGAGAACCAGTGCTACGTGATCGCTGCAGCGCAGGGCGGACGGCACGAGAACGGTCGCCGCACCTTCGGCCACAGCATGGTGGTCGACCCGTGGGGCCGCGTGCTCGCGGTGCGGCCCGAAGGCGAAGGCGTGGTCTCGGCCGAAATCGAGACCGCGCGGATCGCGTCGGTTCGTTCGCAGTTGCCGGCACTGGCGCACCGCCGGGTCTGAGCCGATGCGCTCCGGCGCCTGCCGCGCTCAACCGAGCATGTCGCTCCAGATCGAACGCGCCCAGCTGAACGCCAGCGCCGCCTCGAGTTCGTTGGGCGCCGCCGACAGGCCACCTGCGCCGGCCACCGGCTTGAAGGCCTGCTCGGCCGCCACGAAGGCGTGCACGCTCGCCACATGGATCGCACGTCTGTCGTCGACAAAGCTGTAGCAGGTGTTGGCGAGCATCGGCGCCGGGTCGGGCGCCCAGCCGTTCAACTCGGCAACGATCGCCGCGGCGCACACTTTGGCGTGACTGTTCGCCATGTGGCCGCTCTTGGGCATCAGCGTGCCGACCTGAATGGCGTCGCCGATCACGTGGATGTGCTTCGCTGCCGTCGACTCGAAGTTCTGCCACTTCACGTTGCACCAGCGCGCGTTCGAATTCGCGAGACCGGTCTCGACTGCGATGCGGCCGGCGCGCATCGGCGGCAGCACGTTGAGCACGTCGGCGCGCACGTCGTCCTGAGTCTCGAACTTCACCGTGCCCGTGGCCGCGTCGACCGCGCTCACCTTGTGCTGCGGCCGGTACTCGAGCAAGCCCTTGTACGACTCGGCCCAGGCTTTCTTGAACAGCGGGCCTTTGCTGGTCACGTCTTCGTTGGCATCGAGCACCAGCACCTTGGCTTTCGGCTTGGCCCGCTTGAGGTAGCTCGCGACCAGCGAGGCGCGCTCGTATGGCCCCGGCGGGCAGCGGTAGGGCGCCTCGGGAATGGTGATCGCGAACACGCCGCCATCGGGCATCGCCTCGAGTTGGCGGCGCAGCGCAATGGTCTCGGCGCCGGCCTTCCAGGCTTGCAGGATGCGGCCGTCGCGGCTCGCAGCCTCGAGACCAGCCACCTCGCTCCAAACCATTTCGACGCCAGGTGAAAGCACCAGCTTGTCGTAGCGCAGCGTGCCGCCAGACCCGAGGGTGGCGATGCGCTGGTCGGCGTCGATGCGGGCCACGTGGTCGCGCACCAGCGTCACGCCGTGCAGCGCGGCCAGGGTGTCGTAGGGGCGCGTGAGCTCGTTCATCGCGTGGTAGCCACCGACAACCAGATTCGAGAGCGGGCACGAGACGAAGGCCGCCTCGGGTTCGACCAGAACGACGTCGATCCGGTGGTTCGAGAAAAGTCGCAGGTACTTTGCGGCGGTGGCTCCGCCGTAGCCGCCGCCGACGACCAGCACACGGGCCCGGCCGCTTGCCGCGGTAGGGGCAGATGCGCAACCGCCGAGCAGCAGCGCAGCGCTGCCGCTGGCGCCTGCGAGCTTGAGCAGATCGCGGCGTTTCATCGTTTCGCCGCCGGCGCGACCTGCGCGAAATAGGCGGCGAGCGCGTCGATCTGCGCCTCGGTGTAGCCCTTGGCGAGCTGCGGCATCACGGTGCCGGGTCGCACATCGGTTTTGAACGCCCGCATCTGCTCGGCCGTATAGGTCGCCTGAAGGCCCGCGAGTGAGGCGATGGCCGAGCCGGCTGCGGCGCGGCCCTCGGTACCGTGGCAGCCGGCGCAGGTGGCCGCGAGGCTGCGCACGCGCAGGGCACCGGCATCAGCGTTCGCCTCAGGCTGCGATGCGGCGGGCAGCGGTGCGGCGATCGACAGCGCGGTCAACAGCGCGATCAAAAGCGTGGACGGCATGCGAAGAGACTTCGCACCTGCGAGCAACGGCGACGATGCGCCGAGATGCGCAAGGTTCGAAGTCATGACTGTTTCGCCCCATAGATCGAGATGTAGAAAGCCACGGCGGCGGCAAAGATGCAGACGACCGCCCAGACCAAAGCGGGCCGTTTGCTCGGGAACCAAAGTGCCAGTGGAAGCAAGCCCAGAAAAACGGTTGCCACGCCCATACCGACTGCTGCGGCACCGTCCAGTGAAACCTCGGCGCCGCCGAGTTTCGAGGTTCTGCCGTAGTAGTGCCGAGTGAAGACTGCCATCAATCCCAGGGCGACGATGGTCAGGCTGATCAGTGTCGCCAGCAGCCGAGGAACCAGCATCTCTTGCGAGCCAGGCCCCGTGCCGACCGGAGCGACCACCGCCTCCGAACGCGCGCTCTCGTTCGGCTTCGGCTTGTACTGTTCAGTCATGCGAGTGCTCTCAGGGTGGTCGGGCGCACAGGTGGTTTTCAGAGTGAAGTTGAACGCTTGAGACTCGTACACGCCCCGATGCTTGAACGTCAGCGAGTCTCCGGCATCGACTCGCCATAGTGGCGCGCGAGCTCGGGTGGCAACGGCGAATCGAGCAAGGTGCAACTGAGGCGCAAGGCGTCGGCGGCGGTGTCGTTGAGTCGGCCGTATCGGCTGCCCTGCCGGGCCGCGACGACCCAACCGCGCACCAGCACCGGCCGCTGCATCCAGGCCATCGCCTGCAGCTCGTGCAACGCGTGCACCAGGCCGTCGGTGTCGGGTGGGGAACATGCCGGCACGTCGGTGCGGTCCTGCCACGGCGCCATGACTGCGTCGTACCAAACGACGCCGGGCGCGGTGCCGCCAGCCTCGGCAGTGGCAACGGTCTCGCCAGCGTCGACTGGCACCAGCCGCGAGAGAAACGCGCTGAACATCGCGATTGCACTGACATCGGCCTGCGGCAGGCGCGACATCTCGGCGGTGGCCGCAGCCCGCGTCGTGGCGCTGCTGCCGAGGCGCTGCCGCATCGCGAGCCAATGCAGGCGGTCGATCGGCCGCAACACGCCGCGAGCGCTCATCACGCGGCGCGTGGATTCGAGCAGCGTCTGGCGCGTCTCGAGTGGTTGCGCGCGCAGCCGCGACACCAACTGCTCGAACATCGGCAGCCGCGACTGGCCCGACAGCGCGTCGATCTGCCCGCGCACCGCCTCGGCTTCGGGCGCGCCGGTGGTCTCGATCTGCCAGGCACGCAAGGCGCGCTGGCTGCCGCGCGGCAACAAGAGCGCGAGCACGGCGGCTTGCAGTTCGAGCGCGCCGTTGACTCGTGCGAGTCGATCGATCGCCGTGCGTTCGGCGGCGAGGCGCTGCTGTCGCTCGGCCTCGGGCGCGGCGGCAAAGGGCAAGGTGGCGTCGGTCATCGAGGCGTCGTCGGGCGTTGTCTCAGAGTGTCGCCGCAGCGCGGAATCCGAACATCCCGGTCAAGAGCAGCGTCGGGAACTGCTTCACGGCACGGTTGTATTCGGTGACGGCATCGTCGAACTGGCGGCGTGCGAAGGCGAGCGTTGCATCGCTTGCCTGCAGCTGCGCGTTCAGGGCCGCCAGCTCGGTGCCCGGCGTGCTCGGCACCGGGAGGCGGGCGCGCGCTTCGGCGAGGATCGAATCGGCCAGCCGCAAACTCGTGATCGCGCCCGGCGCGCCGGGCCGCAGCATCGCCAGAGCGCAAGCCGCCTCGACCTGCCGACACGCCGCGCGCAACGCGTCGATGCGCGGCCCCGCGTTGGCAAAAGCCGGCGCCAGCGCATCGGCCAAGGCTTCGAGCAACTGCAGCAGCAACTGGTGACGGCATCGAAACTGCTCGTCGACCGGCACGAACTGGCGCACCAGCGCGCCGCGCAGCCGCATCAAGCGGTTGTAGGCGCCGACCCCCCAGAACACCAGCGTCGCGAGCAGAGTGCAGCCAAGGATTTGCGCTGTGTTCATCGGATTGCCGTGTTGCGCAAGTCGGTAGATCGGGCTGCCGGATGGCCGTGCGGATTCATGGCGCGCACTCTACGCCAGCGCCACGCCACGGCACGCCAGCGCCCGTGCCACGTTTCGTCGCAGAGCAAAGCTTCGCAAGCTCGGCGAAAAGCATCATCACGCCATGCGACCGCGAGCTGCTGCCATGCCCTCACCCGAACCGCGTTTCTCGAAAATTGCCGCCGGCATCGGCGACCCGACCCGCGCCCGCATGCTGGCGGTGCTGATGGATGGGCAGGCGCTCGCCGCGGGCGAGCTGGCGGCGGCCGCCGGGGTCGGCGCATCGACTGCCAGCGCGCACATCGCAAGGCTGCTCGATGAGCGGGCCGGACGCGGCGAATTCGAAGCGCTCGGGTTGCCGCTGCCCGCCGCTTCGACGGCCGATATGCGGAGTGCGCCGACACGCACGCGCCGCTTCGCGCATGCCTGCTTCGATTGGTCGGAGCGCCGCGATCACCTTGCCGGCAGCCTCGCCGCGGGCCTGCTCGACCACAGCCTTGCCCGCGGCTGGCTGCGGCGCATCGAAGGCTCGCGCGCGTTGCAAATCACGCCGCCCGGTGCGCAAGCCCTGGGCCGCTGGATCGGCCCGCAGGCGTCGGCTGAGGGTCAACCGTCGAGCCAGCGCTCGTAGCCCTTGCGGCGCAGGTCGCAGGCCGGGCACAGGCCGCAGCCGAAGCCCCATTCGTGGCGGTGGCTGCGGTCGCCCAGGTAGCAGGTGTGGGTGTGGTCGACGGTGATGTCGATCAGCGGCTCGCCCCCCAATTCTTCGGCGAGGGCCCAGGTCTGCGCTTTGTCGAGCCACATCAACGGCGTCTCTATCGTCATCGGTGAATCGACGCCGAGGCTGATCGCAACCTGCAAGGCGCGCAGCGTGTTGTCTCGGCAATCGGGGTAGCCCGAGAAGTCGGTCTCGCACATGCCGCCGACCAGCACGCTCGCGCCGCGCCGGTACGCCACCGCAGCGGCGAAGTTGAAGAACAGCAAGTTGCGGCCCGGCACGAAGGTGTTGGGCAGGCCTTGTGCATTCATTTCGATCTCGCGCGTGCTGGTCAACGCGGTGTCAGAGATCTGGCCGAGCAGCGCCAGGTCGAGCACGTGGTCGGCACCGAGCCGGTGGGCCCACCGCGGGAACTCGTTTTGCAGCGCGGTGCGCACCTCACCCCGGCAGGCCATCTCGACCGCATGCCGTTGGCCGTAGTCGAAGCCGATGGTCTCGACCCGCTCATAGCGCGCGAGCGCCCAGGCGAGGCACGCGGTCGAATCCTGCCCGCCCGAAAAAAGCACGAGTGCGCAGCGCGGGTCGAGCCGCTCGATCTGATCCGAGCGGCGCCGGGCCGGCGCTTCGCGTGCCGGCTCAGCCACGGGTTTCTCCGTGGCCGAGCACGACCCATTTCAATGACGTGAGCCCCTCGAGGCCGACCGGCCCGCGGGCGTGCAGCTTGTCGGTGCTGATGCCGATTTCGGCGCCCAGGCCGTACTCGAAGCCGTCGGCAAAACGGGTCGAGGCGTTGACCATCACGCTGGCCGAATCGACCTCGCGTAAAAAGCGCATCGCGTTCGGGTGCGAGGTGGTCAGGATCGCGTCGGTGTGGTGCGAGCCGTGGTGGTTGATGTGCGCGATCGCCGCGTCGAGATCGGCCACGACCGCGATGCTGATGATGGGTTCCAGGTATTCCGCGGCCCAGTCGGCTTCGGTCGCGGGCACGAGCTTCGCGCCGGGTACCTCGGCCAGCAACGCGAGGGCGCGCGCATCGCCGCGCATCTCGACCCCCTTGGCCGCGAACAGTGCGCCGATGCGCGGTAAGAACGCCGACGCCGCCCCTTCATGCACGAGCAGCGATTCGGCGGCGTTGCAGGGGCTGTACTTCTGCGTCTTGGCGTTGTCGGTAACGCGCAGCGCGAGTTCGAGATCGGCGCTCGCGTCGACATACACATGGCAGTTGCCGTCGAGGTGCTTGATCACCGGCACTCTGGCCTCGCGCGCGATGCGTTCGATCAGGCCTTTGCCGCCGCGCGGGATGATCACATCGACGGCCTCGGGCGAGGCGATCAAGAAGCCGACGGCGGCGCGGTCGGTGGTCTGCACCAGCTGCACGGCATCGGGCGGCAGGCCGGCTTCGGTGAGCGCGGCTTGCACCAGTTGCCAGAGCGCGAGGTTGGAGTGGATCGCCTCCGAGCCGCCACGCAGGATGCAGGCGTTGCCGCTCTTGATCGCCAGCGACGCGGCTTCGATCGTCACGTTGGGCCGGCTCTCGTAGATCATGCCGAAGACGCCGAGCGGCACCCGCATCCGGCCGACCTGAATGCCGCTGGGGCGGCTTCGCAACTCACTGATCTCGCCGATCGGGTCGGGCATGGCCGCGATTTGCTCGCAGCCCTCGGCGACGG
>JAYUWC010000019.1:0-7775 GCA_043753755.1 Rhizobacter sp.
AGCGGTGCCGTGGCAAATTTGGCCAGCGGGCCGCGCGCCGCGTTGAACGACGGGTCGCCGATGGCAGGCACGGCCGAGAGCCCGTCGAGCCCGCCGCGCAAGATGACGAACACGAAGCGGCGATCGCTCGCCGCGCCAGCGGCCGCGGCAGCGAAGGCAAGGGTGGCGATCGGTGCCGTGGCTGCCGTTCCCAGAGCAGCGGCGAGCAGACGGCGGCGGGTCGAGTCGAACGAGGGGTTCATGGGGTGTGACTCCGGTCTTCGTGGCAGGCGTTCAGCGGCGCTGAAACTCGGGCGACATCAGCAACAACGCGAGGGCCTGGGAGCCGTCGGCTGCGCGGTCGAGTTGGGTGCGGGTCTCGGTGCTGAGCAGCGGCCCCAGGCTTTGCAGCGCGAGGCTTCGAGCATCGACGTTGCCGCCGAGCCGGTCGGCGGTGCGGGTGGCCCACTCGATGCGCTTCCAGACGGCGTCGGGCCCGAGCCAGTCCTCGGCGCGGTCGCTCCAGCCGGCGGGCGAGGGCGCGCTCTGCAAGCGTTGACCGAGTGTGCCGACAGCGGCCGCGCTTTGCGCGTTGCCGCGCTCGAAGAAACGCAAGTCGATCGACAGCAAGCGTGCCGACGACACGATGAACTCCTCCGGCGTCTTCAGCTTTAAAGCTTGCGGCCGCCACGCCTCGGGGCTCGCGATCAGCGCGCGATAAACCGGCGCGAGCTGCGTGTCGCTGCGCTGGTACACCTCGGCGAGCCGGTCGACGAGTGCGGCGGGCGGGTCGTCGGCGACGAAATGCCGCGCCAATTTGGTGGCGATGAAGTGGGCCGTGGCCGGATGGTGCGCGAGGTCGTGCAGCACCTCGCGCAGTGCCTGTGGGCCCTCGCCGTAGCTGCGACCGACAACAGTCTTCGAGCCGGGCTCGTGCCACGCGGCGTCGAAGCGCTGGCGGTCGTCGCTTTCTTGGTAGCCGACGCGCCAGCCAGTCAGCACACGGGCGAACTGGGTCACGTCGGCCTGGGTATAGACGGGGTTCGCGCCGCGCGCGCTGTCGGCACCCAGCGTGTGCAACTCGAGCACCTCGCGGGCCAGGTTTTCATTGAGGCCGGTGACACGCGGGGCTTTCTCGTCGGTGCGATTGCCGCGCCTCGCGAGCCGCGCGACGATTGCTGAATTCGGCCCGGCAGATTGCACGTTGTCAAGGTAGCGCAACATGGCCGGATGCGTTGTCGAGGCGAGCAGCAATTGCTCGAACGAGCCCGCAATATTCGGTCGGACCGCATCGCGCTCGAACGCGCCGACGAGGCCGCGCGTCGTGCCTTTGGCGAGCGAGACGGTGAAGTGGTTGGCCCAGAACCATTGCAGCCGTTCGGCGAACGGGCGCCGGGTTGTTGCTGCCGTGAGCAGCCGTGAGCGGGCGTCGGCGGCGATCACTTCGCGGTAGTGTTGGCGGAGCGCCTGCAACGCTGCGTCGCCGGGCACCCCGCTCGCGGCATTCGTCTCGGCCGGCGGCATGGCTTTTTTGTCGCGTCGTTCGGCGCGTTCGGCGGCAACGTGGGCGAGCGCCTGCGATGTGTTTAGCAGACCCTCGCCACAGGCCGCGTCGGCCGGGCCGATTTGGCTTTCGAGCCAGCACGCCGGATCGTTGCCGACTGTCGACAGAGAGGCCGCGCCCAAGCCGAACCGATGGGCCGCGATGGCTGCC
This sequence comes from Rhizobacter sp., assembly GCA_043753755.1. Classification (GTDB taxonomy): domain Bacteria; phylum Pseudomonadota; class Gammaproteobacteria; order Burkholderiales; family Burkholderiaceae_C; genus LMDS01. Next base: position 1,694 of record JAYUWC010000019.1, read on the forward strand.
TGAAGCGAATCTGCTGCTGACATCGAAGCTCTCCCGGAGTGCAGAAGAATCGTCGCAAGCCTGTGTGAGGCCGACGTTTCTGCATGTCGAGAATCGATGCTGCAGCCCCCTTCGACCAGCGGGAAAGCCCCCGAATCAGCCGGCTGTCAACGCCGCGTCAGCCCGGTGTCAACAGGCTCTTCAGCGCACCAGCAAACCGTTCCTTCGGGCGAGTGGAAAACACAGCAAGGGGAGCTTCGCAGTCACTTGGAAGGCGTCGCCCCGCCGGACGGTTTCATCATTCCCTTACTCTCTCTACCTTCTCCAATAACGTAGTAATCAACGTCTGCGAGGGAGAAGGGCGTTCTATTCGTAGGATAGCTGCCAGGTGGCAGTTTTGTATCTTGCGATGAATTGAAGCGAATCGACGGAATCTGAAGCGCATAGTCGGCGCCATAAGTGGGAACGCTTTTTTGTCCATCCCCTTCAAGAACGGTCGCATAAGACAGTTTGCCCGCCGCGTGTGCATTGCCACCGAGCAAAACAAACTTGTCTCGATTATTGAACTGCTTTGACATAACTTCGTTCGTGGTCCTGGCCCAGAATTGATTGCGCCACGTCGATCCACGCGTGTTATCTTCTGGCACACGGCCAGAAAACGGTCCGTTACGCTCATCGATACCAAATACCCGTACCCCATTAGTCTTAGCTGACTGGATAAGGTCCACATAACCTTTTGGGTCGTGACCCCACGTCGCTTCGAGAGCCGACTCGAGACGAGCTAGCGCTTTCTGTTCATTTGCCGGTGTCTTGGCATCGTAAAAAGCGTTGATGAGTCCTTGATTCTTTTTCTCGATACATTCCAAGAAAACTGCCTTGACGCCTTGGCTCTTCAACGAGGGCATGTTGGTGCGCAAGAAATCTCGCGCCATGGAATCAGAGTGCTTTTCGCCGATGAAGACTCCTTGATTTTTTACGAGCAACTTCGACGTCAGGTCCAAAGGGGTGCCAGTGATTCGGCCATCGTTACCGACTTGCATCTGTATCTCTGTTTTCTTTCGAGCTGGCCGGTCAGGTTTGAGTTCTGCGTCGGTGGGTGCACGCGTGGGTGCAGAACCTTCCGCCATGCGGCGCCCACCATCAGGTCGAATATAGTTTGGTGATCTCTTTGGTACTCCTTCCGGCAAAGGAGACGCAGTCTTCGACAATTCCTCGAATGGAGGTAGGGTCGTTCGAAATGCAGGTGCAATAACTCCATTGCCAACAGACGACACCATGAAAAGTTTCCTTAAAGTTGGATCTTTCGCCGCGTTACCGTACAACTAGGCAGCCGTCTCAAGGCGACCGGCATGTTCAATTTCGATGTGGCCCCAGGTCCGGGCTAACCTACGTGGCCCGCTGTGTGAGGCGAAGGATTAGCGCTGGCTCGCAACGCCGATATTCTGCAAGGCCGCTAGGAGTTTCTGATTTGAAGTCCCGAGTTGTGACCGCAGATCCGAGATCCTGAATTTTCCATCGCCTGCGGCTGATATGAAGCGCAAGGATTGGCTTTTGGTGTCGAATAACAGCGATGCCTTGACCGTTGAGGTCGTCGTGTTACCGGCCTTGTCTGTCACCACAATGTCTGTCGTGCCGCGGGCTTGATCCGAGGCGTAAAACGACAACTTGCTTCCGTTAGGTAAAGCGAATGTCAGATCCTCACCATTTCGGCCGAGGCTGTACATCACCTTTTCGATACCGTGTCCGGAGGCAATCGAACCAGACGGGATGCTTAGCCCTGGGCCCAGACCAATTTTGTTGGCTACGACGTCTAAATCCGAAGTTCTCCTGACGAGGAAACCGGCGTTCTCAAGGTCACGCGCCGTGATGAAAATTCGACCAGCCGACTTGTCCGAGTACTTACTAAGTTGCCCAGAGTTCCGCTGCTCCACTTGCGCGGGCGACAACAGCTCGCTGCCCGTCGCCTGAGCCAATTTTTTTGCTGTAGCAGGCGTTTGCAACGGCTGCGGCAGCTTCGAAAGGTCTACGTAGCCGGGCTGTGATGCAAGCGTTTGCGGTGTGACGCCAGAAATTGCACTCATGACACGACTCCTTCTTTATTCGAACGCAGACCGTAAGCGGGCCGGCTTTGGGCGTCCTTTGCTTCACTTTTTCAGCTGCTTAATTGCTAGAACCGTCTCGCCCTTCGCGGGCGAGACGCTGAAGTGGCTGGATCGGAACCACCGCGCACCTTCGACAAGAGAGCGATAGATCAAGCCCGTCGCGAGCAGCTGCGTGCGGACACCGGTGACCTCGCTTCGAGTTGGCATTCGTCGAGTGCCGACACGACGCACCCCCGAATCAGCTGGCTGTCAACGCCGCGTCAGCCCCGTGTCAACGGGCGCTTCAGCGCACCAGCAAACCGTTGACCGAGGCCACGTCGTCGAGTGTCAGGCGGCCCGAGGCCTGACGCAAGCGAAGGCCGGCCATGATCGTGTCATAACGCGCCTTGGCGAGTTGGGCCTGCGTCGTGAAGAGCTGGGCCTGCGCGTTGAGCACATCGATGTTCACGCGCACGCCGACCTTGAAGCCGAGCTGCGTGGCCTCGAGCGCGAGCTTGCTCGACGACTCGGCGGCTTCGAGCGCGCCGACCTGCGCGGCAAAAGAGCCGACGCCGTAGTACAGCTGACGTGTGAGCTGTGCAACGGCGCGACGCGCGGTTTCGACGTCGTTTTGCGACTTGTCTTCGAGCACCAGCGTTTCTTTGATTCGGTTTTGAATTTGGTAGCCGGCGAACAACGGCAAATTGAGCGTGACGCCGATCTGGCTGGAGGTGGTCGGTGTGTTGTAGCCGAACGCGAGCGCCGGCGCGACCGTGCCCTGCGTGTGGGCACGACCGCGCGCGTAGCTGCCGTTCAGCGCCACGGTCGGCAGGTTGCCGGCGCGTGCCTTGGTGGTGTCGAGCCGGGCGATCTCGAGCGCGGTGCGGGCCTTGCGGACCTGTGGGTGTTCGGCATCGGCGCGGCTCACCCAGTCGTCGACGTTGGCCGGCGAGAGCGCGGGCAGCGCGATCGGTACCGCGAGCTGCTTCGGTGCGATGTCGGCGCGGCCGACCGTCTGGTCGAGCTGGATTCGCTTGGTGGTGAGGTCGTTCTCGGCCTGGATCTGCGTGAAGCGCGCGAGGTCGTATCGAGCCTGGGCCTCGCGGGTGTCGGTGATCGTGGCAGTGCCGACCTCGAAGCTGCGCTTGGCCGAGGCCACCTGCTCGGAGATGGCGGCAAGGCTGGCGCGCGCCGTGGCCAGGTTGTCCTGCGCAGCGAGCACGTCGAAGTACGCCTGCGAGACACGCAAGATGAGGTCTTGCTCGGCCGATTCCAGATCGGCGCGAAAAGCTTCGATCGCCTTCGATGCCTGTTCGATCGCGGCATCGTTCGCCCGGTTGAAAAGTGTTTGTGAGCCAGTGAGCGTGGCCGAGGCGCTGCTGGTGTTGGCGGTCTGGGTGTTGGCCTCGGGCGTGCTGCTGAGTTGCCGGCCGGCGCTCACCCCCAGGCCGATCTGCGGCAGCCGCAGACCACGCGCCTGGTCGTAGCGCAACTGCGCTGCATCGAGATTGGCGCGGGTCGACAGGTAGCTCGAGTCGTAGCCGTGCGCGGCCAGGTAGAGCTCTTGCAGGCTTTGCGCTTGTGCGATGGGGGCGGAGAGGCCGGCTCCGGCGGCAAGCAGTGAGGCAGCGAGCGCGCGCAGGCGCAGCGGAGGTGAACGGTGCTTTGACGACATGAGAAAAACTCTCCAACCTGAATGGTGTGTGGTGTTCAGTAGCGCGGAACCTGCGGGTCGACCTGCTGCGACCACGCGTCGATACCGCCCGCGAGGTTATAGGCCGCATCGAAGCCCTGGCGCTCGAGAAATGCGACGACTTGCGCACTGCGCACGCCGTGATGACAAATGCAGACGACCGGCTGCGCCGGATCGAGCTCGGCCAGCCGGGCCGGCACGTTGCCCATCGGCATCGAGCAAGTCTCCACACCTCGAATCTTGATCGCGGCCAGCGCGAACTCCCAGGGTTCGCGCACGTCGAGCAGCAGCGGTTTGCAGCCGCTGGCCTCGGCGCACAGCGCCAGCAGGTCGGGGCCGCCGAGCTGCTTCATCAAAAGCGGAATCGCGTCGGCTCGGTAAAGCCGCTGAGGCGCTGGGCGACCGTGTCGAACAGTACCGTGCGCTCCAGGCCCTGCTCGCCGGTGCGGGTGACCAGCAGTGCGCGCATCACCGGCTCGGCGCCGACGATCGCCACCAGCCGGCCGCCGACCTTGAGTTGCGCGAGCAAGGTCTCGGGCACTTCGGCGACCGAGCCCGACAGCACGATCACGTCGAACGGGCCGTCGCTCGGGGCCGTATTCGCCCCGTTGGCCTGCACCACGCTCACGTTCATCACGCCGGCGCGCTTCAGGTTGTCGCTGGCAAAGGCGGCGAGTTCGGAGTCGATCTCGAGCGTGGTCACGTGTTGCGCCTTGTGTGCGAGCAGCGCGGCCATGTGGCCGGAGCCAGCGCCGATTTCGAGCACGCGCTCGTGCTTGTGCACCGCCAGCTCCTGGAGGATGCGCGCCTCGACCTTGGGCGCCAGCATGCATTGCCCTCCGGGCAGCGGCACCTCGGTGTCGACGAAGGCGAGCGCGCGGTGGGTCGCGGGCACGAAATCTTCGCGCTTGACGATCGCCAGCAGCGCCAATACGCCGAGGTCGAGCACGTCCCAGGGGCGGATCTGCTGCTCGATCATGTTGAAGCGGGCTTGTTCGATGTTCATGGAGTTCGGTGGTGAGTGAGGTGCGAAAAGCGAGCCGGCGATTTTATTTCGTGGCGATGGCCGGTGCCGCTGCGTCGGTTACGGGTCGCCCGCCGAACCGCCGCTTCGCCCACGCCGCCAAGTCGTCGAGGTAGCAGTAGATAACCGGCACGACCACCAGCGTCAACAGCGAAGAAGTGATCACGCCGCCGATCACTGCCTGGCCCATCGGCGCGCGCTGCTCCGAGCCTTCGGATAGCGCGAACGCCAGTGGCACCATGCCGAAGACCATCGCGAGCGTGGTCATCAAGATCGGGCGCAAGCGCACCTGCGCGGCGTGCAGCAGCGCGGCTTCGCGCTCGCGCGGCGGCTCGCCATGCTCGCCGGCGCGCGAGCGGATCGCAAAGTCGATCAGCAAAATCGCGTTCTTGGTCACCAGCCCCATCAGCATCACCACCCCGATGATGCTGAACATGTTGAGCGTCGAGCGAAACACGAGCAGCGTGAGCACCACACCGATCAAGGTGAGCGGCAAGGCACTCATCAGCGCGAGCGGCTGCAGAAAGCTCTTGAACTGGCTCGCCAGAATCATGTAGATGAAGACGATCGCCAGCGCCAGCGCACCGACCGCGTACTGGAACGACTCGGTCATGTTCTTGGTCGATCCGCCGAAGCTGTAGCGGTAGCCGGGCGGCCAGGCCATGCCGTCGAGCGCGGCCTTGATGTCGGTCGAGACATCGCCCGAACTGCGCCCCATCGCGTTGGCGTCGAAGTTGATTTCGCGGTTGAGGTCGCGGCGGTTGATCTGGTTCGGGCCGGTCGAGGGCGAGACATCGGCCACCTGCGAAAGCCGCACCGAGCGCGCCGAGCCGTCGGCCGCGGCGCTCACATTGATCGGCATGCGCTGCAGGTCGTCGATGGCCACGCGGCTTTGCGGGCTGACGCGCACGTTGACGTCGTAGTTCTCGCCGTCGGGCGCACGCCAGTTGCCGACCGTGCTGCCGGCGATCATGGTGCGCAGGCTGGTGGCGAGCATGTTGACGTTGAGGCCGACGTCGGAGGCAGCATCGCGCTTCACGGCGATCGCGACCGTCGGCTTGTCGGGCTTGAGCGTGCTGTCGAGGTCGATCAAGCCGTTGATCGCCCGCAGCTTGGGTGTGATGGTGCGCGAGAGCCGCTCGAGCTCGGCGAGGTCAGGTCCCTGCACCGAGAACTGCAGGCTCTTGCCGCCGCCGAGGTCGGTGGTGCCGATGTTGGTGATGGTGATGCCGGGCACGCGGGCCAGGCGCTCACGCAGCGGCACGGCCATTTCGGCGATGCTGCGACTGCGGTCTTTGCGGTCGA
>JAYUWC010000020.1:0-7770 GCA_043753755.1 Rhizobacter sp.
CTTTGGCGCCGAAGTCGAACTGGCGGATACGCGCGAGCAGCTTGGCTTCGAGTTCGGGCACTTTGAGTTCGCTCGATTCGATCCGGCACTCGACGCTGCCCGACGGTGCGATCGTCAGCTTCAGCACCACCTTGCCTTGCAGGCCGGGATCGTCACGCAAGGCGCGGTTGTAGATCGCGTAGATCGCGCCCTTGTTGCGTTCGAAGACCAGTTTCACGTCTTCGATCGAACGCGCCGCCCGGCCGCTGCCGCCGCGCTGCATGCTGCCGCCCGCACCGCCATTGCCCGTGCCATTCCCTGTGCCGTTCCCCCCGGCGCCGCCGTAGCCGCTGCCGTTGCCGTCGCCCCGGCCCCGCGCACCACCACCGCCTGCACCACCGCCGCCACCACCACCGGCAGCACTTTCAACCAGTGTGGTCGATCGGCCCGCGAGGCCGCCGCCACCGGTGTTGCGGCTGTAGCTCGCGGTGTTGATGCCGCCGCTGCCGCCGGTCGCGTTCGAGGTGATGAGTGCGCGGGTCGGCACGCCGGCCTCAGTGCCCGCACCGACGCCCACGCCGACTCCGGCGCCCACGCCCGGCCCTTGCTTGACCGGCGCGAGTTGCACCGCGACTGGCGCACCGTGCAACTCGGCGAGGTCGTCTTTCGAAGCGAGCAAGCCGATGCCTGCGACCCGGCGCCGCACCGCGTCGACCTCGCCCGGCGGCTTGTTCGGCACCGGCACGCGCGCCTCGGGCACCAGCGCTTCTTTGTTCAACGCGACCTTGGCGGGTGCCTCGGCCTTGCGCGGTGCGGCCTTGACCGGGTCGGGCCGGGTCGACTCGACCTCGCGCTGCGCGACCAGAGGTGCCTTGGGCAACTCGGCCTTCGGTTTGGGGGCGGGCGGTGGCGCGAGTTCTTTGTCGAGGATCAGTTTCGCCAGTCGCGGCGGCAGCTCCTGCGGCTGCGTGCGATCGAGTTTGAGCACCGGCAACCAGGGCAGGGCGATGCACAAAATCGCTGCGGTGATCAGCACCCGCCCGGCGATCCGTTTGAAGCGGCGATCGTCATCGGGCGCGATCGCCCACGGCAGCACCGAGGTGCGAAACGACACCGGTGCCACCACCTTGGGCATGCGCCGCATCGGCATCGACATCGCCTTCGACATGGCAGCAGAACTCATTGGAAAACCTCCGTACTGCGCACTTCGGCATTCGCCCTTGGGGCGGCCCGGCGGCTCATGCGTCCAGCCTCTGCCGCACTGCGAACGACACATCGCTGAAGTTGGCCCGGGCGCTGGTCACCATGATCTTGCGCAGCAGCCGGTACGGAATGTCTTTGTCGCCCATGATCGTCAAGCGCTTGGCGGTGGCCGCGTTTTCGGCGCGCACCACCGGGCGGTTGGCCTGCAGGTCGAGCTCGGCCTTCAGTGGCGCGATGAGGTCATCGGCCGAGCCGAGCACGTCGGCCACGTTCGCGACCTTGCGACCGTCGACGATGATTTCAGTGGCGCTCACGACCACGACCACCGTGTCGCGCGGGCTCATCTCGGCAACCGACTCGGGCAATTGCACCGCCTTCGGGCTCGGCAGCGTTTCGACGCCGCCCGAGTTGCTGAGCAAGAAGAAGATCAGGATCGTGAACACGTCGATCAGCGACACCAGATTCATGTCGACCATGTTCTGGTTGCGGCTCTTGCGCTCGGCGCGCCTTTGCAGCGGCGTCAGCTTCATGGTGACCTCACTTCTTCGCGATCAGCGGGGCGTCGCCGATCGAGATGTTGGGGAAGAGCTCAGCCTTGACCACAGTCGCACCTTGCGCCACCCGCCCGGCGCGCACCGCATCCATCACCTGCACCAGCGTGTCGTAGGAGGTGTCGGGTTCAGCGAGCACGGTCGCGTCGGTCTTGTCGGGAAACTTGGTCTTGATCTGCTGCACCAGCGTTTGCAATGCTTTCAGGTCGGGGCCGGTAGCGGTCGCCGGGATGCGCTGGATCAGCCCGCCGATGCGGTCGCCGACCTCGAGTGCTTCGGGCCGCACGACGATCTCGAGCTGCAGGTTGTTGGCGGTCAGCTTCTCAAGCTTTTCGCCAGCCTGTGCGGGCAAGGAGAGGTCGATCACCGACAAGCGCGTGAACACTGCGGTCGAGAGCAAGAAGGGCACCAGCACCACGATCAAATTGATGAACGCGGTGATCTCGAGGTGGGCCGCCTGTTTGCGAAGGCGTCGGACGCGCATGGTGATTCAGCGCGCCGGGGTTGCAGCTGCCTGCTCCGCGCGGATGCGCTGCACGAGGTTCAAGAAGCTGATCTTGGCGGCTTCGAGCCCGTCGACGATCTCGCTGGTCTGGGCCTGCAGGAACGAATGGATCAACAGGAACGGTATCGCCACCATCAGCGCAAAGGCAGTGTTGTTCATCGCGATCGAGATCGAGGCCGAAAGCAGCTCGGCCTTCTCGGCCGGGTTGACCTGCGCCACCGCCGTGAAGCCCTTGATGAGGCCGATGATGGTGCCGAGCAAACCGACCAGCGTGATCACGTTGGCGAAGGTCGCGATGTAGTGGGTGCGCTTTTCGAGGCGCGGCACGATCTCCATCATGCCTTCTTCCATCGCCGCATCGAGGTCTTCGCGGCGGCCGGGGCTGTGCATGCGCACCAGGCCGTTGTTGACGATCTTGCCGATGGCGGCGTCGGAGTTGGCGGTCACGCCTTGCACGTCCTTGAACTGGCCCTTTTGCAGCATCGGCAGCACCTGTGCCCAAACCTTGCGGTTCTGGTTGCGGGCTTTGCTCAAGAAGATAAAGCGCTCGATTGCGATCGTGACGCCGAGCGCCATGATGAGGATGCTCGGGTAGATGAACAGGCCGCAGTCCTGGAAAAATTTGATGGCAGTGCTGAGGGCATTCATGGGGTCATCTCCGGTGGAATCTGAAAAAGGGTTCTTGCGAATGAATTACTTGGCGGCGGCAGGTGGTGTCTTGGCCTGCGCTTGGGCTTGCGTCTGCGCGTCGTACTGCACCTGGCGGCGGAACACATCGCGGTCGACCGGGGCCAGGGCCTCGTCGAGCACGCTCACCAATGGCTTGCCCGAGAGCTCGCCGGGCACCGGCTTCTTCCACGGCACGATGTAGAGCACCTTCGGCAACTCGCGGTTACCGATGATCTGGGTGCGATCGATGTCGGCGCGGTCTTGCGCGAACGCCGGCACTGCGGCCGCGGCCGCGAGCAAGGCGGCGAGCAAGGCGACGGGACGGGTGATGCGGATCGGCGTCATGCCTTCTCCTTCTTCGAGGTGGCGACAGTCGCCGGCTTGCGGTTCTTCAGCTCGGCGACCCACTTGGCGACCACTGCATCGCCCTCGGGCGAGAGCGCCAGATAGCGTGCGTAGAGGTCGAGTGCCTTGGGCGCATCACCCAGATAGAGATCGTTGAGGATGCCGAGGTTGAGTAGCGGCGCGGCGTATTTGTCATCGAGCGCGATCGCGCGTTCGTAGGCTTCGCGCGCCTTGTCGAAACGGCCTTGCTGGCGGTAGCTGACGCCGAGCTGGTTGAAGTAGAGCGGCTGCCGCGGGTTCAACTTGGCGGCTTGTTCGAACTCGGCAGCCGCCTCGGGCAGCTTGCCGGCCTGGCGGTAGATCAGGCCGAGGTTGGCGTGCGGGCCGCCGAGCTCGGGGTTGGCTTGAGCGATCGCCTTGAAGCCACGTTCTGCCTCGTCGACGCGCCCGGCGCGCAAGGCGCGCGCTGCGTCGTCGAACGCCCGCTGCGTGGCCGGTGCGACGGGTGCTTCTTTGGCTGGCGCAGTCACCGCCGCCGCCGCGTTGCTCACGGTCGACGAGAGGCTTTGCTGCATTGCCTTCAGCGGCTCACCGACCGAAGCGCAGCCGCCGATCGCAAACACCGATGCGAACGAGGCAACGCCGGTCAGGCAACGCATGCGGAGTTCAACGAATCGCATCGACCACCCCTTCGCTGCGCTCGACCTTGCCGTAGCGCACCGGCCGCAACTCGCGCAGCGCGTTGAAGCTAGCCTTGACCCACGGGTCGTAGATGCCCTCGACCGTGCGGCGCGTGTTGACCTCGTGCAGTTCGGTCGCCTTTTCTTCGAACGGGAAGGCTTGCTCTTCCAGCAGCACGTTGTATTGCTCGAGCTCGGCCTTCGAAAGCTTCTTGGGCCGCTCGGACGTCATCAACGCCTTGCCGAAATCGCGGTAGACGCTGGCGATGCGGTAGGTGGCGGCAGTCGTCACGTCTGCTACGCCGTAATTCGCGGCCAGCTCATAGGCTTTTAATGCCTCTTCCATCTTGGATTTTTTCAACTTGAGCTGCTTCTGCAACGGCTCGACGAGTGCCACCTGCCGGTAGCTCGCCGCCACCGGCTCGGCGAGCGCGAGCGCTGCCGTGGCGCCGAGGTAGCGCGTGCGCGTGGTGCGGGCCGTGCCGCCGTTCAGGTCGGCCTGAAAAATCTCGCGCGTCAACGACGCTTCACGTGCCGTGTTGCCGTCGGCCTTGGCCATTTTCAGCAGACGCGCACGGGCTTCGAGCGCCGGCTCTAGCGGTTGCGGGTTCTGGGTGAGGTAGCGCTCGTAAGCCTTGGCGGCCGCCTCGCGCGAGCCGGCTTTCTCGTACAACTCGGCGGCCTGCCACAGCGCATCGCGTGCGATCTTCGGGTCGGGGTTGCTGCCGGCCACACGCTCGAATTCGCCGGCGGCACCGGCCCACTGGCCTTTTTCGAGATAGGCCACTGCGAGTTTCGAGCCCACCTCGGGCTGCAGCGGGTGCTTCGGAAAGCGCTGGCGAAAGTCTTCGAGCGTGCGGATCGCGCCGTCCCAATCTTTCATTGCGATTTGCGCGGCGGCGGCGTCGTATTGCGCGGTGGCGCGAACGGTCGATTGCGGCGCGACGGTCGCGACGCGCTGAAAGTTGGCAACCGCATCGGCTGTCTTGCCGGCCGTGCGGGCGGCCTCGCCCTGCTTGTAGATGGCCGCAGCCTGGCGCTCGACCAGCTCGACGCGCGCGGCGTCTTTCTCGGGCACGAGCTTCAGCGCTTCGGCATACGCCGACTCCGATTTGGCGAACGCACCGCGCTCGAACGCGCCGTGCGCGAGCACCGTCCAGGCGACGCGGCGCTGCGCGTCTGCGGCCGGCGGCTTCAGGTCGAGCACGCGCTGCGCGATCGGCGCGGCGGCGTCGAGGTCGTTGAGTGCGAACAAGGTCTCGGCGGCATCTGCCAGCACCGAGCCGGCGCGCGGGTCGGCACCGAACGCGTCGGCGAAACGAATCGCGCTGGCCACGCTCGCGCGCTGCAGCGCCGGCTGCTCGCCCGCCGCTGCGGCCTTGCGCTGCTGCGCGTAGGCCAGCAGTGCGGCATAGCCGGCGTCGGCACTCTTGGCGTGTTTCGGGTAGCCGTAGGCGGTCTTCTCGTACTCGACGGCTGCCGGCGCGAAACGTTTGTCTTCGAACAACAACTCGGCCAGCAAGAAATTGGTGGGTGCCGCCTCGGCATCCGTCGGGAACGACGCGAGCCAGGCGCGATACCAGCTCACCGCCTCTTGATAGTCCACTGTCTCGCGGCTCTTCTGTGCGGCGGCGTGGTGGTGGCGTGCGAGTTCGGTCAGGTGGGTCTTGACGAGCGGCTGCGCGCGCTCCCAGCCTTGGCGGTTGGCGCGTCGAAACTCGCTCTCGGCGCCGTAGCGGCTCACGTATTCTTTCTTCGCGTCGAGTGCCAGCGTGCTGAAGCCGTTCTTCTCGTAGATGGCGATCACACGAGCCTGCAGTTGCGGCGCCCGCACATGCAGGGGGTTGCGCCTCGCGAAGGCGCCGAAGGTGTCGGCCGCGTCCTTGTAGCGCTCTTGCCGCACGTAGAGCTCGCCCAATTGCTCGTACACGCGAAACTCATAACTTTTGCGCGCCGGCGAGTCGATGTAGCCGGCGATCGCATCGGTGCCTTGGGTGTTCGCCAGGCTAATGCTGGCAACGCGAAAGGTGTCTTCGACCAGTTCCCGATCGGCGCGGGTCAGGCCCTCCAGCGTCTCGAGCCCGCCTTCACCGGCGCGGTTGGCGACCTTCGCATCGAGCACGCCGAAGAACGAGCGCAGCCCGTCTTCTAGCCGGCCTTGCTTGAACTGCGACCAGCCGTTCATGTAGAGCGCGCGGTCACGGTAGGGGTTGGCCGGGCCGGCGGCGAGAACCTTTTGGTAAGCCTGCTCGGCGGCCGGGTACTGGCGTGCCGTGAACAGTAATTCACCGCGGCGAAATTGGGCTTCGTCGGCGTAGCGGGTCGCCGGGTAATCGGTGACCAGGCGGTCGAGTGTCTTCAACGCGGTATCGAGGTCACCGCCCTGCTCTTGCGCGCGGGCGAGTTGGTAGAGAACGCGGTCGTTGGTCGGGTCTTGGGGGTAGGTTTTCAGAAAGTCCTGGTAGCGCTTGATCGCCGCTTTGTAGTCGGGGTCGGCGGGCGTATCGGCGCCGGCGCTGCGAATGTCGGCAGCTTCCATTTCGAGGTCACCGAGGCGGCGCATCGCTTCGGCGCGCTGCGGTGCTTTAGGCGCGATGTCGAGAAACTTCTCGTAGGCCGCGATCGCTCGCGTCGGGTTCGTGCGAGCACCCGGGTCTTTGACGACCTCGACGCTGCGCCCGGCAAGCGTCTTCAGCGTCGGCTCGTTGTCGGGCGTGCCGCGAGGGCCGGCGCAAGCGGCGAGCAGGCAAGCCGCGGCCAGCAGCGTGAGCCGCGGTAAGGGCACTGGACTAGCGCCTGGCCGCAACAAGATCGCTCTCCGGTTGCGATGGGTTGATCGCACTGGGCTGGGCCTCGCCCTTCTTGGGGTCGATGTTTTTGGCGTCGATGTTCTTGGCTTCACCGTCTTTGGCGTCGACTTTTGCGCCGCTTTTTTTGTCGCCCGCCGCATTCGCACGGTCGTACATCTGCGCCAGCGCAAAGCGGGCCTGGGTCGTGTAGGCCGCAAGACGCTCTTTCTGACGCGAGAGTTCGGCAACCGCGATGTCTTGCACCGCCAGTTGCTGCTCGCGTGTCAGGGCGGCCACCCGCGGGATCATCACGCCCAGCCGCGGCGTGAGCGCAGCGATGCGCCGGCCGAATTCGTCGAAGCGCCTGGGCTCGCTGAGTTGCGCCTCACCCAGCGCCGCATCGCGCCGCTGGGCTTCGGTGATTTGCGTGTCGATCTCGGCCAGGTTTTTTTTCACGGCCCACAGGCGCTCGGTGTAGCCCTGCGCCAGCTGCCAGGTCAGTGCGCCTGCCGCGAGGCGCGCCCGGGGGCGTGCGGCAATCAGCTCGGGGTCGTTGCCCGCGACCAGTGCGTTGACCCGCTCGGCGCGGGCCAGCAGGTCGAGCTGTTTGGCATCGGCGAAGGCGCGGCCGTCGGCATCGCTCTCGCCGCGCGTGATCTCGGCGGCGAGCGCGTCGCGCTGCTGGCGCAGTGCATCCAAGCCGGTCTCGCTGGCGCGGGCACGCACCTGCGGCAGCCGCTCGGCAAATGCCTTGCGGCGCGTGGCGAGCATGTCGTCGAACACGATTAGGTTGTCGCGCCAATCGTCGAGATTTTTTGCCAGAAAGCGCAGGTCGCGGTAATTCTTGAAAGCTTCTTGAAACTCGTGCTGCGCGAGCAGTTGCGAGAGGTGGCCGGCGTGCGGCATCTCGGGCAAGTCGCCAAGGCGCCAGAACCAGCCCATCTCGGAGCCCGGGTTGCGGTCGAAGAGGGCCTGAACCATCGTGCCGGTGCGAATGGCGCCGATCGACTCGTCGAGCGCCGTGTTCTCGCGCGCGAAGGTTTCGATGG
>JAYUWC010000021.1:0-23241 GCA_043753755.1 Rhizobacter sp.
TGAACTGATCCGGGCCGCCAGTGACAAATACGGTGCCCAGTGCATCGTCGTCGCCATCGACGCCAAGCGCCGCGCAGACGGCTCGGGGTGGGACGTCTACACCCACGGCGGCCGCAAGAACGTCGGCCTCGATGCGATTGAGTGGGCCCGGCGGATGGCGGAATACGGTGCCGGCGAAATCTTGCTGACGAGCATGGACCGCGACGGCACCAAAAGCGGCTTCGACCTCGCGCTCACGCGGGCGGTCAGCGATGCCGTGAGCGTGCCGGTGATCGCGTCAGGCGGCGTCGGCGCGCTCGAGCATCTGTCGGACGGCATTCGCCTCGGCGGCGCCGATGCGGTGCTCGCCGCGAGCATTTTTCACTACGGCGAATTCACGGTCGGTCAGGCGAAGGCGCTGCTCGCGCGCGACGGCATTCCCGTGCGTTCATGATCGCCCCCGTGCGGCGCCACGAGGTCCGCCTGATCGGCGGCCAATGGAAGCGCAGCAAGCTCACTGTTGCCGACCTTCCCGGTTTGCGACCGACACCCGATCGAGTCCGCGAGACCCTCTTCAACTGGCTCGGCCACGACCTCACCGGCTGGCGCTGCCTCGATGCTTTCGCGGGTTCGGGTGCGCTCGGCTTCGAAGCGGCCTCGCGCGGTGCTGCTCAGGTCGTGCTGATCGAGCGCGATCGCCGACTTGCACAAGCACTCGAGGCGGCAAAGCAGCGATTGACGGCAACCGCGCTGCGTATCGAAAACGTCGATGCGCTCGCATGGATGGCGCGCTGCGCGGCCGACTCGTTCGAGGTCGTCTTCATCGACCCGCCGTTCGATGCGCCGCTGGCGGCGCCCGCGCTTGCGCTCGCGCAGCGCCTGGTCGTGCCGCAGGGCTTCGTCTATGTCGAAGCGGCTGCGGCGATCGTGGCGCCGGCCGGGTTTCACATGCACCGCGAAGGCCGCGCGGGCGCGGTGCTCTTTCACCTGCTGCAGCGCCTCGATTCACCATGACGGTGCACGGCTACACTGCGGTCAAAGTTAACGCCGGGAGCGCAATTTGACCTCCGTGACCAAACTCACTGCCGTCTACCCGGGCACCTTTGATCCGATGACGCTGGGCCACGAGGACCTGATGCTGCGCGCCAGTCGCCTGTTCGAGCGGCTGATCGTTGGGGTGGCTGCGGGCCACCACAAACGAACGATGTTCACCATTGCCGAGCGGCTCGACATCGCAACCGAACTCGCAGCCCAGTATCCGAATGTCGAGGTCATGGCGTTTCGCGGGTTGCTTCGCGACTTCGTCGTCGGCAACGGTGCGAAGGTCGTTGTGCGCGGCCTGCGCGCCGTCAGCGACTTCGAATACGAGTTTCAAATGGCCGGCATGAACCGCCAATTGATGCCCGAGGTCGAGACCGTGTTCTTGACGCCAGGCGACCGCTACCAGTTCGTCTCGGGAACCTTCGTGCGCGAGATTGCCACGCTCGGCGGTGATGTCTCCAAGTTCGTGTCACCCTCGGTGCTCAGCCAGCTGCACCAGCGGGTGAAGTCGACTGACGTCTGAAAGTTCCCCGATGGCATTGCTCATCACCGACGAATGCATCAACTGCGATGTCTGCGAGCCCGAGTGCCCTAACCAGGCGATCTCGATGGGCGTCGACTTCTACCAGATCGACCCAGCCAAATGCACCGAATGCGTCGGCCATTTCGATGAGCCGCAGTGCGTGCAAGTTTGTCCAGTCGACTGCATTCCGATCAACCCGGCGCACGTCGAGTCGAATGAGACCTTGTGGCAGAAATACCGTCGCTTGCAAGCTGCGGCCGCCATCGCGGATGAAGGCGGCTGATCGCTAGCGAGCCTTTCGGCCGCGCGCGCGCCGCTTGCGCGAGCCGGGGTCGAATACGACAAAGTCGGTCGTGGCCACTGCCTTGGTGCTTGCCCTCTTCTTTTTTTGGTGCGCACTCGCAGCCACTACCGGCTTCACGGTCGGCGGCTGGCCGCTGAGGCTCGCGGCCCCGACCGAGCGGGCAACCCGCTGGTCTTCGAGGCGCTCGCGCCGCATATCGTTGGCCAATCGCCGTTCGTCGTCAGCCACTCGGCGCGCCTCGGTCTGCTGCGCCGTGCTGCGTGCGTCGCCGACCTCGACCGTCTGCGCCGCAGCGCACGGGCTTTGCGAATACACGTTGCCGCAGCGGTAGACCGACCCCGCCGACGCATGCGGGCTCACGGCGGCAATCAAGAAGGCCAAGGCGATCCAGGTTTTCATTTCAAGTCCTCGGGAGGTTCGACATCAGAAGGGGTCGGCGGTTTCGGCGGCTTCGGTCGCGGTGGCTTCGCATGCACCTTCATCAGCGCGCGTTCCATATCGCCTTCGAGCATCAAGGTGAGCGCGGAGATGCCTTGTTCGATGCTCTTGTCGATCGCCTCGCGGTGCTCTGCCATCGGTTTGCGCAGCACGTAGTTGGCGACCTCGGCCTTGATGCCCGGGTGACCGATGCCGAGCCGCAGGCGCCAGAAATCGGCACTGCCGAGCTGGGCCTGAATGTCTTTCAAGCCGTTGTGGCCGGCGGGGCTGCCAGCGAACTTCATCTTGACCTGACCGGGCAGCAGATCGAGTTCATCGTGAGCGACCAGGATCTCGTTCGGGGCAATCTTGAAGAAGCGCGCCAAAGCACCGACCGACTTGCCCGAGAGGTTCATAAACGTCAGAGGCTCGAGCAGCCACACCGGGCCCTCACGCAGGTTAATTCGGGCCACCAGGCCGAAGTAGCTGCGTTCCGGTGCGAGGCTGGTCTTCAACTCGCGGGCCACCGCGTCGATGAACCAGAACCCGGCGTTGTGCCGCGTTTCTTCGTATTCGGGGCCGGGGTTGCCGAGCCCTACAAGGAGTCGAATCATGGACTGAATTATCAGAGTCGCACGGGCGAAAAAAAGCCCCGCCTTGGCGGGGCCTCACATCACCCTTGCGGGTGCCCTCGGTTTACTTCTTGTTCTGCTTTTCGGTCTTCTTGGCCTTGGTTTTGTCGGCCGGTGCGGCGACGACAACGGGTGCCACCACCTCTTCTTCGGCAGCTTGGGCCACCACCGAGACGATCACCGGGTTCGGCTTGCCCTGGGTCATCACCTTGATGCCAGCGGGCAGCTTGATGTCGTTGACGTGCAGGGTCTGGCCCTTGGTCAGCTCACCCAGATCGATCGTCAAAAACTCAGGCAGCTGCGATGCAAGACACGAGATGCGCAACTCGTTTGCGACGTGGTTCACGATGGACGCATCGGTCTTGACGGCCGGCGAGTTCTCTTCGTTGATGAAGTGCAGCGGCACTTTCTTGACCACCTTGGTCGTCGCGTCGACACGTTGAAAGTCGATGTGAAGAACGATCGGACGAAACGGATGCATCTGGTAGTCGCGCAGCAAGACCTGCTCGCTCTTGCCAGCCAGATCCATCTCGAGGATCGACGAGTGAAACGCTTCTTTCTTCAGTGCGAAGAACAGGGCGTTGTGATCGAGTTCGATCATCGAGGGCGCGCCCGCACCGTAGACGATGCCGGGAACCTTTTGCGCAAGGCGCAGGCGGCGGCTCGCTCCGGTCCCCTGCAACGTGCGCTCATAAGCGGTGAATTTCATGTGAAGCTCCAAAGTGTGAAGGCCCGCGACCAGGCTCTTCGTGAACGCAAGGCCGACGAGCCTTGCGACAAGAGGCACGGTGCCGAAGCGCCGCGCCCACGTGTTCTAAACATTCGAGTTTTGTTCGGCAAAAAGTGAGGTGACCGATTCGCCATCGGAAATCCGGCGAATCGTTTCAGCGAACAAGAAGGCCACCGACAGCTGCCGCACTTTCGGGCAGTTGGTCACGTCCTCGTTTTGCGGGATCGTGTTGGTAATGACCACCTCGTCAAGCTGCGAGTTCTTGATGCGTTCGAGCGCCGGGCCCGAAAAGACGGCGTGGGTGCAGTAGGCGTAGACCCGTTTGGCACCGCGCTCTTTCAGCACTTCGGCGGCCTTGACCAGCGTGCCGGCCGTGTCGGTCATGTCGTCCATGATCACGCACGTGCGACCGTCGATCTCGCCGATTACGTTCATCACCTCCGACACGTTGGCCTTTGGCCGCCGTTTGTCGATGATTGCCAGATCGCAATTGAGTTGCTTGGCCAACGCTCTTGCGCGCACCACGCCGCCGACGTCCGGCGAGACCACCACGAGGTCGTCGTAACGCTTGCTCTGCAGGTCGGAGAGCAGCACCGGCGAGGCGTAGATGTTGTCGACCGGAATATTGAAAAAGCCCTGGATCTGGTCGGCGTGCAGGTCCATCGTGAGCAGCCGCTCGACGCCCACAGCCTCGAGCATGTTGGCGACGACCTTGGCGCTGATCGGCACCCGGGTCGAGCGTGGTCGGCGGTCTTGGCGGGCGTAGCCAAAATACGGAATCACCGCTGTGACGCGCCGTGCCGAGGCCCGCCGCAATGCGTCGACCATGATGCAGAGTTCCATCAGGTTCTCATTGGTCGGCGCGCAGGTCGGCTGCACCACGAAGATGTCGCGGGCACGAACGTTTTGCTGAATCTCGCAGTCGACCTCGCCGTCAGAGAAGCGGCCGACGCGCGCTTTGCCGAGTTCGACGCCGAGATGGGTGGCGATCTCTTGGGCGAGGGCGGGGTTTGCATTCCCGGTAAACAGCAAAGTGTTGAACAGCACGTTGTTCTCTCCGACGGCGCTGGGGGATCGCAAAACAGGCTTCCGAATCAGGCCGGCAGTGCGCCCGAGGGGCCCGCCGGGAACCACGAGAACCCGGCCAGTCCGGGATCAGAAACTTTGGCAGGGGAAGAAGGATTCGAACCTTCGCATGTCGGAATCAAAATCCGATGCCTTAACCAACTTGGCGACTCCCCTACACAGGTCGATCGTCTTGCGACGCCCAACCGCAACCGTTCAGTCTGCAGCCCACCCGGCGAGCGGATGGTCAGTGAGGCTGCGGCACATTTTGCCGACCCAACCCAACGCTAGTGGCGGCATTTCTGCCGTGGGGACAGGCGCGCAGCCTGCTCGCGCAAACACCGCACTGCCCGATCCCGTCATCCGGCTGTTGCCGAATTGCGCTTGCAATATCGACCCCGCCTGACCCACTTGCGCGCATTCTGCCTCCGCTGCCGCCTGCAGGTCGTTCTGCCCGAAACCGGGTTGGAGAACCGCCTGGCAAGCGTTTGCAGCGAAGCTTTCGAGTGTAGCAGGCGCGGTATTGCAGACCAGCAACGAGCTGGCAAAAATGACACTGGTTTCGATGCTTTCAGGTGGTTTCACGACGGCCAGCCATTGTGATGCGACCTCGACCGGTGTCAAACGATCTCCGATGCCTTCGGCAATGGCGTTGCGCGTGCCGATGAAAAAGGGAACGTCTGCACCCAGGCGCAGACCGAGAGCAAGCAGGCGATCTCGGGGCCACCGCAGCCCCCACAGCCGGTTGAGCGCCAGGAGCGTGGTCGCGGCATCGGAGCTGCCGCCTCCCAGGCCGGCGCCGCTGGGAAGTTGCTTGTCGATCGAGATGTCGGCGCCCAGGGGCGTGCCGCTCTCATGCTGCAGAAGGCGCGCGGCGCGCAGGCACAGGTCGTCGGCGGGCAGCGCGGCGGTCAGGTCGTGACGGGCAAGGGCACCGTCGCTGCGAAGCTCGAAATGCAGCGTGTCGCACCAGTCGATCAGCACGAAGAGCGATTGCAGCAGGTGGTAGCCATCGTCGCGCTTGCCGACCACGTGCAAGAACAGGTTGAGCTTCGCGGGCGCGGCGACATCGAACAGCGCTTTCATGACGCGTCGAGTTTGGCTCGCACGGTAACAGCGGGGGCGCGCTCGCGGCGCGCCGTGACCCAGCCCTCGCTGAGCCGGGTCAGGTCGACGGCCCAGCCGAGCTGCGCAAATCCGGGGGGCACGGTGTTGACTTGACTCGGCGCGCCAGGCCACGGCCGTCCGCGCAACCAATCGAAGAGCGCGGTCACCGGCACGCTTTCACCGAGTACCTCTTGGGTCAGTGCATCGAGATCGGCAAACCGGCGCTCGCCCTGGGGCGTGACCAGCGCGACCATGCCCGCATCCCAGCGTGCCTGGGCAATCACGCTGCCAAGAGGGGTTGCGAGATTCAGTCGCCCCGCCTCGGCGCTGCCTTGCAACTCGAAGGCCGCGGTTTCGGAGCGGGCGGCGACGCCGTCGGATGCTTCGACCTTCACAGCTAGCCGGCCAGCCAGCGTTTCACCTTCGGGCGGCAGTGCGCTTTGCGGAATCGAGGTGCAAGCCGCCAGCAGGAGCGCTGCGATCGACGCCAAGAGAGACGCCGACTCGCGCGCCGGCCAATTCACAAATCGACGCGCAGTCGCGCGAGCGTTTCTCGGAGCACGTCGTTGCGGGCATCGCGCTTGCGCGCTTCGCGCCATACCTGCCGCGCTTCGTCGCTCTGTCCGCTCGCCCACAGCACCTCGCCGAGGTGGGCCGCGATTTCGGCATCGGGTTGGCCGCGGTAGGCCTCGCGCAGCAGGCGCACGGCTTCGGGCTTGTTGCCGAGGCGGTACTCGACCCATCCCAGGCTGTCGGTGATCGAGGGCTCGCCGGGGTTCAACTCCAGCGCCTTTTTGATCAGCGTGCGCGCCTCCGGCAGACGCATGTTGCGTTCGGCCAGCGAATAACCGAGCGCGTTGTAAGCCTGACCATAGTCGGGCTTGAGTTCGATCACGCGACGCAGCAGGCGCTCCATGTCGGCCAGGCGGTTGAGCTTTTCGGCCATCATCGACTGCTCGTAAATGAGGTCGACGTCGTCCGGGTACTTTTTGTTGGCTTGCGCCAGCACATCGTTCGCATCGCGCCACAGCTTGGCATCGCGCAGCACTTGGGCCTCGGCGAGCACCTTCGCACGAGCGTCTTCGGGGGTCTTCTCGGGCACGCGGCGGATCAGCTCACGCGCTTCTTTGACTTTGCCGTCGCGGGCGAGCAGCGACGCGCGACGCGCCTGCACTTCGAGCGCGCGTTTCGGGTTGTCGATCTTGGCCAGCCAAGCGTCGGCCGCCTTGAAGTCGTTTTGCTGGTCGGCCGCTAGCGACAACAGCAGATAGCCGCGCGCCAACGCATCGTCTCTCGATGCCGGCGGCGCCTCGTCTTCGTCGTTAGTGGCCAGTGTGTCGGTCGCCGGCAGGTCCGATGCCTGCACCAGCTCGATGTACTTCAACAGCGCCGTGTTGGCCGCCGCAGCCTCGCGCAACTGCACGTGCAACGCGCCGAGCGTGAGCCACGCTTGTGGCAGCGTCGGCGCGTTGCGAGTCAAGGTTTCAAGTTGGCTGGTCGCCTCTGGCAGCCGCTGAGAGGCCAGAAGCGTGCGCACGTAAATCAGGCGCACGGCGTTGCTGTCGGGCTTGGCGCTCAGGTGGTCTTTGACGATTGCTTCGGCGGCCGGCGCACCGGGCAGCATCTCGAGGGCCAGACCCGCCGGCCCTTCGGCAGTGCGGTCGGTCTCGTGGGCGCTTTGCGCCAGCGCCAGGGCCTTCTCGCCATTGATCGCACCCAGCCAGCCGCGGCCGATGCTCACCCGTGCGGCCGTCCGCGTGTCGGGCGCGTCGGCATAAGGCAGCAGCACCTGTTCGATCACTTGCGCGGCCTGTCCACGATCGTTGCTGCGCGCGAAGAAGCGCGGCAGCGCACCGATCAGCAGCACCCGCTGGTCGACCGGTGTCAGCTTGAGCAGGGCCTGCAAGGGCTCGGCGGCCTCGGGCGCGCGGTTGAGTTGCACCAGCAACTGAACCTGGTAGCGCAGCGCCTCCATCGATTCGGGCAACGCCAGCCGCCAAGCCTTGACGGCGGCGAGCGCTTCATCGCCAGCGCGTCCCTGCAGTGCGATGTCGGTCGCGCGTTTGAAGAGCTGCTCGTTTTTCGTGCGGCGCGCCGCATCGAGCATCAACTGATAGCCGGTGCCGAGATCGCCCGCGCGTACCTCGATCTCGCCGATCAGCAACTGCTGAAACAGCGGCGCGTTGAGTTCTGAATTGACGATTTGCTCAGGCGCGATGCGGGTGACCGGAGGCGCTTCTTGCGCCCATGCACCTGCAGCGAGCAGCAGTGAGACCGTCAGCGCCGAGACTTTGGGCGGCGCGATCACTCGTCCAGATCGAAGAGGAAAAGTCGGCATCGAATCACTCCTTAAGCATGGATTGATTCTAGGTGGCCGAGGTGCGTGTCAACTGCCGCCGGATAATTCTCGCCATGCCCGAACTCCCCGAAGTCGAGGTCACGCGGCAAAGCTTCGCGGACCGCATCCGCGGCGCCCGCATCGACGCGGTGCGTGTCGGCAAACCATTGCGCTGGCCGCTCGGGTGCGAACCCGAAACGCTGGTGTCTCAGGCGGTGGGCGAGGTCACGCGACGCGGTAAGTATTTGTGGATGGCCCTCGAGCGCGGCGGCCTGCTGATGCACCTCGGCATGTCGGGCTCGCTGGCCTTCGACGCGTCGCCGGGCCTGCACGGCCCTCACGACCACTTCGACCTTGTCACCCGACGCGGTACCTTGCGCCTGACCGACCCACGGCGCTTCGGTGCGGTGGTTTGGTCACCGGCAATCGACGACGGACCGGCCGCGAAGCTCCTCGCCAGTCTTGGCCTCGAACCTTTCGACCCGGCGTTCACGGGCGCACACCTGCACGGCGCCTTGCAAGGTCGCCGCATCGCGATCAAGCAGGCCCTGCTCGGCGGGGCCATCGTGGTCGGTGCCGGCAACATCTACGCCTGCGAGGCGCTGTTCGAAGCCGCAGTCGATCCGCGCACCCGCAGCGACCGCCTCAGCCGTCCCCGCTGCGATCGCCTTGCCGACGCGGTTCGCAGCACCTTGTCGCGAGCGCTCGAACTTGGCGGCTCGACCTTGCGCAACTTCAGCGATGCGCACGGCATGGCCGGACAGTTTCAATTGCAGGCACGGGTCTACGGCCGCGAAGGCGGGTTGTGTGTGCGTTGCGGCGCAACGGTACGGCGCATCGTGCAAGCTCAGCGAGCGACGTTTTTCTGCCCGGGTTGCCAGCGCCGATAGCCCCGGCATCGCATCGAATGAGCAATCGGTCGCGCTTGTGCCGTAAGTCGTTGGTGAGCAGATGTTTCGCGCGGATCACCGCGTCAGCCTTGCGCTACGATGTTTTTCCGGTAACCGAAAACACTTCCCATCCATGACCCCTTCGTTCGCGACCAGCCTCGATGCCCTCAGCGGCTGGCGCGCCAGCCTCACGCGACGGCTCGATGAGTTGGCCCGCTTTCTGGCCGACCACGAGATGGCCGATGGGCCATCTTCGGCGCAGGTGGCGGCGCTCCGCGAACGCCTCGGAAACCAAAAACTTGTGGTCGCCTTCGTCGCCGAGTTTTCGCGTGGCAAGTCGGAGCTCATCAACGCGATTTTCTTCGCCGATACCGGCCGCCGTGTGCTGCCCGCCACGCCGGGTCGCACGACGATGTGCCCGGTCGAGTTGGCTTGGGATGCCGACGAAGGCGCCTCGCTGATGTTGTTGCCGATCGAGACACGTCTCGAGGGCCTGTCTCTCGCCGAGTTGCGGCCGCAACGGCGCGCGTGGACCTCACGGCCGCTGAAGGTGAGTGACCCCGAGCGTCTGGCCGAAGCGCTGCAAGAAGTCACCCGCACCCGATTTGTCAGCCACGACGACGCGCGCGCCCTCGGTTTCTGGGACGACGATCACCCCGAAGACAACCCCCCGGTCGACGACCACGGTCGGGTCGAGGTGCCGGCATGGCGCCACGCGTTGATCAACTACCCACACCCGTTGCTGAAGCAGGGCCTGGTCGTGCTCGACACGCCGGGTCTGAACGCGATCGGCGCCGAGCCCGAACTGACGCTGAGCCTGTTGCCGAGTGCACACGCGACGGTTTTCATCCTCGGCGCCGACACCGGCGTGACCAAATCCGACCTCGGCATCTGGCGCGACCACCTCGGCACACATGCGCCGTCGCGTTTCGTCGTGTTGAACAAGATCGATGCGCTGGCCGACCCGCTCGCCACAGCCGGCGCGGTCGATGCGCAGATCGCTTCGCAGTGTGCCGAGACGGCGCGCACGCTGGGTGTCGGCATCGAACGTGTCTTCCCGCTGTCGGCGCGGGCCGCGCTCGCGGCGCGCATCGATGGCGACGACGCAGCGCTTCTCGCCAGCCGGCTCCCGGCACTTGAAGCTGCGCTCGGTTCGCAACTGCTGCCACAGCGTCGCCAAGTGCTCGAGCAGGTCGTCAACGATGCGGCCAACCAGTTCGAGACGCATGTGTCACGCCGGATCGGCGATCAACGGCGGCAACTCGCCGAGCAGATGTTCGAGCTGCGTGGACTGCGTGGCAAGAGCGGCGGCAAGCTGCGCGTGATGCTCGAGCGCATCGATGCCGAAACAGCCGAGTTCGAGCAGTGCACGGTTCGCCTGCAAGCTCTGCGCGTGGTGCACAGCCGCATGCTGAAAGACGCGGTGGTCGGTTTGTCGTCCGACCGTTTGCGCGAAGAGGTCGCCGAGATGCAGAGCCAGATGAGCGCCTCGCTGCTCAACCTGGGCGCCAGAAAGTCGTTTGTCGCCCTGTGCGCGCGCTTGCGAAGATTGCTCGACGAGGGGCAGAAGCGCAGCGACGAGATTCGCGACATGCTCGGTGCGTCGTTCAGCAAACTGAACAGCGAATTCGGCTTCAGCCTCGCGATGAGCAAAGCGCCCGACCTCATGCGCTTCATCAATGATTTAAGCGAAATCGAAAGCGGCTACACCCGCTACCTCGGCCTGACGCAGGCGCTGCGGCTCTCGCAACCGCGGTTCATGGAGCAATTCCGGCGCATGCTGGTTTCCAAACTACGTGTTGTCTTCGAAAACGCCAGCGCCGAACTCGAACTCTGGAACAAATCGACCTCCTCGCAAGTCGACTCGCAACTGCGCGAGCGCCGTCGCAATTTCAGGCGGCGTCGCGAATCGCTGGAGCGGGTGCAGACGGCCGCCAGCGACCTCGAATTGCGCATCGGTGAAATCGAGGCGCAAGACGAGCGCCTGCAAGGCCTGGTGCGCCGCGCGCATCAGCTCTTCAAAGCGCTGCGTGAGCAAGCGCACAGCAGCGCGGCGGCTGACGATGCGCTGATTTCGCTCGACCTGGCCGACACCCGGGTCACCCCTGCTTCCGGTACTGCCGTCGCTGCGCCGATCGGCCTTCCACGCCAGCGTGCCCGCGCCTGATCTGACGGTCGAGTTTTCGACCCGGCTGATCGAATGGCAGCGCGGCCATGGCCGGAACTCGCTGCCCTGGCAGAACACACGCGACCCTTACCGCGTGTGGCTCTCCGAGATCATGCTGCAGCAGACGCAGGTCGCGACCGTGATGGGCTACTACGCGCGCTTCCTCGATGGCTTTCCCGATGTGACCGCGCTCGCGGCGGCGTCGCTCGACGACGTGTTCGCACTCTGGAGTGGCCTCGGCTACTACAGCCGCGCGCGCAACTTGCACGTTTGCGCGCGTGTGGTGGTCGCAGAGCACGGCGGGCGTTTCCCGGACACCAGTGCGGCGCTGATGCAATTGCCCGGCATTGGCCGTTCAACCGCGGCGGCGATTGCAGCCTTCTGCTTTGGCGAGCGGGTCGCGATCCTCGACGGCAACGTCAAGCGCGTGCTGAGCCGCGTGCTCGCATTCGACGGTGACTTGGCCGAAGCCAAACACGAGCGTGCGCTGTGGTCCGAAGCGACCGATTTACTGCCTTCGCACGAGATCGATCGCTACACCCAGGGACTGATGGACCTCGGCGCCACGCTCTGCACTGCGCGCTCGCCGAGTTGTTTGCTGTGTCCGGTTTATGAGCTCTGCCAAGGCGCACGGCGCGGCGAGCCGACGCGCTACCCGGTCAAAACGCGCAAGCTCAAGCGCGGCACACGCGAGCATCTGTGGCTGTGGCTGAACTGGCGCGACGCCATCTGGTTGGTGCAGCGGCCCGCCACCGGCGTATGGGCGGGCCTATGGAGCTTGCCCGAGTTCGACTCACGCACCGCGTTCGACGCCGCCAGTGGCGATTGGCCGGGCCATGCCGAATCGCTGCCCAGCTTCACCCACGTGCTTACTCACCTCGACTTGACACTGCACCCGCTGCGCTGGACTTTGCCCGAGCGCATTGCTGCAGCCAAGCGCCAAATCATCGAGGCTCGAGTGCCCGCAGGGCGTTGGTTCGAACTCGACCAAGCGCTTGCTATGGGTTTGCCGTCACCGCTGCGCAAGCTGGTCGTCGCGGCGACCCTTGATACGGCCTGATCAACCGCGGGCGTCGAGCTCGCGGTGGCGAATCAGCGTGGCCGATCGGTCGCAAAAGCGAGCGGCCAGCGTCTGCACGAAATAGACCGACCGGTGCTGGCCACCAGTGCAACCGATCGCGACGGTGAGGTAGCTGCGCTGATCGCTCTCGAAAGCGGGCAGCCAGCGTGCGATAAAGGCTTCGATCTGGCTCAGCATTTCGCCGACCTCGGGCTGCGCGCGCAGGTAGTCGGCGACCGGCGAGTCGCGCCCGGTGAGCGGGCTCAATTCGGGCACGTAATGCGGGTTGGGCAGCACGCGCACGTCGAACACGTAGTCGGCATCGAGCGGCACGCCATGCTTGAACGCGAAGCTCTCGAACACGAGTGTCAGCCGGTTGTGGCCGGCTTGCACCAGGTCGCGAATCCAGAGCCGCAGTTGCGCCGCGCGCAACTGGCTGGTGTCGATCACGACCGAGATCTCGCGCAGCTCGGCCAGCAGCTCGCGTTCGATCTCGATCGCATCGACCAGCGCGCGGCGCTCGTTGGGTACGGCCGACTCGGCCGAGAGCGGATGCGGCCGCCGCGTCTCGGAAAATCGCCGTACCAGCGCATCGGTGCTGGCATCGAGAAACACCGCCTGAATCGCGACGCCCTCGGCGCGCAGCTGCTGGATCAACGGCAAGAGATGTGGCAACGAGCCCGCGCTGCGCACGTCGACCGCGATCGCCAGCCGCCGGTCGCGGCGCCCGTGTTCGAGTTGCAAAAACTCGCGCAACAACTCCGGCGGCAGGTTGTCGACACAAAAGAAACCGGCGTCTTCGAGCGCATGCAAAGCAACCGATTTGCCGGAGCCGGAAATGCCGGTGACCAACACCACCTCGCGCAGCGAGGGAGTGCCGAGTGGGCTTTCCACCTCGCGCCGCGGGAGCGTACCGAGCGAACTTTCCACCTCGCGCGGCGAAAGCGGGCCGAGTGGACCTCCGACTTCGCTCATGACCGCTTGCGCCCACGTGCCGTTGGTGTTGCGTCGGCACCGGTCGCCAGCATCTCTTGCGCATGCGCGATGCTGGTGCCCGAGAGCCGCTCGCCGCCGAGCATGCGGGCGATCTCGGCGACGCGCTGCTCGCCGCCCACGGCGTCGATCTCGCTCAGCGTGAGCCCATCGCGCAATTGCTTCGAGACGACGAGATGATGGTCGGCGCAGGCCGCGACCTGCGGCAGATGCGTGACGGCGAGCACTTGGCGGTCGCGGCCCAATTGCTTCATCAGGCGGCCGACCGTCTCGGCCACCGCGCCGCCGACACCGGCGTCGATCTCATCGAAGATCAGCGTGCCTGCCGCAGCCGCGCTGCCTTCGAGTTGGCTGGTGGTGACCGCGATCGCCAACGCGATGCGCGAGAGTTCGCCGCCCGACGCCACCTTGCCCAGCGGCCGCGGTGTGCTGCCCGCATGGCCTGCGACCAGAAACTCGGCCGACTCCGTGCCGAACGATTGCGGTGCGTCTTGCGCCGTCAGTGCGACCTCGAAGCGGCCACCGGCCATGCCCAGCTGCTGCATCGCCTGCGTGACGGCCTTGGCGAGTTTGGGCGCGCCCGCGCGGCGCGCAGCGGAGACACGTCTGGCCTCGGCGTCGAAAGCCGCGAGTGCGCGCGCGAGCTCGCGTCGCAATGCCTCGAGATCGGTCGCCGCCTCCAGCGCCAATAGCTCGCCCCTCCACTGCGCGAGCAGGGCCGGCAGCTCGTGCGGTGGGCGGCGGTGGCGCCGTGCCAGGCTCACCCAGGCCGCGATGCGGTCGTCGAGTTGCTGCAAGCGCTGGGGCTCGAGATCGGTGTGGCTGAGGTAGCCGCTCAACGTGTGCGCCGCGTCTTGCAGCTGGGCTTGCGCGCCGTTCAGCACCTCGATGGTCGCGGCGAGTTGGGTGTCGAACTCGGTCACGCCTTCGAGCGCGTGCACTGCGCGCGCGACAAAAGCTTCGGCGTTGTCGTCGGCGTCGGACACGGCGTCGAGCGCGCCGCGGGCCGCATCGATGAGCGATTGCGCGTTCGAGAGCTTGCGGTGCTCGGCCTCGAGGTCGGGCCATTCGTTATCGCCGGGTGCGAGCTTGTCGACCTCGCCGATCTGCCACGCGAGACGTTCATGCTCGCGCTCCAGGCCGGCTTGCTGCGTGCCTGCGGCGGCCAGCGCTTCGGTTGCGCGCTTCCAGTCGGCCCAGAGCGCAGCGAGCGGCGCGGCCAATACACCGGCAAACGAATCGAGCAGCCCACGTACCGACGGCCCGCGCGTCAAGCTCTGCCAGGCGTGCTGGCCGTGGATGTCGACCAGGTGATCGGCGGCTTCGCGCAGCTGCGCGATGGTCGCAGCGCTGCCGTTGATCCAGGCGCGGCTCTTGCCCTGAGCGTCTATCGTGCGCCGCATCAGCAGGGCCTCGCTCACATCGAACCCGCCGGCCTCCAACCAGTCGGCCAGACTCGCCGGCGCATCGAACTCGGCCACGATCTCGGCGCGCGCCGCGCCTTCGCGCACCACGCCCGCGTCGCCGCGGCTGCCGAGTGCGAGTTGCAGCGCATCGACCAAGATCGATTTGCCCGCGCCGGTCTCACCGGTCAAGACCGAGAAGCCGCCGACGAGCTCGACCTCGAGTTCGGCGACGATGACGAAGTCGCGCAGCGACAACCGGCGGAGCATCAGGCCTCCCGCCGGGCCGCCCCAAGGGTGGCCTGCGCCCCCTCGGGGGGCAGCGACGCGGCGCAGCCGCTAGCTTGGGGGCTCCGTTTCACTAGTTCACCCCCGAGTTCCAGTGCAGCTTGCGCCGAAGGGTGGCGTAGTAGCTCCAGCCGCGCGGGTGCAAGAAGCGCACTTGATCGGCCGAGCGCCGCACGCGAATCAAGTCGCCGTGCATCAGGCTGGCAAGCGACTGCATGTCGAAACTGACGCTCGCCTCGCGTCCGGCAACGATCTCGATCACGATCTCGCCACGGTCGGGCAACACGATCGGGCGGTTGGAGAGATCGTGTGGCGCGATCGGCACCAGTACCCAGCCGGCAATGCCCGGGTGCAGGATCGGGCCGCCTGCCGACAGGGCATAGGCGGTCGAGCCGGTCGGTGAGCCGATGATTAACCCATCGGATCGAAAGTTGGCGACGAACTCCGGGCCGATGTCGACCTTCAGCTCGACCATGCTCGCCGCCGTGCCGCGGCTCACGACAACATCGTTCATCGCGAAGCCCTCGAAGATCACCGCGCCGTCGCGCGACACGCCGCCTTCGAGCATGGTGCGATGTTCTTCTTCGAACTCGCCGGCAATCATCGGCGCGAGCGCTTCGGCGAATTCGCCGAAGCTGACGTCGGTCATGAAGCCCAGTCGACCTTGGTTGATACCGACCAGCGGGGTGCCGAAGTGAGCGAGCTGGCGGGCAATGCCGAGCATGGTTCCGTCACCACCGACGACGACTGCGAGGTCGCAATCGCGGCCCAGCTCTTCGACCGTCAGCGCCCCGAAACCATCGATGCCGGTGTTGAGCGCCGTCTGGCGTTCGAGCGAAACCGTGAGCCCCTGGCGTTGCAAAAATTGCGCCACTTCTTCGAGCACACCGCGAATGCCTTGGGCCCGGTACTTACCCACGAGCGCGGCATGACGAAAGCGGCTTGGCATGCACGCGATTACACCACAGCGACCCTCACGCACCGCCCGCAAACCCGCGCCGCGAAAGGCCCCAGACCTACACTCGACGCATGCTGGACGAGCGCGCCAA
This sequence comes from Rhizobacter sp., assembly GCA_043753755.1. Classification (GTDB taxonomy): domain Bacteria; phylum Pseudomonadota; class Gammaproteobacteria; order Burkholderiales; family Burkholderiaceae_C; genus LMDS01. The sequence continues at coordinate 15,987 of JAYUWC010000021.1, forward strand.
AACACTGCTGAAAGCCCTGGTCGAACGCTACATCGCCGATGGGCAACCCGTCGGCTCACGCACGCTCTCGCGCGCCAGCGGGCTCGAGTTGTCGCCGGCCACCATCCGCAACGTGATGGCCGATCTCGAAGACCTGGGTTTGATCGTGAGCCCGCACACCAGCGCCGGCCGCATCCCGACCGCACGCGGCTACCGGCTGTTTGTCGACACGATGTTGACAGCTCAGCCGTTGGCCCACGCGCACCACTCGCCGCCGCAACTGCCGCCCGATCAGCCGCAGCGCGTGATTGCCAACGCGGCGCAGTTGCTCTCCAACCTCTCAAGCTTCGTCGGCGTGATCACCGCCCCGCGCAAAGCGAGTGTGTTTCATCACATCGAGTTCATGCGGCTTAGCGAAAAACGCGTTCTTGTCATCTTGGTCGCACCCGATGGCGACGTGCAGAACCGCGTCATCTTCACCGCCCAGGACTATTCACAGTCGCAGTTGGTCGAGGCGAGCAACTACCTGACCGCCAACTACCGCGGGTTGACGATCGAAGACGTGCGCGAGCGCCTCAAGACCGAGGTCGACGCGCTGCGCGGCGAGATCGCCGCATTGATGCAAGCGGCCGTGCAGGCTGGCAGCGAAGCCCATGCCGACAGCCAGGAGCAAGTGGTCATCAGTGGTGAGCGCAATCTGCTTACCGTGCAGGATTTTTCTAGCGACATGGGCAGCTTGCGCAAGTTGTTCGACGTGTTCGAGCAAAAGACCCAACTCATGCGTCTGCTCGAAGTGAGCAGCCGCGCCGAGGGCGTGCGCATCTACATCGGCGGCGAGAGCATGGTCGTGCCCTTCGAAGAGCTTTCGGTGGTGTCGGCGCCGTATGAAGTCGACGGCCAGATCGTCGGTACGCTCGGCGTCATCGGCCCGACCCGCATGGCCTACGACCGCATGATCCAGATCGTCGACATCACGTCGAAATTGGTCAGCAACGCACTCAGCACCAAGTAGGTTGCGCTTGGCACGAGCCCGCTGCCTACAATCGAACGCTGCGGGCCGTTAGCTCAGTTGGTTAGAGCAGAGGACTCATAATCCTTTGGTCGTTGGTTCAAGTCCAACACGGCCTACCAAACCCCCGAGTTACCGCCTGTTCTGCGGGCTGCTGCCGACCCGGATCAGCTGGACTTCCGCTCGACGCTCCGCGTCATTGGCATGTGCGCCGCGACTGTCGCTGGCGGCCCGGACGAATCGCGTCGCATCAGGCCCGTGGGCAGCAACACCGAAGCCGGACGCTCGCCAGCGAGTTGCGCGAGCAAGACCTCGACCAACGCCTTGCCAGCGGCCTCGATCGGCTGCCGAATGGTGGTCAGCGCAGGATGGAAGTGGGCAGCGAGCGAGATGTCGTCGTAGCCGACAACGGCGATGTCTTCTGGCACGCGCCGACCGATTCTGCGCAAGGCGCCGATCGCGCTCATGGCCGAGAGGTCGCTGCTGGCAAAGATGCCGTCGAGCGGAAGCCCCTGCTGCAGGTACGACTCGAGATCGCTCTGGATCACGTCGCTGACGAAAGGCACCGGGCGCATCAGGTACTGCGCCGGTATCAGGCCTCGCCCCGCATGGGCCAGCTGATAGCCGACATGGCGGTGGCTGACCTCGGGCAACTCCGGGTCGCCGAGAAACGCGATGTGCTGCTTGCCCTGATCGAGCAGGTGTTCGGTCGCGAGTTGTCCGCCCTGGACGTTGTCGCTGCCGACCGTGACGTAGAGCTGCCGTGGCAGCTGGGCGCCCCACACGACTAGCGGCACGCCGCGTGCGGCCATCTCGTTGAGCTGGTCGTGGTGGTGCCACTGGCCGATCAGCACGATGCCCGCGGAGCGCCCGTTCTCGAACGTTTGTGCGGCCAGGTCGAGCCGCTCTGCATCGATGCGTGAGAGCAGCATGTCGTAGCCGCTTTCGGTGAGGGCGTCGGCCAGGCTGCCGATGAGGCTCAGAAAGAAGGGGTCCGACAAATGCTCGCGCGAGGTGGTGTCGAAAGGCACGATCACCGACACCGTGCGGTTCTGGCGCAGGCGCAAATTTTGGGCGCCGACGTTGACCGTGTAGTTCAGCGAACGCGCCAGTTCGGCGATGCGGCCGCGTGTTTCGTCGCTGATCAATGGGCTGCCGCTCAAGGCTCGCGACACGGTGCCGACCGATACGCCTGCCAGGCGGGCGATGTCTGACATCTGCGGCCGTCCGCTGCGCGGCAATGCGGGTACGGGCGGGGTAGGGTCGGGCTTGGATGAACGTGGCATCGCGGGTCGAGGACTCTGACGTGCAGGTGGGCGGCGGCAGTGTAGCGGCAGGAGGCCGCATAAAGCATCAGGGCAACCGATTGCGTGATCTGCACTTAGCCACTGCCTTCGGCAGGGCGTGCTATCGAGCTTTCGCAAGGGTTTCCCCCTGATAGCAATCGATTGCATTCACACCAGAATTCGGGCGCTACCGCGGCTGCGTGGTGGCAATGAAATTTGACCGTGAAAGCCAGCGTCGCCGCGTCCATGAAGAACAAAGTCCAACTCGTTACCTATGTCGATCGCCTCGGCGGCGGCACCCTGACCGATCTGCACGCGCTGCTGACCGGCCCACTGGCCGGAACCTTCGGCGGTGTTCACCTGCTGCCGTTTTTTCACCCGATCGACGGCGCCGATGCCGGCTTCGACCCGATCGACCACACGCAGGTCGATGCGCGCCTCGGCGGCTGGTCCGACATCGCCGCCCTCGCCCGCGATGTGCCGGTGATGGCCGACGTGATCGTCAACCACATGTCCTCCGACTCGCCGCAGTTTCAAGATTTTTCGCGGCGCGGTGCACGTTCTGAATTCGACGGTTTGTTCTTGACGATGGAGGCAGTGTTCCCGGCCGGCGCCAGCGAACGAGAGCTGCTCGAGATTTACCGGCCGAGGCCAGGTCTGCCGTTCACGGTGGCCACGCTCGCAACCGGCGAGCGCAAGATCCTCTGGACCACTTTTACGTCGAAGCAGGTCGACATCGACGTCGAGCATCCGCAGGGCAGGGCCTACGTCGAGGCGATCTTGCAGACCCTGGCGTCGAGCGGTGTCACGATGATCCGGCTCGACGCTGTCGGCTATGCGATCAAAAGGGCCGGCACCAGCTGCTTCATGACCGCCGAAACCTTCGAATTCATCGATGTCTTTGCCGGTATGGCGCGCCGGCTCGGGCTCGAGGTGCTGGTCGAGATACATGCCTACTATCAGCGGCAGATTGAAATCGCCAAGCGAGTCGATTGGGTCTACGACTTCGCGCTGCCACCACTGGTGTTGCACGCGCTCTATTTCAAAACCGCCGCGCCGCTCGAACACTGGATCGCCGAGCGCCCGACCAACGCGCTGACCGTGCTCGACACGCATGACGGCATCGGCATCATCGACATCGGAGCCGACGCCATCGACCGCGAGGCCCACCCCGGCCTGGTGCCGCCGATCGAGCTCGATCGACTGGTGCAAACCATCCACGCCAACAGCGGCGGCGCCAGCGCCGAAGCCACCGGCGCGGCGGCCTCCAACCTCGACCTGTACCAAGTCAACTGCACCTTCTACGACGCACTTGGTCGCGACGACGGCGCTTACCTGATCGCCCGCGCGGTCCAGTTTTTCTTGCCCGGCGTGCCGCAGGTTTACTACGTCGGCCTGCTGGCCGGCATGAACGACATGGAGCTGCTCGCGCAAAGTGGGGTCGGGCGCGACATCAACCGCCACCGCTACAGCGCCGCCGAGTTGCAGCAGCGGCTCGAGGCGCCAGTGGTGCAGCGGCTGATCCAACTCATTCGGCTGCGCAACGAGCACCCGGCGTTCGACGGTGAGTTCGCGGTCGCGGCAAGCGAGGCCTCGACGCTGACGCTTGTGTGGACGAACGGCGAGCACCGTGCGAGCCTGCAGGTCGACTTCGCATCGCTCGCTGCCGAGGTAACGTCCACCGGCCATGCCGCGATCAGCTTGCGCTCGACCGGCCGGCTGCGCACGGCGGTCTGATGCCTTATACGAAGCAAGGTCGTATGGCCACCCGAAACCCGTCGATCTCGGGAAGTGCGGCGGCCCAGACACACCGAGATTCACGTTCACTCCGAGGTGCTCCATGAGCGTAAGTCCGCAAAAGCCGATCCTTACACTCGGCCAGATCATCCAGATGAACATCGGCTTTCTCGGGCTGCAGTTCAGCTTCGGGTTGCAGCAGAGCAACATGTCGCCGATCTACAGCTACCTCGGCGCGCAAGAGTCCGAGCTGCCCTACCTCTGGCTCGCGGGGCCGATGACCGGCCTGCTCGTGCAGCCACTGATCGGCGCGATGAGCGACCGCACCATCTCGCGCTTCGGCCGGCGCACACCCTATTTTCTGATCGGCGCGATCTTGTGCAGCCTGAGTTTGTTTGCGATGCCGCACAGCCCGGTGCTGTGGGTCGCGGCTGCTCTGTTGTGGATTCTCGATGCGGCCAACAACGTCACGATGGAGCCATATCGCGCCTATGTCAGCGATCGGCTCGACGCGCGCCAGTTGCCGCTCGGCTACCTGACGCAGAGCGCGTTCACCGGCCTGGCCCAAACGCTGGCTTATCTTGCGCCGACCATTTTTGTGTGGATCGGGCTCGACAAAAATGCGGTCGACGCCAATAACATCCCGGTCATCACCAAGCTTGCGTTCGTGATCGGTGCGGTGCTGTCGATCTCGACCATGGTTTGGTCGGTCTTGGCCGTGCGTGAGCTGCCGATGACGGCAGCGCAGGTGGCGGCCATCAAGGCTAAGTCGCAATCGACTTTCGCGGCACTCGGCGACATCTGGGATGCGATCCGCGAGATGCCAAAGGCCATGCGTCAGCTTGCAGTGATGAAGCTGTTCCAGTGGTACGGGATGATGTGCTACTGGCAGTACGTCACCTATTCGATCGCGCGGTCACTGTTCGACACCAGCGACACCAGTAGCGAAGGCTATCGTGACGCGGTGCTGGTCAACGGCCAGATCGGCGGCTTCTACAACGCCGTCGCATTCGTCGCAGCGTTTGCGCTGGTGCCGTTCGCACGGCGCTTCGGGCCGAAAGTCATGCATGCGGTGTGTCTCGCGGCCGGCGGCATTGCGATGCTGGCGTTGCCGGGCATCCAAGCCAAGCTGTGGCTCTTCGTGCCGATGATTGGCATCGGCCTGGCCTGGGCGAGCATCATGGGCAACCCCTATGTCATGCTCGCCAACAGCATTCCGCCCGAGCGCACCGGGGTCTACATGGGCATCTTCAACATGTTCATCGTGATTCCGATGCTTATCCAGAGCGTCACCTTGCCCTTCATCTACACCCATTGGCTCGGCAGCGACCCGCGCAACGTGTTGATGCTGGCGGGCGCGCTGCTGCTCGCGGCGGCGGTAGCCACACTGTTCGTCACCGTGCCGCGCACGCAGCCGGGCGAGGCATTGCAACCAACTTAGTCTCCGGGCTGAAACTCGAGTTTCCTGCAATCGGTTGTCATGGCGCCGGATTCGGGCGCCCCGCGACGTAACTGCAGGCCGCATCAAGTCCAGAGCGGTCAGCAAGCGCCATCGCAAATCGGCCAAAAAGCGCGTTTTTGCGGGCCATGGCGTTTTTCCAGTCCCGGTTTTTCCTCTAGGCGTTGCGTATCGACGACGCCGCGCTAGGGGTTTTACCTCGAGCACCGTGCCGACGCGCGTTATCCCTAGGGTGCAATCGTTTGCTAAACCCCGAACATTGCGCTCGATGTGAAAGCTAGTGCCTTTGCGTCGCCCAACAACAGGAGCCAAGAATGACCCGGAACCCGCCCCTCGCCCCGACCCACATCGCGATTGCGGTGGCTGCCGCGCTGCTGCACTTCAGCAGCGCTCAAGCGCAAACTGCAACACCTCCCGCTGCCGCGGCCTCGGCCACGCCTGCACCAGTAGCCGTGCCTGCGCCTGCTGCCGCAGATCGCAAACAAGGCGACTCGCTCAACCTCGATGCGGTCGTCGTGACCGGCACTTCGACCAAGCTGTCGAAGATGAAGCAAAGCGTCTCGGTCAGCTCGCTCGACTCCGAGCAAATCGAAAAGACCGGTGCGACCAGCGCGGCCGAATTGCTGCGCTCGGTTCCGGGCCTGCGCGCCGAGTCTTCGGGCGGTGAGGGCAACGCCAACATCACAGTGCGCGGCGTGCCCATCTCTGCCGGCGGCGCCCGCTACGTGCAATTGCAAGAGGACGGCCTCCCGGTCCTGCTTTTCGGTGATATCGCATTCGGTACGGCCGACCAGTTCGTGCGCGCTGACTACAGCATCGACCGACTCGAAGTCGTTCGCGGCGGTTCGGCATCGACACTCGCCACCAACTCGCCCGGTGGCCTCGTTAACTTCATCAGCAAGACCGGCGAAGAGCAGGGTGGCGCATTCGCACTGAGCGCTGGCGTCAAACCACGTGAATTCCGTGTCGATGCCAACTACGGCGGCAAGCTCGGCGAGAAAACCACTTTCCACGTCGGCGGCTTCGAGCGCTTCGGCGAAGGCGGCCGGCCGACGGGCTACAACGCTTCGAAGGGCGGGCAGATCAAGGCCAACGTCACCCAGCAACTCGACAACGGCTATGTGCGCCTGTCATTGAAGGCACTCGACGACCGGACCCCGACCTTTCTGCCGGTGCCCGTAACGGTGACCAACGGCACCATCAACAAAATCGATGGCGTCGATCCGCGCACCGCGTTCTTCGTGACGTCGGCTTTGACCCGCGACGTCACGCTGAACAAGGACAGCGGCTTTACAACCTCCAATCCACACGACGGCCTGCACGTCAAGAGCACGGCGATCGGCGCCGAAGCCGGGTTCGACCTCGGCGACGGTTGGTCGGTCAGCGACAAGTTCCGCAAGTCATCGAACTCGGGTCGGTTCATGGGCTTGTTCCCGTCCGACAACGGCAACAACGGCGCGCCCGGCGTCTCACCGACCACCTTCACCGGTGTGCTATTCAACACCTCGCTCGACAACTTCGACAACCTGTTCAACGAACTCAAGGTGGCGAAGTCGCTGACAGTCGGTGGCGGCAAGATGTCGCTGAATGGCGGCTTGTTTACCGGCACTCAAAACGTGGCGGAAACCTGGTTCTGGAATCGCTACAACTTCCAGCTGAAAGGCGAGGGCGCCGCGATCGTGACCCCGACCGGTGCGCCCACCAGCGCCCCGATCGGTACCGGCTTCACGACCTTCGGTGGTTGCTGTGTGCGCAGCTGGGATGTCGAATACACCCAGCTCGCGC
>JAYUWC010000022.1:0-7769 GCA_043753755.1 Rhizobacter sp.
GCGCCAGCCGTCGATGTCGCCGGGCTTGACGAAGGTGGTCGAGATCCCGAAACGGGCAAGCGTGTAATGCAGCAGGTTGTGCGAGCCCCCGTAGAGCGCACTCGACGCCACGATGTGCGAGCCCGCGCCCGACAGCGTCGAGATCGCAAGGTGCAGCGCGGCCTGGCCACTGGCGGTGGCGATGGCACCGACGCCGCCCTCGAGCGCAGCGACGCGCTCTTCGAGCACGGCGTTGGTCGGGTTCGAGATGCGGCTGTAGACGTGGCCCGCGCGTTCCATGTTGAAGAGAGACGCGGCGTGCTCGCTGCTTTCGAACACGAACGAGGTCGTCAAATGGATCGGCACCGCGCGGGCGCCGGTGGCAGGGTCGGGAGCCGCGCCGGCGTGCAGCGCGAGCGTGTCAAAGCCGAGGTCGGTGGGGCCGGGCATGGAGACTCCGATCGGGCGCTGCGCGTGCGCGTGGGGAGAGCGCTTGGGCTTGTTCGGGTGTTGTGCCGATTCATTGTGGGCTATATTGAATTCGAGCAGTCAGCACTTGGAGCGCCCCATGAAAGTCAGCGACATCCTCCGCGTCAAAGGCGGCACCCTGTTCACCGCGCCGCCCGAACAGACGCTGCAAGACGCGGTCACCACCATGTCCGAGCACGACATCGGCTCGCTCGTCGTGATGGACCACGGCGACCTCACCGGCATGCTGACTTTTCGTGAGGTGATTCAGGCGATCGTCAAAAACGGCGGCGCGATGGGCACGACGCTGGTCCGCAGCGTGATGGACGACCACCCGCTCACCTGCACCCCCGACACCGAAATCGACGAAGTGCGCCGCATGATGCTGGGCCGTCATGCGCGCTACATGCCGGTGGTGACCCAGCGCACCTTGATGGGCGTGATCTCGTTCTACGACGTCGCCAAGGCGGTGGTCGACGGCCAAGACTTCGAGAACCGGATGCTCAAGGCTTACATCCGCGACTGGCCGGTCGAGAGCGAGACCGGCGACCAGCAGACGGGTTGAACAAAATAGAATCGAGCGTCGCTTCAGCACCGCCTTCGGGCGGTGTTTGCATTGCGGCCCGCTCGCTTCGTGCTCTTCCCATGTTCCCTCTGAATTGAAAGCGTGACCCATGTCCGGCAGCACCCTCGGCGAACTCTTTCGCGTCACCAACTTCGGCGAGAGCCACGGCCCGGCGATCGGTTGTGTGATCGATGGCTGCCCACCCGGCATGGCCCTGAGCGAAGCCGACATCCAGCCCGAGCTCGACCGCCGCCGGCCCGGCACGTCGCGGCACGTGACCCAGCGCAACGAGCCCGATACGGTCGAAATTCTTTCGGGTGTGTTCGAAGGTTTGACCACCGGCACGCCCATCTGCCTGTTGATCCGCAACACCGACCAGCGCAGCAAAGACTACGGCAACATCCTCGACACCTTTCGCCCTGGCCACGCCGACTACGCTTACCTGCACAAGTACGGTTTGCGCGACCCGCGCGGCGGCGGTCGGGCCTCGGCCCGGCTGACGGCACCGATGGTCGGCGCCGGTGCCGTGGCGCGCAAATGGCTGCGCGAAAAATACGGCACCACCTTCAGTGGGCACATGACGCAACTCGGCGAGATCGAGATTCCGTTCGAGTCTTTCGAGCACGTACCGAACAACCCCTTCTTCGCCGCAAACGCGAGCGACATCGCCCGCCTCGAGGCTTACATGGACGAGCTGCGCAAGGCCGGTGACAGCTGCGGCGCGCGCATTTTCGTCGGCGCGCAAAACGTCCCGGCGGGCCTCGGCGAGCCGCTGTTCGACAAGCTCGACGCCGACATCGCCAAGGTCATGATGGGCATCAACGCGGGTAAGGGTGTCGAGATCGGCGCCGGCTTTGCGAGCGTTTCGCAGCGTGGCACCACGCATGGCGACGAGATGACGCCTGCCGGCTTCTTGAGCAACAACGCGGGCGGTGTGTCGGGCGGCATCTCGACCGGGCAGGACGTGACCGTCAGCCTCGCGATCAAGCCGACCAGCTCGATTCGCAGCCCGCGCCGCTCGATCGACCGCGCCGGCCAGCCCGCGGTGGTCGAAACCTTCGGCCGGCACGACCCCTGCGTGGGCATTCGCGCCACGCCCATCGCAGAGGCGATGCTGGCGCTGGTGCTGATGGACCACGCGTTGCGGCACCGCGCGCAGTGCGGTGATGTCAGCGTGGTACCGCCGCCGATCGCGGCAAGCGCGCCGCTCGGCAGCTGACCCGCCCGAGCACCTCGCGCTCTTCAGCCCGGTTTGCTGGCGGTTCGGGCCTGCCGAACTGCAGACCGTCGGATGCGGGATGGCCTTGTCGACGTCCGTCCCTACACTCGCGGCCAGAGTCGAAACAAGAGCTGCACGACAGCACGAAAGGAAGCCCGATGCGCAAGCCGTGGCTGATCGGTGGAGGCGTCGCGATCACCGTTGCGCTCGTCGCCGTGGGGGTGACGATGCGGGCCAAGAGCGCCGCCAGCACCGACGACAAGAAGCCCGCGGTGGTGACGCTCGAATTCACGGCGGCCGAGGTCGTCAAACCGGTCTTCGCGACCCTGCCCGAACGCATGGAATTCTCGGGCCCGCTGATGGCGCCGCGAACCGCGGTGGTACGGGCCAAGGCGTCGGGCACGTTGCTCGGGTTGTCGGTCGCAGAGGGAAGCAGGGTCAAGGCCGGGCAGGCCCTCGGCAGCATCGATCTCGCCGACTTGCAAAGCCGCGCGGCCGAGCGTTCTGCCGGCGTCGACGCGGCCAAGGCGCGGCTGGCTGAAGCCCAGCGCATCCACCAATCGAATGAAGACCTGGCAAGCCAGAAGTTCATCTCGTCGAATGCGCTCGAGAGTTCGCGCACCGCGCTCGACTCGGCTCTTGCGGCGCTGCGCTCGTCGCAGGCGCAGCTGGCCACCTCGGCTGTCGGCATTCGCGATGCGGCATTGGTGGCGCCGATCAGCGGCGTGATCGGCCGCCGCAGCGCCGTGCCGGGCGAGAAGGTCAGCGCCGAGCAGGAGCTGATGACGATCGTCGACCTGAGCACGCTCGAGCTCGCCGGGGTTGTCGGCACGCACCAGGTCTCGATGCTGCGGCCCGGGCAAAAACTCGCGGTGCGGGTCGAGGGCGCGAGCGCGACCGTCGAAGGTCGGATCGACCGGATCGCGCCGATGGCCGAGGCCGGCACCCGCGGCATTCGTGTGGTGGTGGTGCTCGCCAACCCCGACGAGGCGTTTCGGGCCGGTCAGTACGCGAGTGCGCTGGTGTCTCTCGACGATGCCACCGCGCGCCTTACCGTGCCGGCCGCGGCGGTCGGTCAGGCTTCGGGCCAGGACTTCGTGTGGACGCTCGAGAAGGGCTCGCTGGTGCGCCGCATCGTCGTCACCGGTCGCCGCGACACGGCTGCCAATCGGGTCGAGGTGACTCAGGGCCTGAATGCCGACACATCCGTTTTGGCGGCGCGCTTCGACACCTTGAAAGAGGGCGCGCCGGCGCGAGTCAATGCCCAGGCGACAGGTGCCGGCATGCCTGCCGCAAGCGCCAGCGCGGCCTCGGGCAAAGCGAGCTGAACGGGAGCTGCCATGTGGTTCACCCGCGTCTCGATCAACAACCCGGTCTTCGCCGTGATGGTGATGGCCGCACTCTGTGTGCTCGGCCTGTTTTCGTACAGCCAACTTCGCGTCGAGCGGCTGCCCGACATCTCGCCGCCCATCGTTTTCGTCAGCGTTGCCTACCCCGGCGCCTCGCCCGAGGCGACCGAGACCGAGCTGACGAGGCCGATCGAACTCGGTCTGAACGGCATCGCCGGCGTGAAGACGATTCGCTCCAACAGCGTTGAAGGGCGCAGCGAAACGACCGTTGAATTCACGCTGAACGCCGAGATGGGCCGCGCGGTGCAAGACGTGCGCGACAAGGTTTCGGCGCTGCAGCCGTCGTTCCCGCGTGACGCCAAGGCGCCCTACATCTCACGCTTCGATGGCGACAACGCGCAGCCCACGGTGCAGCTCGCGCTGATCGCGCCCGACCGCAGTGCGCGTGAGCTGTCGCTGCTCGCCGACCAGACCGTGCGCAAACGCATCGAGCGTGTCGCCGGCGTCGCGCGGGTCGATGTGGGCGGCATGACGACGCGCCAGGTGCGCATCGACCTCGACCCGCAGCGACTGCGTGCTTATCAGCTGACGCCGGCCGAGGTGTCGGCCGCATTGCAGAAGAGCAACGCCGATGTGCCGGTCGGCCTCTTGAGCAGCGCGCGAGACGAAGCGCTGGTGCGGGTCGAGGGCCGGGTGCGCGATGCCAAGGCGTTCAACGACCTGGTGGTCGCCAACCGCGGCAACCTGGTGGTGCGGCTCGGCGACCTCGGCACATTGACCGAGCGCGAACGCGAGCGCGACTCGATCGCGCGGGTCGACGGCCAGCCCTCGATCTCGTTCGCCGTCTACAAGCAGCAAGACGCCAACATCGTCGAGACCGGCGACGGCATCAAGGCGGCCACCGAAGAGTTGCGCCAGTCCCTGCCGCCCGGGGTCGAGCTGCGCTTGGTCTACGCCGACAGCGACTGGGTCAAAGACTCCCTCAAAGGCGTAAAGCGCACGCTGATCGAAGGTGCAGCGCTGACGATTGCGATCGTGTTCTTGTTTCTGCACAGCTGGCGCAGCACCATCATCACCGGCTTGACGCTGCCGATCGCGGTGATCTCGGCCTTCATCGCGGTTTATGCGTTCGGCTTCACGCTCAACTTCATGACGATGATGGCGCTGAGCCTGTGCATCGGCCTCTTGATCGACGACGCGATCGTGGTGCGCGAGAACATCGTGCGTCACGTCGACATGGGCAAAGACCACAAGACAGCGGCTCGCGAAGGCACCGACGAGATCGGCCTGGCCGTGATGGCGACCACCTTCGCAATCTGCGCCGTCTTCGTGCCGGTGGCGTTCATGAAGGGAATCATCGGCAAGTTTTTCTTCCCGTTCGGCATCACGGTGGCGGTGGCGGTTTTGGTAAGCCTATTCGTGAGCTTCACGCTCGACCCGATGCTCTCGAGCCTGTGGAAAGACCCACCGACCAACCGGCTGATCCGGCTCCCGGTGATTGGCCATCTGATGCGCGCCACCGATCGCTTGCTCGACGTGATGCATGCGGTCTACGAGCGCGGCATTCGCTGGATTTTCTCGGGCCGCCACTACCGCATTTGGCTGCCCATGCTGCGGCGGCGCGCGGGTCGGGTCGGTCTCGGCATTGCCACGCTCACCCCGCGCGGCATCGTGCTGTGGATGGGCGTGGCGAGCTTCGTCGCTGCGATCGGCCTGTCGACGGTCGTCGGCAGCGAATTCATCCCCGAATCTGATGACAGCTACATCCGCATGAACGTGCGCATGCCGGTCGGCACCAGCCTCGAGCGCGGCAGCGACAAGATGCGCCAGGTCGAGACAGTGGTCCGCGCGATGCCCGAGGTGCGGATGATCTCGACCAGCGTCGGCGACACCGGCAACGGCGCGCGCAACACCGGCGATCTGACGATCCAGTTGGTCAAACCGAACCAGCGAAAGCGCACCCAGAAGCAAGTCGAAGAAGCGATTCGCCAGGCCATCGCGCCGATACCGGGTGCTGACGTGTCATTGGGCCAGCGGCCGATCTTTATCTCTTTGCTCGGGCCCGACCCTGCGGTGCTCGACCGCGAGGTGCTCAAGCTCTCGCAAAAGATTGCCACGATCAAAGGCATCACTGATCTTGAAACCTCGGTAAAACCGGGCCTGCCGGCCTACGCCGTGCGCATCAAGAGCGATGCCGCACGTGAACTCGGGCTCACGGCGACGCAACTGGCGGCCAGCCTGCGCAGTTTCGTCAACGGCGATGTCGCGACCTACTGGACGGCGCCCGACGGCCAGCAGGTCGAGGTCGAATTGCGTCTGCCCCGGCCCATGCGCGAGAACATCGCGCAGCTCGACAACCTGCCGGTCGCCTACGCGAAAGACGGCACGCCGATCGCGCTCGCCCGCGTGGCCGATGTGGTGCCTGTGATCAACCCCGAGGTCATCAAGCGCCAAGACCTGCAGCGCCGGCAGGCGATCTATGCGGGCGTGACTGGCAGGCCGAGTGGCGACGTCGGCAACGAGGTGAAGGCGCTGGTCGACGCGACCGTGCTGCCGCCGGGTTACCGCTTCGACATGGGCGGGCAGTCGCGTGAGCAGGCCGAAGCCTTTAAAGGGGTGTTGCTGGCACTGGCGGCTGCGGTGATCTTCATCTACATCGTGCTGGCGTCGCAGTTCGGCAGCTTCTTGCAGCCGATCGCGATCATGGCTTCGCTGCCCTTGGCGCTGATCGGCGTGATGCTCGCGCTGCTGGTCACCGGCTCCACGCTCAATCTGTTTTCGATGATCGGGCTGGTGATGCTGATGGGGCTGGTGACCAAGAACGCGATCTTGTTGGTCGACTTCGCGAATCAGGCGCGTCGCAGCGGTTCGAGCACGGCCGAATCGTTGCTGCAAGCCGGTATGGTGCGAATGCGCCCGATCATGATGACCACCGCCGCGATGGTCTTCGGCATGCTGCCGATGGCACTCGCACTCGATGAAGGCGGCGAGATTCAAGCGCCGATGGGCCGCGCGATCATCGGCGGCGTTATCACCTCGACGCTGCTGACGTTGATCGTCGTGCCCGTGCTCTACAGCTACCTCGACCAGCTCGCCGCGTGGGCCCGGCGACGCTGGGGTGTGACCGAAGCCGTGGGCGGTGGTGCGATCCCGGAGGGTATGCCTGCGGCGAAGGAGTGAAGGCCGTTCGGGTTCCGGGGAAAATCGATTTGAAAATCAGATCGAAACGTAGGAAAAAATAGCCAACTCACCCGGTAATGTCCGTGAAGTATCAGATCAAAAATCGCTTCATAATGACGCATGCGACCGAGAAACGAAAGCGCCCGTGACCAACTGACTGCGGTGCTGCGGCGGCGTGCCGCAAGCAGCGCGCCTGAGCTGGCGGTGGCACTCGGCGTCAGCCTGCCGACCTTGCAGCGGATGCTGCGTGAGCGTGCGGGTGAGATCGTCGGCGCAGGCAAGGCCAGGCGCTCCCGCTACGCGCTGCGTCGTGCCGTGCGCGGGCAGGCTGGGCCGATGCCGCTCTACGAAGTCGATGCCTTAGGGCGTGCCGAGACACTGGGCGCGTTGTCGCTGGTGCAGCCCGAGGGCAGCTGGCTGAACTTGCCGGGCACCGCATGGCCGGTACCCGATGAATCGCGTGATGGCTGGTGGCCCGGTTTGCCGTATCCGCTGAACGACATGCGGCCGCAGGGCTACATGGGCCGGCAGTTCGCACGGGCCGAGCATCGGCAACTGGCGGTCTCGGCCGACCCTCGCGAGTGGGGTGACGACGATGTCGTGCATGCGCTGAGCCGGGTCGGCGCCGACATGAGCGGCGACCTGATCCTGGGTGATGCCGCGTTCGAGCGCTGGCAGGCTGCCAAGTTGACGCCGCCCGAGACCTTGAAGGCCCGCGCGCAGGCGGCTGCCTACGCTGCCCTGGCCGAGCGTGCGATCGGCGTCGGCGTGGCCGGGTCGAGCGCAGCGGGTGAATTCCCGAAGTTCGCCGCTCGGCGCGAACTCGCCGGCAGCGCCACGCCCCATGTGCTCGTCAAGTTTTCAGGTGCCGGCGCCTCGGCGGCCGAGCGGCGGTGGGCCGACCTGCTGGTCACCGAACACCTCGCGCTGGAGTGCGCGGCCGGCCTGCCCGGGGTGGCGAGCGCGCAGAGCCGGATCATCGAACACGACGGTCGAACTTTTCTCGAGG
>JAYUWC010000023.1:0-7740 GCA_043753755.1 Rhizobacter sp.
AAGGCGATTACCTTGCCGACATCGCCCTGCTTGATGGACTTGTCGGCACGCACCGCGTCGAGCACATCCGTCGACACTTCCTTGATCAGCGCGTCGGGGGCCTTGCCAGTTTGGGCCAGTACCGTTGCGGTACCCAGTGCCAGACTCAAGGCAGCCAACCATGGGGTGAGTCGCTTGTAAAACATCTTGATTCCTTTTCTCGTGTCGGGGCGCCGTCGCCCCGGATCGTGTTCAGAGCTCGCTTGAGCCGGCTGGTTCAACTCGGGCCCTCAAGCCTTAACGCGCGCTAGTGCCGCTCGGTTCACCTTACTCCGACGCTGGCTGCGACGCGGCACCTGTCGGCACGATGAGTGGCGCTGGGCCAGCGTCCGCGGCACTGGCCGCAGGTGACGAAGCATCGGGCACTTCGGGTGCGTCGCCGTCAAAGGTAAGACTGCGCCGTCGCTGCAAGTAGGCATCGCGGATGAATGTGTATTTGTCGAGTGCGATGTCGTCGATCACCTTGCTTGCGCCGAGCAAGTTGGCACGGGTATTGATGATCTGCAAGCCAACGATGCCGAACTGGTAGCTGCCCGAGCTGATGTAGAGCGCTGGCGAGGCAGTGCGATCGAGTGGCAGGGCCAACGTATCACGCACGGTTGAGGGGCCGAGTAACGGCAGCATCACGAAAGCGCCCGGCCCGAAGCCCCATCGCCCGAGTGTCTGACCGAAGTCTTCGTAGTGGTGCTCCAAACCGAACTCACTGGCGATGTCGAGCACGCCGAAGAATCCGAGCACGGTGTTGGTCGTAAACCGGACGACATCGGTGAACGCGGGCTCGGGCTTGCCCTGCAGCACGTTATTGACCGCCGACCACGCATCGGCCGCGTTTGAGAAAAAGTTGTCGACGCCTCGGCGCACAAATTGCGGCACTACTTTGGCGTAGCCGGTTGCGACCGGTTTGAAAATATTCTCGTCTAGACCCTCGTTGAAAGCGAAGACCTTGCGGTTCCAGCTTTCCCAGGGGTCAAGGCGCGCACCCGGCCCAGCGCGAGCGTCTTTGACAAGCGACTGCGTGCTCGCGCAACCGCCCAGCATCAATGCGACGCCGACGACCAGGGCCAGCAGCCCGCGCATCAGCAACCGGTGAGTATCAAAACTGCGCGTCACTTCTTGCCTCCGTTGGTTGCAGCTGGCGATGCCGGTGCGGCGGAGTCAGCGGCCTTGCTGAACAAGAACTGGCTGATCAAGCTCTCGAGCACGATAGCCGACTGAGTCGAACTGATGATGTCGCCAGCCGCGAAGTTTTTGTCAGCGCCCCCCGCTTCGAGACCCACGTATTGGTCACCAAGCAGGCCCGAAGTGAGAATGCGCGCCGAAGAGTCGGCCGGGAACAGCACCGACTTCTGCATGTCGAGCCGCACCACGCCCTGAAAGGTTTGCGGATCGAGGCTGATAGCCACCACTCGGCCCACGGTAACCCCGGCACTGCGCACCGGCGAACGCACCTTGAGCCCGCCAATGTTGTCGAACTTGGCAACCAGCGAGTAGGTCTCGCCGCCGCTGAAGCTGCCGAGGTTGGCGGCCTTGAGCGCTAGAAACACCAGCGCCCCAGCGCCCAGCAAGACGAAAAATCCAACCAACAGCTCGGTGCTTCTTCTGCCCATGTCATCTTTCTCCGGTTGTCGGTCAGCGCGTTGAAAACATCAGCGCAGTGAGCAAGAAATCCATCGCCAAAACGGACAGCGACGAGATCACCACCGTGCGCGTTGTTGCCCGTGCAACGCCTTCGGGTGTGGCCTTCGCTTCAAAGCCTTGGTACACGGCGACGAAACTGCAAATGACGCCGAACACGATGCTTTTGACAATGCCGTTACCGAGGTCGCGCCAGATGTCGACGCCGTTCTCCATCGCCGACCAAAAGTTGCCCGGGTCGAGGCCGATCAACACCACCCCGACCACATACGCGCCCAAAATGCCAACGGCCGAAAACAACAGCGCCAGCACCGGCATCGCCACGACGCCGCCGATGAACCGCGGCGCCAGCACGCGGGTTTTGGGGTCGACGGCCATCAGTTCCATCGCGGCCAGCTGCTCGCCGGCTTTCATCAGGCCGATCTCGGCGGTAAGCGACGTGCCCGCGCGACCCGCAAACAGCAGCGCGGTAACGACCGGGCCCAACTCACGCACCAGTGAAAGATTGACGACCAAGCCGACCGAATCGGCCGCACCGTAAGTGACCAGCGCGTAGTAGGTCTGCAGCGCCAGGACGAAACCTACCGCGAGTCCGGACGACAGAATGACCAACAGCGATAGATTGCCCAGCGCATGAATCTGCACGAGAGCGAAGTAGGGCCGCCGCAGCGAGGTCGGTAGCGTGCGCAGCAGTGCCGCAAAAAAGTAAGCGTGGTGGCCAAGCGCACGCACACTTTCCAGTAGCGCTCGCCCGATCGAAGCAACCCAGTCGGTCATGTCGTCCGACCCAGGCCGAGGTCTTGCGCGAACGGCGGTGCGGGGTAATGAAACGGCACTGGACCATCGGGCTCGCCGCGAATGAACTGGCGCACGCGCGGATCTTCGCTCGCATTGAGTTCTTCGGGTCGACCATGCGCGATCACCTGCCCCGGCGCTGCCATGATGTAGGCGTAGTCGCAGATCTCGAAGCACTCCTGAACGTCGTGAGACACGACCAACGAGGTCGCACCGGTCGCATCGTTGAGCTTGCGGATCAGATTGGCGGTGACACCCATCGCGATCGGATCGAGGCCGGTAAAAGGTTCGTCGTAGAGCAGAACCTCCGGGTCGAGCGCGATCGCGCGTGCCAGTGCCACGCGCCGGCCCATACCGCCCGAGATTTCGGAGATGCGCAGCTTCGCAGCCCCGCGCAGGCCGACTGCGTTGAGTTTCATCAGGACGATGTCGCGAATCATCGGCTCGACGAGGTCGGTGTGTTCGCGCAGCGGGAAGGCGACGTTCTCGAACACCGAAAGATCGGTAAACAGGGCGCCGAACTGAAACAGCATGCCGAGGCGACGGCGAAGCTCGAAGAGTTGCGCCGGATTGCGCGTGTCGATCGCCTCGCCTCCTACACGCACTGCCCCTTTCGACACCGCATGCACCCCACCGATGAGGCGCAACACAGTAGTTTTGCCGCAGCCCGAACCGCCAAGAATCGCTGTCACCTGACCGCGCTTGAAACGCATCGAGATATCGTCGAGAACGTTGCGAGTCGGGTCGTAGCCGAAGGTGACGTGATCGATTTCGATCAGCGTTTCGGAATCGACGGAATCGAGCATTATTCGGGTCGGTGGACTCGGCATTCGAGGGGCGGTTGGGTGCTCAGGCTTGCCAAGTCAGCGCCACTTTTGATCGTGGCTCGTCGGCTGCGGCAAATCGAAAAATATTGTCGCACGCGACTAGCGGGTGCGCTTAGGGCGCACTTAGCGGGTGTTCTTGGTGCACCACACAGACAAGCTCCCGCGTCGCAGCGCTCGAACCCGCCCGGCTCAACGCGGCAACTCGCTCGCTCCCATCAAAAAAACATCGACCGCGCGAGCCGCCTGACGCCCTTCGCGGATTGCCCAGACCACCAGCGACTGACCGCGCCGCATGTCGCCGGCCGCGAACACCTTGGCCACGTTGGTCGCGTACCCGCCCGCCTCGTCGACGCCAGCGCGGGCATTGCCGCGCACGTCTTTCTCGACCCCAAAGGCCTCGAGAACGCTGCCCACGGGACTGACGAAACCCATCGCGAGCAGTACCAGGTCGGCCGGCATCACTTGCTCGGAACCCGGCACTTCGACCATCTTGCCGCCCTGCCACTCGACCCGCACCGACTTCAAGCCCTTGACCTTGCCTTTGTCTTTGCCGTCGCCGGCAATGAATTCTTTGGTTGCGATCGCAAATTCGCGTTCGCAACCTTCTTCGTGGCTGGACGATGTGCGCAGCTTGATCGGCCAATAGGGCCAGACCAATGGCTTGTTTTCTTCCTGCGGCGGCATCGGCAACAGTTCGAACTGCGTGACGCTTGCGGCGCCGTGGCGGTTGCTGGTGCCCACGCAATCGCTGCCGGTATCGCCGCCGCCGATCACGATCACGTTTTTTGCGTCGGCGCGCAGCTGGCCCTCGAGCTTGCCGCCAGCGTTGATCTTGTTTTGCTGCGGCAAAAATTCCATCGCGAAATGGATGCCTTCGAGCTCGCGGCCCGGTACCGGCAGGTCACGCGATTGCTCGGCGCCACCGGTGAGCAAGACTGCATCGAAGTCGATTTTCAGTTGCTCGGGGGTGATAGTTTCTTTGGCCCAGTTGGTGACCTTGCTGCCCTCGGGCAACTGGCCGACCAGCACACCGGTGCGCATCGTCACGCCCTCGGCTTCCATTTGCTTCACGCGGCGGTCGATGTGCAACTTCTCCATCTTGAAGTCGGGTATGCCGAAACGCATCAAGCCGCCGATCGCGTCGTTCTTCTCGAACAGGGTCACGTCGTGGCCGGCGCGCGCGAGTTGCTGTGCCGCGGCCATGCCGGCCGGGCCTGAGCCGACCACCGCGACCCGCTTGCCAGTTTTGGATTTCGGCAGACGAGGCACGACCCAGCCTTCCGCCCAGGCCTTATCGATGATCGCGTGCTCGATGCTTTTGATGCCAACAGCGTCGTCATTGACGTTGAGCGTGCAAGCCGCCTCACAGGGCGCCGGACAAATGCGCCCGGTAAATTCGGGAAAATTATTGGTTGAATCCAGAACCGCAAACGCGTTCTTCCAATCGGACCGAAACACCAGGTCGTTGAAATCAGGAATGATGTTGTTGACCGGACAGCCGTTGTTACAAAACGGCGTGCCGCAGTCCATGCAGCGTGCGCTCTGAATCTTGGCTTCATCCTCTTTCAGACCGATGACGAATTCTTTGTAGTGCTTCTTGCGCTCGGCGACGGGCGCATAGCCCTCTTCGAGCCGCTCGTATTCCATAAAGCCAGTGACTTTTCCCATGATGTCTCGCGAGTTCGATTCGGTTGTTGAAGCTGACGTAGCGCGTTATTTTGTAGCCGCCGTCTTCGACCGAGCGTCACCGCTCTTGGCTTTGGCAATCGTGGTCAGTATTTCGTCGGCGACCTGCACCGCCTTCGACTCGCTGGCCAGCATCAAAGCCTTATCGGCGCGCTCGCCAAGCGCACGTTTGTATTCATTCGGGAACACCTTGACGAACTTCGCACGCGACTCGGCCCAGTGGTCGAGGATGTGGCGTGCGCGCAGCGAGCCGGTCCACTTGTGGTGGTCTTCGACCAACCTCTTCAGGTACGTCTCGTCGGCCTGGCCGTGGTGCCAGATCGGTTTGTCGGCCGCCTGGTCCGCCGCAGCCACGACCTTGCAAAGCGACACCATCGCCGTGTTGCAGCGCGACGCGAAACTGCCGTCTTCGTCATACACGTAAGCCACGCCGCCGCTCATGCCGGCCGCGAAGTTGCGGCCGGTCTTGCCGAGCACGGCCACCGTGCCGCCGGTCATGTATTCGCAGCCGTGGTCGCCCGTGCCTTCGACGACCGCAGTGGCGCCAGAGAGTCGCACCGCAAAGCGCTCGCCGGCCACGCCGCGAAAAAACGCCTCGCCGCTGGTCGCGCCGTACAGCACGGTGTTGCCGACAATAATGTTTTGCGTTGCGTCGCCACGGAACTCGATCGAAGGCCGAATCGCGATGCGCCCACCGCTCATGCCTTTGCCGGTGTAGTCGTTCGCATCACCGATCAGGTAAATCGTGATGCCCTTCGCGAGGAAGGCCCCGAAACTCTGTCCGCCGGTGCCCTCCATCTGGATGAAGATGGTGTGGTCGGGCAAGCCCTCGGGGCGCTGGCGTATCAACTCGCCCGAAAGCATCGCGCCGACAGTTCGGTTGACGTTGCGCACCTCTTCCATGAACTGGACTTTTTCGCCGCGCTCGATCGCTGGCCGGCACTTCTCGATCAGCTTGATGTCGAGTGCCTTGCCAAGGCCGTGGTCTTGCGCCTCGGTCTGGCGACGGGGCACCTCGGCCGGCGCAGAGACCTGGTGAAACACACGACTGAAATCGAGCCCGCGCGCCTTCCAGTGTTCGATGCCTTTTTTGGTGTCGAGCAAGTCGGCGCGGCCTATCAGGTCGTCGAACTTTTGAATGCCGAGCTGCGCCATGATCGAACGCGCTTCTTCGGCCACGAAGAACATGAAGTTGACGACATGCTCGGGCCGGCCGGTGAACTTTTTGCGCAGCACCGGGTCCTGCGTGGCCACGCCGACCGGGCAGGTGTTGAGGTGGCACTTGCGCATCATGATGCAGCCCTCGGCCACCAGCGGCGCGGTGGCGAAGCCGAACTCGTCGGCCCCGAGCAGTGCGCCGATCACCACATCGCGGCCGGTCTTCATCTGACCATCGGCCTGCACGCGGATGCGTGAGCGCAGGCGGTTGAGCACCAGCGTCTGCTGCGTTTCGGCCAGGCCCAACTCCCAAGGCGTGCCGGCATGCTTGATCGAACTCCACGGCGAGGCACCAGTGCCACCGTCGTGGCCGGCGATCACCACGTGGTCGGCCTTGGCCTTGGCCACACCGGTCGCTATCGTGCCGACGCCCACTTCACTCACCAGCTTCACGCTGATGCTGGCGCGCGAGTTGACGTTTTTCAGGTCATGGATGAGTTGTGCGAGGTCTTCGATCGAGTAGATGTCGTGGTGCGGCGGCGGGCTGATGAGGGCGACGCCGGGCGTGGAGTGTCGCACTTTGGCGATCCAGGGCCAGACCTTGTGGCCGGGGAGCTGCCCCCCCTCGCCCGGCTTGGCCCCCTGCGCCATCTTGATCTGGATCTCGTCGGCGTTGACCAGATACTCGCTCGTCACGCCGAAGCGGCCCGAGGCGACCTGCTTGATCCTGGACCGCTTGTTGTCGCCGTTGGGCATCAGCTTGTAACGTTCGGAATCTTCGCCGCCTTCTCCCGTATTCGAGCGAGCGCCCATGCGGTTCATCGCGATGGCGAGGGTCTCGTGCGCTTCGGCGGAGATTGAGCCGTAGCTCATGGCTCCTGTGGCGAACCGTTTGACGATCGCTTCGATCGGCTCGACTTCCTCGATGGGGACTGGCGTGCGTCCCGCAGTCTTGAATTCGAACATCCCTCGCAGAGTGCATTGCCGCTCGGCCTGATCGTCCACCATCTTTGTATATTGCTTGAAGATGTCGATTTTGCCGGATCGCGTGGCGTGCTGGAGGCGGAAGACGGTCTCGGGGTTGAAGAGGTGGAACTCGCCGTCGCGCCGCCATTGGTACTGCCCGCCTTCTTCGAGCAAGAGCGTGCCAAACTCGCGGGGTTCGTATGCGCGACGATGGTGATAGAGCGTCTCCTGCGCGATCTCGTCGAGGCCGACGCCGCCGATGCGGCTGGCGGTCTTGTCGAAGTACTTGGAGACGAACTCGGCGTTGAGGCCGATCGCCTCGAAGATCTGCGCGCCTCGGTAGCTCTGGATCGTGGAGATGCCCATTTTGGACATCACCTTCACGACCCCCTTCTTGATCGCCTTGCGGTACTTCTCGACCGCCTGCTGGTGGTCGGTCCCTTCCTTGATGATCCCTTGCGCGATCATGTCGTCAAGCGTTTCGAACGCGAGGTACGGGTTGATCGACCCGGCTCCGTAGCCGAGCAAGAGCGCGAAGTGGTGAACCTCGCGGGCGTCTCCGGTCTCGACGACGAGCCCCGCCTTCGTGCGCGAACCTTCGCGGACCATGTGGTGGTGAAGCCCGGCGACCGCC
>JAYUWC010000024.1:0-2500 GCA_043753755.1 Rhizobacter sp.
TCCCTACCCGCGCCTTCGTGGGGCGCTTCGGCTTCGGCGGCTGTAACTGTCGAGAGCCCGGCGCTGGCGGCACGCTTTCCGGACCCGTCGGTGACTTACGCCACGCCGGCCTTCGAACCCGGGCATGTCGGCTACACCCGCAACGCCGAATTGCGTGTCGCGCTGCACCGCTTGGCCGACGACATGGCGGCGCGCACCGACGGAGCGACTGTCGTCCGCCTGTTGCAGGTCGGCAGCTCGCAAACCGGCGTGCCGCTCGAAGCCGTGCACATCAGCCGCACACCGATGGGCGATGTTTCATCGCGCCTGGCCCGGCCCACGGTGCTGCTGGTCGGGCAACAGCACGGCGATGAGCCGGCCGGCAGCGAAGCATTGCTGGTCATCGCGCAATCGCTGGTCGACGGCCCGCTCGCAGCCGTGCTCGAACGCATTGATGTCGTGATGCTGCCGCGCGCCAACCCCGACGGTGCCGCTGCCGAGCGGCGCACGACGGCCAGCGGCATCGACCCCAACCGCGACCACCTTTTGCTGCGCACCCCCGAGGCCCAGGCCCAGGCGCAACTCGCGCGCGAGTTCAACCCGGTGGTCGTGGTCGACCTGCATGAATTCAGCGCTGCGGGTCGCCTCTTCGAGAAATTCGGTGCGGTGCAGCGTTTCGACGCGATGCTGCAGTACGCGATGACCGCCAACCTGCCCGAGTTCCTTACCAAGGCCTCGGAGGAATGGTTTCGACGTCCCATGCTCACGCGCTTCGACGCCGAAGGTCTGAGCCACGAGTGGTACCACACCACCTCGAGCGATCTGGCCGACAAGAAGGTTTCGATGGGCGGCGTGCAACCCGACACCGGCCGCAACATCAACGGGCTGCGCAATGCAGTCAGCTTGCTGGTCGAAACCCGCGGCGGTGGCATCGGCCGCGCGCACTTGTCGAGGCGGGTGCACACCCATGTCGTCGCGGTCACCAGCGTTTTGCAAAGCGCTGCCGCGCACGCCGATGACCTTCTGAAGCTGCGCCGTTTCGTCGATGCCGACGTTTCGGTCAAAGCCTGCCAGGGCGAGGTCATCGTCGAAGCCGCGGCGACGCCGAGCGAATACAACCTGCGCATGCTCGACCCGCAAACCGGCGCCGACCGCACCCTCAACGTGGCGTGGGATTCGGCGCTCGAACTTCACGCCGTGAAGCGCCGCACCCGGCCCTGTGGCTACTGGCTGGGGGCCGATCAGTTCGACGCCGTCATGCGCCTGCGCGGCCTCGGGGTGCAGGTGCAGCGGATCGAAGAAGGTGCCGAGTTGCGCGGCGAGACTTATGCCGAGACCGGCCGCGAGACCGCGCCACGCGGCGATGTGCGCGGCGGCATCGTCGATCTGGCGGGCGCCCTGATTGTCAAGGTCGATCTGGTGCCGGGGTTGATCGACATGCCGGCCGGCAGTTACTACGTCGGCCTCGACCAACCGCTCGCCAACCTGGTGGTTGCGGCCATCGAACCCGACACGAAAAACAGCTTCGTCGCGAACCGTATCGTCATCAACCTGAGGTCGCAAGCGCGGGTGATGGCGCGGCCGGAGCTACAGATGATGCCGGTGCCGTGACCTCGCGATGTCGCGATGCGCGGATTGCGTAAGAACCTATCTACCCCGACGACTCAACGCCCATGAACGTCTCTTCTAAGGCTACCGGCATCGATTCACAGGCACCTTCGACGCCGCCCGAGGCGAGCCGCCGCGTCTACCGCCACCGCCTTCCGGTGCGTGTGATGCACTGGATCAACGTGATCTGCCTGACCATTTTGTTGATGAGCGGTTTGCAGATCTTCAACGCGCACCCGGCCTTGTACTGGGGCCGCGACTCGACCTTCGACCGGCCCTGGGTCTCTATCGGTGCGTTCAACAAGCCGGGCGGCGGCATCACCGGCGTGACCACGATCGCCGGCCATCGTTTCTCAACCGACGGCGTGCTTGGCGCCTCGACCGTCGACGGCACGTCGACCGCGCGCGCCTTCCCCGCATGGTCCACCATCCCTGGCCCGCAATGGCTTTCGATGGGACGCCACTGGCATTTCTTTTTCGCGTGGCTGTTCGTCATCAACGGTGTCGCCTACGTCGCCTATGCGATCGCGAGCGGCCACTTGACGCGTGACCTGATCCCGAGCCGCGCCGAGTGGCGCAACATCGGCCGATCGGTTGCCGACCATGTGCGCTTCAGGCACTCGACCGGTGAGGCGGCCAAACGCTACAACGTGCTGCAGAACGGTGCTTATCTTGCCGTGATCTTCGGCCTCCTGCCAATGGTGATCATTGCGGGCTTGGCAATGTCGCCTCGGCTCAACGCGGTGTTCAGCGGCTGGGTCGATTTGCTCGGTGGCCGGCAGTCGGCGCGCACACTGCATTTTTTAGCCGCCGCCGGTTTGCTGCTGTTCGTGATGGTGCACCTGTTCCAGGTCTTGATAAGCGGCGTGTGGAACCAGCTAGGGTCGATGGTCACCGGCTGGTACGTGTTGCC
>JAYUWC010000025.1:0-7688 GCA_043753755.1 Rhizobacter sp.
TTGAGCGTCGCGCGCCAGCAGGTCGAGAACGGCGCGCAGGTCATCGACATCAACATGGACGAGGCCATGCTCGACAGCAAGGCCGCGATGGTGCGCTTCCTGAACCTGATCGCCGGCGAGCCCGAGATCGCGCGCGTGCCGATCATGGTCGACAGCTCGAAGTGGTCGGTGATCGAGGCCGGGCTGAAGTGCATTCAGGGCAAGGGCATCGTCAACTCGATCTCGCTGAAAGAAGGCGAGGCGCAGTTCAAGCAACAGGCCAAACTCGTGCGGCGCTATGGCGCGGCGGCGGTGGTGATGGCGTTCGACGAGAAGGGCCAGGCCGACACCTACCAACGCAAGGTCGAGATCTGCGAGCGGGCGTATCGCATGTTGGTCGACGAGATCGGGTTTCCGCCTGAAGACATCATCTTCGACCCCAACATCTTCGCCATCGCAACCGGCATCGAAGAGCACGACAACTACGCGGTCGACTTCATCGACGCGACCCGCTGGATCAAGCAGAACCTGCCCGGCGCAAAGGTCAGCGGGGGGGTCAGCAACGTGAGCTTCAGCTTTCGCGGCAACGACCCGGTGCGCGAAGCGATTCACACGGTTTTTCTCTACCACGCGATCCAGGCCGGCATGGACATGGGCATCGTCAACGCCGGCATGGTCGGTGTCTACGACGACCTCGAGCCCGAGTTGCGCGAGCGGGTTGAAGACGTGGTGCTGAACCGCCGGCCCGACTCCGGCGAGCGCCTGATCGAGATCGCCGAGAGCGCCAAGGGCATGGCGAAGGACGACACGGCGCGCCTCGCGTGGCGCGGCACCCCCGAACAACCGCGGCCGGTCGCCGAGCGCCTCAGCCACGCGCTGGTGCACGGTATCAACGAGTTCATCACCATCGACACCGAAGAGGTCTATCAAGTCGTGCTGGCGAAGGGCGGTCGGCCGCTGCACGTGATCGAGGGCCCGCTGATGGACGGCATGAATATCGTCGGCGACCTGTTCGGCCAGGGCAAGATGTTCTTGCCGCAGGTGGTGAAAAGCGCGCGGGTGATGAAGCAGGCGGTGGCGCATCTCTTGCCCTACATCGAGGCCGAGAAGCTCGCGCTGGTCGAGGCCGGTGGCGAGGCCAAGGCCAAAGGCAAGATCGTCATCGCGACTGTCAAAGGGGACGTGCACGACATCGGCAAAAACATCGTCACCGTCGTGCTCCAGTGCAACAACTTCGAGGTCGTCAACATGGGCGTGATGGTCTCTTGTCAAGACATCCTGGCTCGCGCCAAGGTCGAAGGCGCCGACATCATCGGGCTCAGTGGCCTGATCACGCCGAGCTTGGAGGAGATGCAGTTCGTGGCCGCTGAAATGCAGCGCGACGATTACTTCCGCATCAAAAAAATTCCGCTGCTGATCGGCGGGGCGACCACCAGCCGCGTGCACACGGCCGTGAAGATATCGCCGCACTACGAAGGGCCTGTCGTCTACGTGCCCGATGCGAGCCGCTCGGTCAGCGTCTGCAGCGATCTGTTGAGCGATGAGCGCGCCAAGGCCTACATCGCCGACCTCAATGCCGACTACGTGCGGGTGCGCGAGCAGCACGCGAACAAGAAAGCCACGCCGATGGTGACGCTGGCGAAGGCGCGCGCCAACAAGACGCCGATCGACTGGGCAGCTTTCACGCCGGTCACGCCCAAATTCATCGGCCGCCGGGTGTTTCGCAACCAGGACCTGGCCGAGATTGCTGCCTGCATCGACTGGGGCCCGTTCTTCCAGACCTGGGACCTGGCCGGCCCGTACCCGGCAATCCTCAACGATGAGATCGTCGGCGAGTCGGCGCGGCGTGTGCTCGGCGACGGCCAGCGCCTGCTGCGCCGTGCGATCGAAGGCCGCTGGCTTACCGCCAACGGTGTGATCGGCCTTTACCCGGCCAATAGCGTGCGCGACGACGACATCGAGATCTACGCCGACGCGTCGCGCACCGAGGTGCTGATGACCTGGCGAGGGCTGCGTGTGCAGAGCGAGCGGCCGGTGGTCGACGGCGTGCGTCGACCCAACCGTTGTCTGGCCGATTTCATCGCACCCAAATCATCGGGCGTGGCCGACCACATCGGTCTGTTCGCGGTCACCTCCGGCATCGGTGCCGAGAAGAAAGACACGCAGTTTCTAGACGACCTCGACGACTACAGCTCGATCATGTTCAAAGCCATTGCCGACCGCCTGGCCGAGGCTTTCACCGAGCGCATGCACCAGCGGGTGCGCACAGAGTTCTGGGGTTACGCGCCCGACGAGCAACTGAGCACCGCCGACCTCGTTGCCGAAAAATACGTCGGTATTCGCCCCGCGCCCGGCTACCCGGCTTGCCCCGACCACACCGTCAAGGCTGCGATGTTCGAAGCCCTGCACTGCGCCGACATCGGCATGGGCCTGACAGAAAGCCTGGCGATGACGCCCGCGGCCAGCGTCAGCGGCTTCTACCTGGCGAATCCGCATGCGGCGTACTTCAACGTCGGCAAGATCGGCGACGACCAGCTGGCCGATTGGGCCGAGCGCAACGCGCTCGATGCCGCGCAGGCGCGGCGCGCACTCGCGCCCTTGCTCTGAGTTGCGCCGCCCGCGGGCGGCGCGGAAACACTTCTTCGCAAATCGCCCGCGAAATGTCGGCATGAGCATGGCCCGGGCCGCGCCGATGCCGAGTTTTGTGCGAAAAGTTGCCCGAACCGACCCTCTGCAGCGTGCCTTTGCGGGCACGCACGCTGCGTGCGTTCTTACGCGATAGCAGTTGGTCAACAGGGGACTCCGGTGCCGAAACTTCAACGATTCGGTCAACAGTCCCAGGCGCGCATCCGGCCGAGCGAGACACGCCTTGCCCGCGGCGCCGCAGCCGTCGCGCTGGTGGCGCTACTCGCCGCTTGCGGCGGGGGCAATGGCGGCAGCACGGCCGATGACGGCAGCAACGGCACCGCCTCGGCCGGCTCTGCTGCAAAGTCGCTCTACTCGGCAGCCGCGGCCTCGCGCTTTCTGGCCCAGGCCAGCTTCGGCCCGAACAGCGCCGAGATCAGCCGCGTGCAGGTGATGAGCTACAGCGCCTGGATCGACGAGCAGTTCGCCAGGCCACAGGCATTGCACCGAGATGCGCTGAACCTGGCCGCCGCCGACCTCGCCGCCACCGGCCAGACGGTGAGCCCGAGCAACTTCTACGACTCGTACTGGGCTCAGGCGGTTGGCGGCGACGACCAACTCCGCCAGCGTGCAGCGTTCGCACTCTCGCAAATTTTCGTCATCTCGTTCAACAACGACACGTTGCGTGCGCAACCCCGTGGCGTGGCCTCGTACTACGACATGCTGGGGGCGAACGCATTCGGCAATTTTCGCGATCTGCTCGAGTCGGTGGCGCTGCATCCGATGATGGGCATCTACCTTTCGCACCTGAAAAACCAGAAAGAAGACCCGGCGACCGGCCGTGTGCCCGACCTCAACTTCGCGCGCGAAATCACCCAGCTGTTTTCGGTCGGCCAGTACAAGCTCAATGCCGACGCCACCGTGATGACCGACGCCAGCGGCAAGGCCGTGTCGGCGTATGTGTCGGCCGACCTCGAGGGCCTCTCGCAAGTCTTTACCGGATGGAGCTGGCACGGTGGCCCCAACCTCACCGACCGCACCAACCGCCGCTTTTTCGGCAACGATGCCAACCTCGAGCGCGACTGGCGGCCGATGCAGGACTACAACCGCTTCGCAACCAACACCGACTTTCATTCGATCAGCACGAAGAACTTCTTCGGCGTCAGTATCCCGGCGCAAACGCTGACCACGGCCGACACGAAGGGCGACTTGAAGATCGCGCTCGACACGCTTTTCAATCACCCGAACGTCGGCCCCTTTATCGGGAAGCAGTTGATCCAGCGGCTGGTCACCAGCAACCCGAGCCCGCAGTACGTGGCTCGCGTAACGGCTGCCTTCAACAACAACGGCAGCGGTGTGCGCGGCGACATGAAGGCGATCTGGCGGGCGATCCTGCTCGACACCGAGGCCCGCACGCCGACGACGTCGATTTCGGCCGGCAAGGTGCGTGAGCCGGTGGTGCGCCTGGCCAATTTTCTGCGTGCCTTCAATGCCAGGTCGACCACCGGCCGCTACCTCGGCATCGGCAACACCGACGACCCGGCGAACCGGCTGAACCAGACCCCGATGCTCGCGCCCACGGTGTTCAACTTTTACCGACCGGGGTACGTGCCTTCGAGCAAGCCGATCGCCGATGCCGGCCTGGTGGCGCCCGAGTTCCAGATCGTTCACGACGTCTCGGTCGCGGGCTACATGAACTACATGCGCAGCGCGGTCACGATCGACGCCAACCGCGATATCCAGCAAGACTATTCGACTGAGCTCGCGCTCGCCGACAAGCCGGCCGATCTGGTCGACCGCATCAACCTGCTGCTGTTCTACGGCGAGATGCCGGCGACCTTGCGAGCGAAGCTGATCGAGGCGGTGACCAGCCGATCGATCCCGGTGGCGGTCTATTCCTCGGCGCCGACGGCGGGTGGCACGCTGACCAAAATTGCCGACGAGGGCAGCTCGTTCACGCTGACCGGCACAAAAACCGTGCGCTACGGCGAGGGAGCGGCCTTCGTCGAGCAGAGCGTCACCGGCGCCGGGCAATGCACCAACGACTTCTTCGGCAGCGACCCGTTGCCGGGCAGCGGCAAGTCGTGCTTCGTCTTCACGCCCACATCGGCCGCGGGCGCTTCGGCACCTGCGGCGGCGCTGCCAACGATGGCATCGAACCAAGGTGCGATCGACTCGGCCAAGCATGACCGTGTTTATCTCGCGGTGTTCTTGTCGATGGCGTCGCCCGACTACCTGATCCAGAAGTGACGAGGAGCCACCCATGACAGTTCTCAAAACCTCGCGCCTCGATGCTTCGCGTCGCCGCTTTTTGCGCACCGCCTCGGTCGTGTCGGGCTCGGTCGGCGCGGCCGCTGCGCCGTTTGCCCTCAACCTCGCGAGCCTCAACAACGCAGTCGCGCAGACGGCCAACTACAAGGCCATCGTGTGCCTGTTTCTCTACGGCGGCAACGACTCCTCGCACATGGTGCTGCGCACCGATGCGCTGTCGTTCGACGAGTACACGCGGCTGCGCTCGGTGGCGCCCGAGTCGATTGCGCTCAAGCCGCCGAGCACGGCCGTGGTGGCCGGCGCCACCAACGCCTCGCCCGATCGGCTGGGCGGGGCACGAGCTATCGCGCCCAAATTCACTGCCGGCGTGGCCGGTTCGGCGCAGAACAACGCGTTCACCTACGCCTTGCATCCCAGCATGCCCGAGGTCGCGACGCTGTTCGCGGCCAACCGGCTGGCGATCCTGGCCAACGCCGGCCCGCTCGTGGTGCCGCTGACCCGCGCTGACTATGTTGCCAACGTGCTGCCGCGACCCAAAGCGCTCGGCTCGCACAACGACCAGCAATCGACCTGGCAAGCCCTCGGCCCCGAGGGCGCGAAGGTAGGCTGGGGTGGCCACATCGGTGACCTGGTGGCGAGCAGCAACGCCAACACCGTGTTCACCAGCATCTCGGTCTCGGGCAACGCGGTGTTCTCGGCCGGTGAAACCGTCTTTCAGTACCAGGTGGGCGGCAACGGCGCGACCCAGATCGGCGGCATTTCGGGCACGCTCTTCGGCTCGAGCACCGCGGCGGCCACGCTGAAAGGCATCGTCACCGGCGCCAATCAAAACTTGTTCGCCAACGAGTACGGCACCATCGTCAAGCGTTCGATCGATGCGCAGGCCGCGTTCCAGACGGCTTACGTGGCCTCGACCGTGACCGCGCCCACCCAATACGTGCGGCCCTCGACCAACCAGCTGACCAACAATGACCTCGCGTCGCAGCTACAAACCGTCGCCCGCATCATCGGCGCGCGCGGCGGCCTGGGTGCGAAGCGGCAGGTGTTCTTCGTCTCGATGGGCGGCTTCGACACCCACGACAGCCAGAACCCGAACCAGGCCGATCTGCTCGCCCGCATTTCGCATGCGCTCGGCTACTTCGACACCACGCTCGGCACACTGGGCATGCGCGACAACGTCACCTTGTTCACTGCCTCCGACTTCGGCCGCACGCTGACCAGCAACGGCGACGGCACCGACCACGGCTGGGGCGGCCACCATTTCGTGATGGGTGGCGCGGTCAATGGCGGCGACATCTACGGCCGCTTCCCGCAATTTATTCAAAACGCCGCCGACTCGACCGGCAACTCGTACATCCCTGGCGTGTCGGTCGACACCATCGGCAGCACGCTGGGCAAGTGGTTCGGCGTGAGCGACGCGCAACTCGACACCGTGTTCCCGAACCTGCGCAACTTCCCGCGTGACTTGGGCTTCCTGCGCGCGACCTGAGCGGGTCTGGGCCGGATGCGCAGCGCGCAAGCGCTGCTTAGAGAGTCAAGCGCGAACCAGCACCCGCCGGTACTGAATGGCCTCGGCCAGGTGCGGTACCGCGAGGGTGTCGCTCGCCGCCAGATCGGCGATGGTGCGCGACACGCGCAGCACGCGGTGAAAGCCGCGTGCCGACCAGCCCAGCCTCGTTGCCGCCGTTTGTAAAAAACGTGTGCCGGCCTCGTCGAGTGCGGCGTGGCGGTCTAGGGCGTCGCCGGCGAGTGCCGCGTTGATGCAGCCTTGTCGCGCCAGAGCGAGTTCGCGCGCGGCGCGCACCCGCTCGGCGATCACCGCGCTGGGCTCGCCGTCGGGTGCTGCGGCCAGGGCTTCGGGCGCCACGGCCGGCACCTCGACCTGCACGTCGATGCGGTCGAGCAGCGGCCCGCTGATGCGACCCTGGTAGCGCGCCACCGCATCGGGCGTGCAGCGGCAGGCCCGAAGCGTGCTGCCGAGGTGGCCGCAAGGGCAGGGGTTCATCGCCGCGATGAGTTGAAACTGCGCCGGAAACTCAGCCTGCCGCGCCGCCCGCGAGATCACGATGCGGCCGGTCTCGAGCGGCTCGCGCAAGGCCTCGAGCGCGCTGCGCTGAAACTCCGGGAACTCATCGAGAAACAGCACGCCGTGATGCGCGAGCGAGATCTCGCCCGGCCGCGGCGGCGAGCCCCCGCCGACCAGTGCGACCGATGACGCGGTGTGGTGCGGCGCGCGGCAGATGCGCTCGCCCCAACGTTCTGGCGTGAACGCGCCGGTCAGGCTCAGCACCGCCGCCGACTCGAGCGCTTCGCCGGTCGACAGCGGCGGCAGGATGCCGGCGAAGCGCTGCGCCAGCATCGATTTGCCGGTGCCCGGCGAGCCGAGCATCAAGACACTGTGGCCACCGGCGGCGGCGATCTCGAGCGCGCGCTTGGCGCCGGCCTGGCCCTTGACCTCACGCAGGTCGGGCCTCGGCGGCGCGGCTGCACGGGCCTCGGCGACGGCGCGCGGCAGCGGCTCGGCAGGCCCATCGCCACGCGGCCGAAGCGCTGCCACCACCTCGAGCAGATGTGCCGCGCCGTGGATTGCCAGACCCTCGACCAGCGCCGCCTCGCGTGCGCTCGCATGCGGCAGCACCAGCGCGCGTGAGGCGCCGCCGCGCTTTCGGTGCAGGGCCAGCGCCATCGCCAAGGCGCCGCGCACCGGGCGCAGATCGCCGCCCAGCGACAACTCACCGGCGAACTCGAAGCGGTCGACCTGCGCCGCATCCAGCTGCCCGCTCGCGCACAAGATGCCGAGCGCGATCGGCAAA
>JAYUWC010000026.1:0-7680 GCA_043753755.1 Rhizobacter sp.
TGCGGCAGAAATTCATGGTGACCATCGGCACCGAAAGCGAACTGAAGAATGCGCATGCCCGGAAAGCCGCAGGCATCGCGCAGTGCGACCACGTCGGGCGTGATGACACCCAGGTCTTCAGCCACGATCGGCAGCGGGCCCAGGGCTTCGGCGAGCGCATCGAACAAGGCCTTGCCAGGGCCCGGCACCCAGCGGCCGATCTGCGCCGTCGGGCTGCTGGCGGGTACCTCCCAAAAGCCCGCGAAGCCGCGAAAGTGATCGATGCGAAACACATCGGACTGGCTCAGCGCGCGCCGCACGCGAGAGGTCCACCAGGCGAAGTCTTCGGCGGCCATGCGGTCCCAGCGGTAGAGCGGGTTGCCCCAACGCTGGCCCAACGAAGTGAAGGCGTCGGGCGGCACGCCGGCCACGACCGTCGGCTGAAACTCGGCATCGAGGTCATAGAGATCGGGCCGGGCCCAGCAGTCGGCGCTGTGGTGGGCGATGAAGATCGGCAGATCACCCATGATGACTACCCCGCGCGCGTTGGCATGTCGCCTGACATCGGCCCACTGGGTGTCGAAGTTCCATTGCACGAACTCCCAGAAGGCGATTTCTTCGCGGTGGGCGTGGCGTGCGGTGTTGAGGGCGTCGGCATCGCGGGTGCGCAGCGGCTCGGGCCACAGCCACCACGGCCGGCTGGCTTCTGCCGTCTCGAGCGCCATGAACAGCGCGTAGTCGGCCAGCCAATACGCCTGCTCGGCGCTCCAGGCGCTGAGCGCCGATCGCTCGTCGGGAGTGGCCCGCAGATTGAATCCGGCCGCAGCCTCGCGCAGTTGCGCGAGTCGCCACGGCACGACGCGGGCGTAGTCGACACGGCGGCCATCGAAGCCACCCGGCGGCAGGGCGACCGCTGCGAGCCAGCCGCGTTCGAGCAGCGGCTCGAGCGCCACCATCAACGGGCTGCCGGCAAAGGCCGAGACGCTTTGGTAGGGCGAGTCGGCCGGGCCGATCGGGTTGGTCGGCAGCAGCTGCCAAAGGCGTTGCCCGGCCGAGGCCAGCCAGTCGACGAAGTGATATGCGTCGGGGCCGAAGTCGCCGATGCCGTGCGGCCCGGGCAGCGAGGTGATGTGCAGCAGCACGCCGGCGCGGCGTTGGTTGAGGTTCATCGGGCTGAAGGCGGCGCGCGGCCGCGATGGGTGCGGATCAGACCGCGGCAGGCACCGCCCACACGCGATCCACGTACCCGCGAATTGTGCGGTCGGCCGAGAACGGCCCCATCGCTGCGATGTTGAGCAACGCGCGCTCGCTCCACGCGGCCGGCGTGTCGAAGAGTGCATCGACGCGTGCCTGCGCCGCGACATACTCAGAGAAGTCGGCGGCCAGCAGATAGGGGTCGCGCTGCAGCAGCTCATCGGTCAGCGCACGGTAGCGGCTGGAATCGCCGCCCGAGAACACCCCGCTCGCGATCGCCTCGATCACGGCGGCGAGCTGCGGGTTGCGATCGACTGCCGCGCGTGGCGAGTAACCCGACGCCTTGAGCTGCACGACCTGAGCAGTGCGCAAGCCGAAGACGAACATGTTGGCCTCGCCCATCGCTTCGGCCATTTCGATGTTGGCGCCGTCCCAGGTGCCGATGGTCAGCGCGCCGTTGAGCGCGAACTTCATGTTGCCGGTGCCCGAGGCTTCGGTGCCTGCGGTCGAAATCTGCTCCGAGAGATCGGCGGCCGGCAAGATCGCCTCGGCCAGGCTCACACCGTAATTGGGCAAGAACGCCAGCTTGAGCCGACCGGCCACGCGCGAGTCGCTGTTGACCACGCGGGCCACGTCGTGCGCCAGTTGAATCACCCGCTTCGCCGCGTGATGGGCCGACGCCGCCTTGCCGGCGATGACCACGGTGCGCGGCACCCAATGCGCATCGGGGTCGGCAACGATGGCCTGAAAGCGCGCCACCACATGCAGCAGGTTCAACAGTTGCCGCTTGTATTCGTGGATGCGCTTGATTTGCACGTCGAAGAGGCTGCCCGGCTCGACCCCGACGCCGCATTCGCGCGCAATCACCGCCGCGAGCCGCTCTTTGTTGTGCCGCTTGACGGCCATGAATTCGAGACCGAGCGCCGGGTCGGCCGCAAGCGGCACGAGCCGGCGCAGTTCGCCCAGATCGCGGCGCCAGCCGGTGCCGATGCGGCTGTCGATCAGACTTGCGAGCCCGGGGTTGGCCTGCATCAGCCAACGCCGCGGCGTCACGCCGTTGGTGACGTTGTGAAAGCGCTCGGGCCAGAGCCGCGCGTGGTCGGCAAATATGGTCTGCACCATCAATTCGGAGTGCAGCGCCGAGACCCCGTTGACTCGGTGCGAGGCCACCACCGCCAGCGCGGCCATGCGCACGCGGCGCTCGCCGCCGTGCCGGCCTTCGTCGATCAACGAGACGCGGGCGGGCATGTCGGCATCGGCGGGGCAACGCGCGCGCACCTCGGCCAGAAACCGGTGGTTGATCTCTTCGATGATCTCGAGGTGCCGCGGCAGCAAACGCGCGAACAGCCGATGCGGCCAGGTCTCGAGCGCCTCGGGCATCAGCGTGTGGTTGGTGTACGAAACCGCCTCGCGCGTGATCGCCCAGGCGTCGTTCCAGGCCAGGCCGTGCGCGTCGATCAACAGGCGCATCAACTCGGCCGGCGCCAATGCGGGGTGCGTGTCGTTGAGGTGGATCGCATTGCGCCGGCTGAGCGTTCGCAGGTCGGGGCTCTCGCGCAGGTGGCGTGCGATCAGGTCTTGAATCGAGGCACTGACCAACAGCGCCTCTTGCTTGAGACGCAGCTCGCGGCCTTCATCGGTGCTGTCGTCAGGGTAGAGCACCCAGTTGAGCGCATCGGCCGCGATCTTGTGGCGCGCCGCACCGGCCAGATCGCTCCGGCAAAAGGCTTCGAAGTCGATCGTTCGCTCGGCGCTCGCGTGCCACTGACGCAGCGTCGAGACGCGCTCGCTGCGGTGAGCCGGCACGATGAAATCGTAGGCCTGCGCGATCAGCCGCTCGGCCGGCACCCAGTGCCGGCGGCCGGTTTCGGCGTCGGCTTCGACCGTGCCGCCGAAGCCGATCGGGTAGCGAACATCGGGGCGCATGACTTCCCAGTCGTTGCCGGCGCGCATCCAGTCGTCGGGCTCCTCGACCTGACGGCCGTGACGAATCGCCTGGGCGAACATGCCGTACTGGTAGCGCAGCCCGTAGCCGAACGACGGCAAACCGAGCTCGGCGAACGCGTCGAGGAAACACGTTGCCAAGCGCCCCAGGCCGCCATTGCCGAGTGCGGCGTCTTTCTCGTGCTCGAGCAGATCGGGCAGCGACTCGCCGACCGCGGCGAGCTGCTCGCGCACTGCGCCTTCGAGGCCGAGTGCGGACAGCGCATTGCCGAGGGCGCGGCCCATCAGGAATTCCATCGACAGGTAATGCACTCGCCGCGAGCTGCCAGCGGCCAGCGGCCATCGGCCCGGCATCGTCGGCCTGGGTTTGCGCCCATCGCTGCGACAGCAGCTCGCGACAGGCACTGGCTGCCGCGCGCAGGCAGGCGTCGCGGTTGGCGCCGCTGCGCGACTGACCGAGTTCGCGCACGAAGGCGGCTTGCAATGTGGCTGCACGGCAGGGGTCGACCGCAGGCCGCGAGGCCGCCGATGATGGCGACTGGATCGACAGCGGTGAGCTCGGGGTCGGGGCCATGATCTTCTCCTCCGGGGCGCGGTTCGAGACCGACGGTTGTATGTAGTTTGACTACACGATTGACGCTTGGTGAAGATCCTACCATCGAGAAATTACGAGGCCAGTTAAAAAACGTCGGTGTTGACTCTGTTGTAAACCTACATTTTTGCCGGCATTATGGCCAGCCGATTCGGAACCCGGAACAAAGAACCGCGCCGAAAAACGGCGCCATGCGGAGGACGCACGTGGCAGAAGTGAAGCTGGCCGGAGCCGGCAAGTCGTATGGCGACACCCGCATCCTGCACAACATCGACCTCGAGATTCGGGACGGCGAATTCATGGTGTTCGTCGGCCCCTCGGGCTGCGGCAAGTCGACACTGCTGCGGGTAATTGCCGGTCTCGAAGACATCACCACGGGCACGCTCACGATCGGCGGTCGAGTCGTCAACGACGTGCCGCCCGCCGAGCGTGGCATCGCGATGGTGTTTCAGTCGTATGCCCTCTACCCGCACATGAACCTGCGCGAGAACATGGCCTTCGGCCTTTCTCTCGGCAAGGTGCCGCGGGTCGAAATCGATCGGCTGGTCGACCACGCCGCAAAAATTTTGCACATCGATCACCTGCTCGACCGCAAGCCCAAAGACCTGTCGGGTGGCCAGCGCCAGCGCGTTGCAATTGGCCGCGCGATCGTGCGCAAGCCGTCGGTGTTCTTGTTCGACGAGCCGCTCTCGAACCTCGACGCCGCGCTGCGCGTGCGCATGCGCTACGAGTTCGCCAAGCTGCACGAAGAGCTGAAGACGACGATGGTCTACGTGACCCACGATCAGGTCGAGGCGATGACGCTGGCCGACCGCATCGTCGTGCTTTCGGCCGGCCGCATCGAGCAGGTCGGCACGCCGCTCGAGCTGTATTCGCACCCTGACAACCTGTTTGTCGCCGGCTTCATCGGCTCGCCCAAGATGAACTTCATCAGCGGCGAGATCGTCGATGCTTCGGCCGCGCAAGCCAACGTGCGGCTGGCCTCGGGCGCAGTGCTGCGATGCTTAGTCGACGCAGGCGCTGCAAAGGTGGGCGAGAAGGTCATGCTGGGCGTGCGGCCGGAGCACCTGCAGCTCGGCGCGCTGGGCACGGGCTCGGACACGCGCGACAACGTGATCGAAGCCCAGGTCACTTTCGTCGAATCGTTGGGCAGCGCCACCCACGCCTACTGCAGCTTTCCGGGTGCCGAAGAATCGTTGACCTGCACTCTGGCGGGCGACGTTCACCTGCCTGACGGCGAGTCGTTGCGGCTCGGCGTGCCACCCGAATCGGCCTACCTTTTCGACGCTGTCGGCAAGGCGTTTCGCCGCCACTCGCCGGTGGTGGCCGGCCGAGGTTCGAGTCGATGATCGGCATGCGTCGCGCCATCGCCGCCTCGGTGCTCGGCCTCACGTGCGCAGCAGCGGCAGCGCCCTCGCCTTCACCGCTGAAGCTGCTCGTCTGGATCAACAACGACAAGGGCTACGGCGGACTGCAGAAGGTCGGTGATGCATTTGCCAAAGCATCGGGCATCGAGGTTACGGTGCAGCACCCCGAGTCGGTGCCCGACAAATTCCAGCAGAGCGCTGGCGCCGGCAAAGGCCCCGACATCATTTGCTGGCCGCACGACCGGGCCGGCGAATGGGCCAAGGGCGGGTTAATCGTGCCGGTGCGGCCGGGCAAAAAACTGCGCGACCGGATCGACGCGTCGGCGTGGGATGCCTTTCGCTACCAGGGCAAGCTCTGGGGCTATCCGGTCGCGATCGAGGCCAACGGCCTGATCTACAACAAGGCACTGGTGAAGACGCCACCGGCCACTTTCGACGCGCTGATCGCGCTCGACAAGCAACTGCAAATTCAAGGCAAACGCGCCGTGCTCTGGGACTTCAACAAATCGTTTTTCAGCTGGCCGATGTTTGCCGGCGCTGGTGGCTACGTGTTCGGCCGCGATACGCAAGGCAGTCTCGACCCCCGCCAGGTCGGCGTCAACACGCCCGGCGCCGTTCGCGCTGGCGAGATGCTCGCGAAGCTGATCGCGGGCGGCACCTTGCCCAAGGGCGCGCGCTACGCCGAAATGGAAGCCGGCTTCGCCCGCGGCGAGGTCGCGATGATGATCTCGGGCCCGTTCGCCTGGGAGAACGCGCGCCGGGCCCGTATCGACTTCGGTGTTGCGCCGATTCCGGCGGTGATCGAGGGCCAGCCCTCGCGGCCTTTCGTCGGCGTGCTCGGCTGCATGGTCGCCGCACCCAGCAAGGTCAAAGACCTCGCGGTCGAGTTTCTCGAGAACCATTTGCTTCGAGTCGAGAGCTTGAAGCTGATCGACGCCGACGTGCCGCTCGGCGTGCCGGCCGACAAGGCCTTCTATGCCGAGCTCTCAGCCAACGCGAACATCCGCGCGACGATGGAAAACGCACGCCTCGGCGTGCCGGCCCCCAACATCCCGGAGGCGGGCCGTTTCTGGACCGCAATGGACGCCGCGCTCGAAGCCATCACCAATGGCCAGCAGTCACCGCGCGACGCACTCGACGGCGCAGCTGCGCGCATGCTCGTCAAATGAGCGCTGCCGCGATTCGCCCCGAGGCAGCTTCGCCGATGCATCGGTGGCTGGGCGCAGCGACCGCGCTGGTGCGGTTGGCGAACTGGTCGATGTAGGTGGCGCTGACCCGGTTGCCGTTCGCACTGTGGTCGACGCCCTTGCCGAGCGAGTTGTGCTCGCCGCGTACGTTGAAGGCCATCGTGCGTTTGTTGAAGGCCAGTGGCCGCACGGTCTGCAGATCCAGCGTGCCCGAGAGGCCCTGGCCGATCAGACCGGCATCGGGGGTCTTGTAGACCGTCACGCCGCTCAGCAATTCAGACGGGTACTGATCGAACTCGACCCCGCGGTTGTCGCCAGTGCTGACTTGCTCGCGGCCGTTGAGCAGCGTGGTCGCGAAGTCGGGCGAGAGGCCGCGCACGCTGATGACCTGCGCGCGACCCGCGACACGTTGCGCTGACAGGCCCGGCAGCCGGGCGATCGATTCGG
The DNA here is from genome assembly GCA_043753755.1 of Rhizobacter sp. Lineage (GTDB taxonomy): Bacteria > Pseudomonadota > Gammaproteobacteria > Burkholderiales > Burkholderiaceae_C > LMDS01. The sequence continues at coordinate 6,711 of JAYUWC010000026.1, forward strand.
CGATGCTGGTGTCGGGCAACTTTCCGATGTCTTCGGCTGAAACCGCCTCGACGATGGAGTCGGAGTTCTTCTTGACCGAGATCGCTTCTTCGATGCCGCGGCGGATGCCGGTCACGGTCACCGAACCCAGGTCGGTCGACTTCTTCTGTTCTTCCTGGACCTTGGCCTTGGCTTCTGCCGCCGCTTTCGCCTTGGCCTCAGCCTCGGCCTTTGCGGGGTCGACCTGCTGCGCGTTGACCGAGCCCACCGCAAACAGCAGCACCGCGCAGGCGGAGGCGATCGGGTTGGGCGAAAAGGCGTTTCGCTGCAGGGTGGCGGCCACGCGGCCCGCTTTCGACGTTGTCTTCATGGAGTCTCCAGAGTTGTGTTTCGAGCGGGTAGCCGCTGGGATCGCCGTGGGCCTCAGGCGCGGATGGGCGCTGCGGCAACCCGGAATTTGTACCAAAACTACTATTTCTGGAGCCGATACAAACCCTAAACGTGGCGAAGGAGCGTCAACTTTCTTGGGCGATTCCCTCGAGGAATCGCAATCGTTCGGGACAAAAGGGATTTTTGGATGTGCCCAAACCAAGCTTCACCGAGCATTCGATGCGCTTCTTTGTAGGCAAACTACATGCTTCTGCGGATGCACGATGTGCCTGATCAGCCTAAATTCTCCCGATCCCTTGTGGGCTACCCTGCCCTGCACCTCCTTCCTTCGAGACTTTCGCCATGCCCATTTACGACCACGTTCTCGTTACCGGCGCCTCGCGCGGTTTGGGCGCCGCCATCGGCCGCGCGTTGCTCGCTCGCGGGCACCGCGTCGTGCTGACGGCCCGCAGCGCCGATCAGCTGGCCGCTGCCGCCGACGCGCTGCAGGCCGAGTACGGAGGACGCGTGCAGTGGCTGGCTGCCGACCTTGCCGACCCAGTGGCCGCGCAGTCGCTGATCGGCGAGGTCGAGCAGCGCTTCGGTGCTGTCGATGCGCTGG
>JAYUWC010000027.1:0-7676 GCA_043753755.1 Rhizobacter sp.
GAAGGCCGGCTCACCGAAGCCTGGCGCGCGCAGCACGGCGAGCCCAAAGAAAGCGGCGCACAACTGCTCGCGCGCATCCTGCGCGAGCGCCGTGCGTGCTGGGAGGCCCAGCAACTCGCGAAGTTTCTGGCACAGGGTAAGGCACCGACGAAGGGCTGGCAGGATGTATATCCGTTGCCGACAGCGCCAGAAACTTCAGCGCTACCAGAGCTACCGCACGGTTGGGTATGGAGTTCCCTTGGCCAGTGCTTTCATGTTGGTGTTGGTGCGACGCCGAGCAGGAAGCGGCCGGAATATTGGGGCGGCGACACGCCGTGGGTCAGTTCCGGCGAGGTTCGCTTCAACCGCATCGTTGCGACCAAAGAGCGGATCAGCAGCTCGGGCCTGCAGAACAGCAGCACGCGGCTCAACCCGATTGGCAGCGTGATGCTCGGCATGATCGGTGAGGGGAAAACACGGGGGCAGGTGGCCATCCTCGACATTGAAGCTGCCAACAATCAAAACTGCGCGGCCATTTGGGTGCCCGAGACCGACATTGCCTCGGAATACGTCTACTACTGGTTGTGGTCTCGCTACGACGAGACGCGAAGAGGCAGCAGCGGAAACAACCAGCCCGCTTTGAACAAGTCCATCGTCGAGGCGATTCCGTTTCCGCTCCCACCATTGAGCGAACTCACTGCTGTTGTGGCCTTAGTCGAAGAAGGTATGGCCGAAGCGTCGAATCAGGAAGTGGCAATCGACCACGCCCTGCGCCAATCCGCCGCCCAACGCAAGAACATCCTCCAGGCCGCCTTCTCCGGCCAACTCGTCCCGCAAGACCCGAACGACGAGCCGGCCAGCGTGCTGCTGGAACGCATCCGCGCCGAGCGGGCGTTGCGTGAGGCAGGCGGCAAGCGGAGCCGCATTGCGAAGAAGGCGAAGGTGTCCGCATGAGCAAACGCAAGACAGCAGGCTCGCTGCAGGCCGGGGCGCCGGCTGGCCCACCCGGCGCCGTGGCACCCGACACGCTGCTGAGAGACTTGCGCCAAGTGATCGAGCAAGCTCGGCAGGCGGCCGCCGCCGCGGTGAACGCCGGCCTGACCCTGATGTACTGGCGCATCGGGCACCGCATCCGCGCCGAGGTGCTGGGCGGCCAGCGCGCGGCCTATGGCGATCAGATTGTCTCGGCGCTGTCGAGACAATTGAGCACCGAGTTCGGTCGCAGTTTCAGCGACAAGAACCTGCGCCACATGATGCGTTTCGCCGAGGCGTTTCCGGATGAAAACATTGTCTCGACACTGTCGAGCCGATTGGCCTGGAGCCACTTTCTGGAGTTGATCTACCTCAAAGACGCGGCGGCACGCAGCTTCTATGCGGAGATGGTCAGCCTCGCCCGCTGGAGCGTGCGCACCTTGCGCGAGCGGGTCGGCTCGATGTTGTTCGAGCGTACGGCGCTCTCGCGGCAACCGGCCCAGCTGATCGACCACGAACTGGACAGCCTCCACGCGAAGGGCGACGTCACGCCCGCGCTGCTGCTCAAAGACCCTTACGTGCTCGACTTTCTCGGGTTGCAAGACCGATACCTCGAAAAAGATCTCGAAGACGCGATCCTGCGCGAAATCGAGTCGTTTCTGCTGGAGCTGGGTGCAGGCTTCTCGTTCGTGGCGCGGCAAAAGCGCATCCAGCTCGACAACGACGACTTCTATCTCGATCTTCTGTTCTACAACCGCAAGCTGCGTCGGTTGGTGGTCATCGATCTGAAGCTCGACGACTTCCGCGCCGAGTTCAAGGGGCAGATGGAGCTGTATCTGCGCTGGCTGGCCCAGCACGACCAGGAGCCGGGCGACAACCCGCCGCTCGGCATCATCCTGTGCACGGGCAAGAAGCACGAACAGATCGAGCTGCTGGAGCTCGACAAGTCAGGCATCCATGTGGCCGAGTACCTGACCGTTCTGCCTTCGCGCGAGGCTTTTCAGCAGAAGGTTCAAGCGGCGCTCACACAGGCCAAAGCTCGGCTGTCGGCGCCACCAGCGCCCGGCGACGAATCCGAATGATGGAACTGGGACGTGAACCTCCACAGCTCTTGGCATCCCTCCACAGCTTGACTCCCCAACTCCAGAGCTTGCGCACCGCCTACGTCTCATGAACGCCTCCTCCCTCGTCCAGAAAATCTGGAACTTCTGCCACACGCTGCGCGACGACGGTGTGGGTTATGGCGACTATCTCGAGCAGCTGACCTACCTGCTGTTCTTGAAGCTCGCGCACGAGTACGCGCAGCCGCCTTACGACCGGCCGGCCAACATCCCGAAGGGCTTCGACTGGCCCAGCCTCAAGGGCAAGACCGGCGAGCCGCTCGAGGCGCATTACCTCGCGCTGCTGCACCGGTTGGCGCAAGAGCCCGGCATGCTGGGCGCGATCTTCTTCAAGGCACAGAACAAGATTCAAGACCCGGCAAAACTCTCGCGGTTGGTGCAGTTGATCGACGCCGAAAGCTGGATCAGCTTGGACGCCGACACCAAGGGCGACCTCTACGAAGGCCTGCTGCAGAAGAACGCCGAAGACACCAAGAGCGGCGCCGGCCAGTACTTCACGCCGCGCGTGTTGATCGAGGCGATGGTCGCGTGCGTGCAGCCGCAGCCGATGAAGACGATTTCAGACCCGGCGTGCGGAACGGGAGGATTTTTTCTCGGCGCCTACGACTGGCTGACCCACAAGAGCGGCCACCAACTCAACATCAGGCAGCAGGAGTTCCTGCACCGCGAAACCTTCTTCGGCAACGAGATCGTCGCGGCCACAAGGCGGCTGTGCTTGATGAATCTATTTCTGCACAACGTCGGCGAGCTTGACGGCGAGCCGGCGGTCGACCGTGCCGATGCCCTGATCTCGGCACCCGAGAAGCGCTTCGACTACGTGCTGGCCAATCCGCCCTTCGGCAAGAAGAGCAGCATGACCATCACCAATGCCGAAGGCGAAGAAGACCGCGACGCGCTGACCTACGAGCGCCAAGATTTCTGGCAAACCACGTCGAACAAGCAGCTCAACTTTCTGCAGCACATCGTCACCATCCTCAAGACGACCGGCCAGGCGGCAGTGGTGTTGCCCGACAACGTGCTGTTCGAGGGCGGCGCGGGCGAGAAGATTCGCCGCAAGCTGCTGGAAACCTGCGATGTGCACACGCTGCTTCGGCTGCCCACCGGCATCTTCTATGCGCAGGGCGTGAAAGCGAACGTGTTGTTCTTCGACAAGAGAGCAGCCGACGGCAAGGTGCATACGAAGGGCGTGTGGATCTACGACCTGCGTACCAACAAACACTTCACGCTCAAGACGCGGCCGCTGGCAGCGCCCGACCTGAAAGACTTCATCGAGTGCTACAGGGCAGCCAACCGGCACGAGCGACTCGAGGCCGAGCGGTTCAGGTATTTCAGCCACGCCGATCTGGTGGCACGCGACAAAGCCAGCCTCGATATTTTCTGGCTCAAGGACGCGAGCCTCGACAACCTCGACGACCTGCCGCCACCCGATGTGCTGCAGCAGGAAATCATCGAGCACCTGGAGGCGGCGCTGGCGTCGTTTCGCGACGTGGCGGCTGGGTTGCCTCGCCAAATGAACGAAGGCTGAGGGCCCACAGAGATAATCCGCGTTTTCCCTGAAGCCTCGCGCGTGATGCGCAACGGCGAACGCGTGACCTATGGCCCTCCTCTCACTCTCCAACGCCCACCTCGCCTACGGCCACGTGGCCCTGCTCGACGATGCCGGCTTCTCGCTCGAGACCGGCGAACGCCTGGGCTTGATCGGGCGCAACGGCGCCGGCAAGTCGTCGATGCTGAAGATCATCGCCGGGCTCGAAAAACTCGACGACGGGTTGCTGCAGATGACGCAGGGCGTGCGCATCTGCTACGTGCCGCAAGAGCCGGTGTTCGAGCCCGGTCACAGCGTGTTCGAGGCCGTCAGCGAGGGCGTGGCCGAGGCGAGAGCCGTGCGCCAGGCGTATGAAGAACACGCTGAGGGCGTCGACCTCGATGCACTGCAAACCCGCATCGAAGCGCTCGACGCATGGAACTGGGAGCAGCGCGTCGAGACCACGCTGGCGCAGTTGCACCTCGACGGCGGGCGCGAGATCGGCCAGCTCTCAGGCGGCATGAAGAAGCGGGTGGCGCTCGCGCAGGCACTGGTCGCTGTGCCCGACGTGCTGCTGCTCGACGAGCCGACCAACCACCTCGACCTCGATTCGATCGCGTGGCTCGAAGAATTGCTGCGCGGGTTCAAGGGCAGCGTGATGCTGATTACCCACGACCGCGCGTTTCTCGACGGCGTTGCCACCCGCATCATCGAACTCGACCGCGGCATCATCCGCAGCTACCCCGGCAACTTCACCGCCTACGAGCGCATGAAAGAAGATCAGCTTGCGTCAGACGCGCTGGCCAGTGCGCGGGCCGACAAACTGCTCGCGGCCGAAGAGGTCTGGATCCGCAGGGGCGTCGAAGCGCGGCGCACCCGCAGCGTGGCGCGCATCCAGCGGCTCGAGGTGCTGCGCGACCAGCGCCAGAAACGCCGCGATTCGCTCGGCCAGGTGCGGCTCGAGATCGACTCGGGCGCGCCCAGCGGCAAGATCGTCGGCGAGCTGAAAGAGGTGTCGTTGCGGTTCGGTGAGAAGGTCATCGTGAACGACTTCAGCGCCACCATCCTGCGCGGCGACAAGGTCGGCTTGATCGGGCCAAACGGCGCGGGCAAGACGACGCTCTTGAAGCTGATCCTCGGCGAGCTGCAACCCGACAGCGGCAAGGTTCGTCAGGGCAGCAAGATTGAGGTCGCCTACTTCGACCAGATGCGCAGCACGCTGAACCTCGACGCGACCCTCGCCGACACCATCAGCCCGGGCAGCGAGTGGGTCGAGTTCGCTGGCCAGAAGAAGCACGTGATGAGCTACCTGAACGACTTCTTGTTCTCGCCCGAGCGCGCCAACTCGCCGGTGCGCACGCTCAGCGGCGGCGAGCGCAACCGGGTTCTGCTCGCCCGCTTGTTCGCACTGCCGGCCAACGTGTTGGTGCTCGACGAGCCGACCAACGACCTCGACATCGACACCCTCGAGCTGCTTGAGGAACTGCTGCAGGCTTACAAGGGCACTGTCTTTTTGGTGAGCCACGACCGGCGTTTTCTGGACAACGTGGTCACCAGCACCATCGTCTGGGAGGGCGATGAAGCGCCCGGCCGCTGGCGTGAGTACGAGGGCGGCTATGAAGACTGGAAGCTGCAGCGCGACCGCGCCAAGGTGATCCGCGACCAGGCCACGCGCGCGGCCAAATCGAAAGACACGCCGCCCGCAGTCAAGGCCGTGGCGGCTGCCGCGCCGAACGCGGTGAAGCCGCGCAAGCTCAGCTACAAAGAGCAGCGCGAGCTCGACGAATTGCCGAAGCGCATCGAGGCGCTCGAGGTCGAACAAAAAGCGCTTGCCGAGTTTCTTGCGCTGCCGGGTTCCTACACGGCCGAGCCCGACCGGGCGATGCAGGCCCAAACCCGCCACGCCAAGATCGATGACGAACTGCTGATTGCGATCGAGCGCTGGGAGGCGTTGGGCGCGCGCTGATCGGAGCCGACGCTTTTAGAACCAGCCCTCACGAACCGCATCGGGGTGGGATCGGCTGACGATCAAGCCCGCCTGAAGGTAGAGCGCGTTCAGCAGCCGGCAGGCGCGCTCGCGGTCGAACGCCGGCCAGGCGGTGATGCCGGCGAGCGAGGTGGCCTGGCGCCGCAGCCGCTCGACGGCCGAGCGCAACGCGCTGCTCAATGCGAGCGAGGCGATATCGATTGCCGGCGAAACGCGGTAGACCGCCGGGCCGGCGATCTCGGGCAACAGCGTGCGCCGCGGCCCGCGCAGCGCCAGCGCCCACAAGAACGGCGTCAGCGGGTGGTAGAGCCGGATGTCGCCGACCAGTTGGTGCGCGTCGTCGCCAGGCGGGCGACGCTGGGCGGGCTCGATGTCCATGACCTGCAGGCGCGGCAGGTGGCGCGCCATGAGTTCGCTCATGTCCATCGGGCAATACAGCAGCCGGCGTTGCGGGAAGACGGTGAGCGGCAACACCCGATCGGCGCATTGCAGGTGAATGGTCACATCGGACGAATGCCGCACGCAGGCGGCCAGCGCTTCGACAGTCTCGGTAACGCCGCTCGGTTGCTCGAAGCGGCCCAGATCGGCCTGCAACGAGAGGCTGAGCTGTGAAAGGTGCGCGAGCCGCGCCAGGGTCAGTGGGTCGGCGTCGCGCTCATCGAGATAGCGGCGGTAGGCGGTCGTCTTCAGCAGTTCGGGTTCGCCGAACGGAATCGTGGAGTCGAAGAGCTCGCCGTGCATAGAGCGCGATTTTCGCCCGCAACCTGCGCTTTCGGAGAGCGAGACGTGGCCGTCCCCCCGAGTGCGGGTGGTGGCGCGCCGGTCAAGCGGTACGCGCCTTGACCAGTGCCTTCCAGAAGCGTGGGTCTTGCGACGTGGCGAAGTTGATGCGCATCAAGGTGGTCGGTCGGTGGGTCGCATGGAAGAGGGCACCCGGCGCGATCAGCCATTGACCCTGCAGGCGTTCGGCCAGGCGCTCGGTGTCGGTGCCCACGTCGACCCAGCCGAACAGCCCGCGCGGCGGCGCAACGAAGCGGCAGCCGTGGGCCTCAGCCACCTTGACGATGCGCTCGCGGGCGCTGCCGAGCTTGTCCATCACCCGCTCGGTGTGGCGGCGCAGCAGGCCCTGCTCGAGGCAGTGAGCGAGGGCCTGCTCGGTCAGGCCCGGGGTCGTGAGCGTGGTCAGCAGCTTGGTGTCGATGAAACGCTCGACCAGCGCGTGCGGCGCAGCAATGAAGCCGACCCGCCAATTGGGCACCAGGATCTTCGAGAAACCCGAGACGTAGATCGTGCGCTCCAGCGCATCGAGTGCTGCAAGGCGCGGCAGGTGCGGCGGCGCGAGGTGGGCGTAGGTGTCGTCTTCGACGATGTGCAGGTCGTGCGCTTGCGCAAGCTGCAACACCCGATGCGCCGACTGCAACGAGAGCGACGCGCCGGTCGGGTTGTTGAGCACCGAGACGGTCACGTACAGGCGCGGCCGCTCACCCGGGCGCTGGGCTTCGATCAGGCGTTGCATGACGGCGAGGTCGGGGCCGTCGTCGCCGCGCGGCACCGGCAGCACGCGCAGGCCGAGTGCCTTGAGCCGCGCATATTCGACCGACCAGCCGGGTTCGTCGACCAGCACGCTGTCGCCGGCGCGAAGCAGCGTGCGGGTGACCACGTCGAGCGCGTGCGTGGCGCCGACCGTGGTGATGATCTGCGCCGCCGATGCGGTGACGCCGAAGTCGGCCAGTTTGGCTGAGAGCGCCTCGCGCAGCCGGCGCTCGCCGGCCGGATCACCGTAGCGCAGTGACACATCGCCGAGCTGCGTTCCGCTCGAGACCTTGCGCAGCGCCGTGGCCAGCAGTTGCGCGTCCAGCCACTCGGCGGGCAGTGTGCCCAAACCCGGCATCGGCCCGGCACCGGGCGGCTGAAACATGCCGCGAATCAGCGACACCGCATTCAATGGCAGCGGGCGCGGCGCGGTTGGCCCCTGCGCCGCACCGCCGCGGGCGCTGCGTGCGGCGCGGTTCGGTGCTGCCTCGCGAACGTAGAAGCCGCGTTGCCGCCGCGCCTCGATCAGGCCGAGCGCCAGCAGCCGGTCGTAGGCGGC
>JAYUWC010000028.1:0-7663 GCA_043753755.1 Rhizobacter sp.
CGCAACATGGGCTCGGCGTCCCAGGCGCGCGGCGCGAAGCTGACCAGCGCAAGCAAAGCCCAGAGCACAACGCCGCAGTTCGCACGCCAGCAACGCCAGCCATGTTGCGCGCGCGAGCCCATGATCCGCGCCAGCCCCTCGACCGGGACTCCAGGCGCAGCGGCGGGGTGGAGGAGAACAAGCAGGGTCACGTTGCAGCGATCGGGCCAACGTGTTGGTTCTCGTCCGCCGCGGCCAAGACTTGAGCAGTCGCCGTTCTGCGCGAGGCCGCGCGGCGCGTTTCCACCCCGTTGCCGGGAGCCGTCGCCAGCCTCTGCGCGAGCGAAGAAAATTGCTTTCTGGGCGGCCGCCGACGAGCCGCAATGCTGCAGGCTGTTGCGTCGCAATCAAGTCATCTCGACAAGCCGTGACATAGTGCGCCCCAATCCGTGGTCGGGGCGTCTTGTGCAGAGTCGCGATTGCCTAGACTCGCGCCCGCACCCGCATCGAAACCCGCGGCAACGCTGACGATGCGCCTCAACATCGAGCGCATCCGAATCGCCGAATGAACGTTGGAACCCTCATGAAGAAGTGTCCCGCCCTGACCGCCATTGGATTGCTGCTGAGCGCCGTGTCGGCGGTCGGGCAGCCGGCCGATCCGCTCCGTATCTCGGTCGAAAAGGCCGTCAACACCAACCCCGAAGTCACGGCCCGCTTCAATGCGTACCGCGCCTCGGTCGATGCGATCGACGTGGCACGCGCCGGTTTTTTGCCGCACCTCGACGTGGCCGCGGTCGTCAGCCGCGAGAACGAACGCTCTGGAGGTGGCCTCGGTGACCGCAGCTTCGGCCGCAACCAGATCGGCCTGAACCTGACCCAGTTGCTCTGGGACGGCCTGGGCACCCGCAGCGACGTTGCTCGCTTCGGCCACGACCGGCTCGCTCGCTACTTCGAGCTGGTCGACGTGACCGAGCAAACCGCCCTCGAAGCCGCCCGCGCGCACTTCGACGTGCAACGCTTTCGGCGCCTGGTGCAGCTCGCCGAAGACAACTACGTGCAGCACCGTTATGCCTACCTACAGATCCAGTCGCGCTTCAAGGCCGGCGTGGGCCGCGGGGTCGATCTTGAGCAGGCCGGGGCGCGGGTCGCGCTGGCCGAGTCCAATCTCAGCACCGAGATCGCCAACCTTCACGACGTGACGACGCGCTACCAGCGGGTCGTCGGCATCGCACCGCCGCGCGAGCTGCCACCGGTGGCGTTGCTGCGCACTGGCATGCCCGCCAGCGCTGGCGAAGCGATGACCAGCGCGGTGCGCCAGAGTGCGGCGGTCAGCGCCAGCATCGAGACGCTGCGCGCGGCGCGTTCGGTGTCGGAAGGCCGCAAGTCGGCTTATCAGCCGCGCGTGGAAGCGCGTGTGCGCGGCGCGGTGGGTCGCAACGTCGACAGCCTGCAGGAGCAAACCCGGACCACGACCGCTGAGATCGTGCTGAACTGGAACCTCTACAACGGCGGCGCCGACCAAGCCCGTGTGCGGCAACAAGTCAACCTGATGAGTCAGGCCGCCGACCTGCGCGACAAAGCCTGCCGCGACACCCGCCAGCAAACCGCAATCGCGTTCAACGACACCCGCAAACTCACCGATCAACTCATCTACCTCGAGCGCAACACGCTGGCGATCGAGAAGGCACGCGACGCTTATCGCCAGCAGTTCGACATCGGCCAACGCAGCTTGCTCGACCTGCTGAACGCCGAGAACGAGGTCTACACCGCACGCCGGGCCTACGTCAACGCCGAATACGACCTCGGCTTCTCGTATGCCCGAGTCCACGCGTCGATGTATCAACTGGGCGCCACTTTGGGCGTGACCCGCGTCGACAACGTCGCCAACGACGCTTCGGGTTGGCAGCAAGGCGACGACGCGCCGACCCGCTGCCCGGTGATCGTGGTCGAAGCCATCACGCTCGATCGCGACGAGCTCGATGCACGCGCCAGGAAACTCGCCGCGAGCGCACCGCAGCCAGTACTGCCGCTCGTCGCACCGGGCACGCCCGCTGCAACGCCGCGCAAGCCCTGAGGTCGTTGCCGGTCGAAAGGCGTCGACCGACCCGCGTCGACCGAGATGAACAAAGGGGCCGCGAGGCCCCTTTTTCACGAGCGCTGAGCACGCGGCCCGACAGGTGCGGCAGGGCTCGGCATTTTTTGCCGTGACTTGAGCCGTTGTTTGCAGGGGCGCAGAAACACCACCCCTAGGTGATCGAGTTCACGCGCGGCTTCCACTCTTCGCCCGAGAGACGCTGCAAGCCGCGGCGTCGCAATTACCCTGTGCCACTTGCGCCCGTCGCGCCGAAGAGGCCCGTCATGCCCACCATCGTCCAGACAGTCCAAGAAAGAGTCACTGGTCTCCGGGGCAGCGCCAGCATTCGCGGCGCCGGCAACAAGATGCGCGCACTGAAGGTCGGCGAACTGGTCGACAGGGGCGACGTGATCCTGACCTCGCAAGACGGCATCGTGCAGCTCAGCCCCGACGACACGGCCGCCGCACAGGAAGCCGTAGTGGCCGCCCGCGCGCCGACAGTGCGCGCTGCAACCGCCGGCGCCAGCCCGGAGATCGACCGTGTCATCAGCAGCTTGGACGAACCCAACTCCGCCGACGCGCCTGCCCCCGGCGTCGCCGCTGCCGCCGGTTCCGCTGGCGCCGCTGGCGCCGCTGACCTGAGCCCGGGCCTTCGCATCGATCGGATCGTCGAATCGTTGAGCCCCGCCGGCTTGGCGCCGCCCGGCGCCGACGCCGGCGTGCGCCCCGACTTGCGCAGTCGCGGAGCGTCCGCCGCCGAAGACGAAACGCCGCGCGAGCCGGTGCCGGTCGGCGCCGCCTCGGGCACGGTCAGTGCCACCGAAGAAGGCTCGGCCGTCGCACTCGGTCTTGCCGCGCCGACAGGCACGAGCGCCACAGCCGTCATCACCGTCACGCAGCTCCCGCTGATCGGCCTGCTGCAGAACGCCGATGGCACGCCGGTGGCGATCGGCAGCGTGCTGACTGCAGCCGAGCTGACCGGGTTGAAGTACCTGCCGCCGGCCGACTACGACGGCAGCGCGCCGGTCGGGCAGTTCACGTATTCGGTCACCGACCAGGGCTCCACTGCGATCGGTAGCGTCGCGATCGCGCTCAGCGCGATCAACGATGCGCCGGTCGGCATTGCCGACACCGCCAGCACCCTCGAAGACACGCCGCTCGCCGGCAACGTGCTTACGAACGACCGCGATGCCGATGGCAACACGCTTGGCGTCACGCAGTACACGATCGCCGGCATCGCCCACGCGGCTGGAACATCCACCACGCTGCTCGGCATCGGTACGCTGGTGCTGAACGCGAACGGCGCCTACACCTTCACGCCCGCCGCCGACTACAACGGCGCAGTGCCGCCGATCACCTACACGCTGAGCGACGGCACGGTCACGCGCACGTCGACGCTGACGCTCGCCGTCACGCCGATCAACGACGCGCCCACGCTCGGCAACGACATCGCCGCGACTCCGATCGATGCACCGGTCACCATCGCGGTGCTCGCCAACGACACCGACCGCGACGGCGACCCGCTCAGCGTCACCGGCGCGAGCCTGGCGAACCCGGCGCAAGGCACCGTCGTCGTCAACGCCGACGGCACCGTGACCTTTACGCCGGCAAGCAATTTCTTCGGCCCGGTGGTCGTCAACTACACCGTCTCCGACGGCCATGGCGGCAACGCGAGCGCGAGCCTCACGGTCAACGTCGGCGCGAACTCGGCCCCGACCGGCACCGACGCCGCGCGCACGATCGCCGAAGACACGACCTACACCGTCAAGACCGGCGACTTCGGCTTCACCGATGCCGATGCCGGCCAGACCCTGGCCAACGTGCGCATCGACGCCCTGCCCGGCGCCGGCACGCTGCTGCTGAACGGCGCGGCCGTGCTCGCCGGCGCCGTGATTTCGGCCGCCGACATCGCCGCCGGCAAGCTTGTCTTCGTGCCCGCCGCCGACGCGAACGGCGTGCCTTACACGAACCTCACGTTCAGCGTACAAGACAGCGCCGGTAGTTTCGATGCCGTGCCGAACACGCTCACGCTCAACGTCACGCCGGTCAACGACGTGCCGGTCGCCGTGGCCGACACCGTTGCCGCAGTCGAAGACACGCCGTTCGTGGGCAGCGTCGCCGGCAACGACGCGCCTTCGGGTGACGGTGGCAACGTGTTCTCGATCGTCGCGGGCAGTGGGCCGGCGCACGGCGGCATCGTGTTCGATTCCGACGGCAAGTTCACGTACACGCCGAGCGCGAACTACAGCGGTTCAGACGCCTTCACCTACGCGCTGACCGATGTGAACGGCGATATATCGACCGCCACCGTTGCGATCAGCATTGCACCCGTCGCGGACGCACCGCTGCCAGCGCCGGACGCCAACAGCACGCCCGAAGACACACCGCTGATCGTCGATGCCGTGCACGGCCTGCTCGCGAACGACAGCGATGTGGACTCGGCATCGCTCAGCGTCACGCAGTTCAGCGTCGCCGGCATCACCGGCAGCTTCGCCGCCGGCAGCACCGTCTCGATTGCCGGTGTCGGCTCGCTGACGGTCAACGGCGACGGCGCCTACAGCTTCACGCCGGTCGCCGACTACAACGGCGCGGTGCCGGTCGCGACCTACACCGTTTCGGATGGAACGCTCACCTCGACTTCGACCCTCGCCCTCACCGTCACAGCGGTGAACGACGTGCCGACGCTCAGCCTTGATGCCGATCACTCACGCAACACCGTCTCGGTGCAGGCGATCGCAGGCCTGTTCAACACCGGCGAAAGCAACGCCGGCAGCGCGCTCGCACTCGGCACGCTCGACCCGCACTACACGTTGGTCTCGGCGCCGGCCGGCAGTACGCTCACAGCGAGCGCCGTGAACCTTCCCTACGCCTGGATTCCGAACGACGCCGATTCGACCTGGATCAGCAGCACCCGCAATCAGCCGGTCGGCGTCTACCAATACCAGACCAGCTTTTCGTTGCAGCCCGGTGCCGATCCGGCCTCGGTCAACATCGCGTTCGACCTGGCGTGCGACAACTACCTGCGTGACATCCTCGTCAACGGTGTCTCCACCGGCTTCAGCGCCAACCTGGGGTATGCGCAGTACACCCACGTCGAACTGCATGGTTCGAGCTCGGCCTTCGCGGGCGGGCTGAACACGGTCACCTTCGTGGTCGACAACCGCGACACGGTCACATCCAACTTTGCGGGGCCGACCGGTCTGCGCATCGACAACATCAGCGGCAACGTCGCGGTCATCACGCCCGACAGCAGCAGCCATCTGGGTGACTATGCGACTGTTTACGTGGAAGGCACGCCGGTCTCGATCGCCGATGTCGACGCCCATGTCGTCGATGTCGACAACCCCAACCTGCATGGCGCAACGATCACCCTCACCAACGCGCAGCTCGGCGACCTGCTGCAGGTCGGCACGCTGCCGGCCAGCATCGTCGCGAGCGTCAACGCGGGCGGCACGGTCGTCACGCTCACGGGCGCGGCTCCGCAGGCGAGCTACGAGGCGGCGATCCGCGCCGTCCAGTTCAACAACACCAGCACCGACCCGTCGGGGGCGATCGACCGCATCGTCACGGTGGTCGTGAATGACGGCGTTGCAAGCAGCAGCCCGGTCACGACCACCGTTCACGTCGTGCCGGCCGACAACGCACCGAAACTCGACCTCGACGCCGACGACTCGACCGCACCCGGCACCGGCTACAGCGGCAACTTCATCGAGCAATCGGCGGGCGCGCCGATCGTCGATGCCGACATCGCGATCGCCGACATCGACTCGACCGCGCTGCGCAGCGCCAGCGTGCGCATCGCCAACGTGCAGTGGGGCGACACGCTCACCGTCGGCACGTTGCCGCCGGGGATCAGCGTTTCGGTCTACGACTCGGCCTCTGGCGTGCTCACATTTTCGGGCACGGCCTCGCACGCCGACTACCAGGCGGCGCTCGCGGGCATTCGTTTCAGCAATCCGTACGCCAACGTTTCGACGGTCGACCGCTCGATCGAAATCAGCGTCAACGACGGCTCGGCAAAGAGCGATGTCGCCGTGTCGTTGATCCACATCGTGTCGATCAACTCTGCCCCCGCAGGTACCGACAACACCGTGACGACGCTCGAGGACACCGCCCGCGTGCTCAATCGTGGCGACTTCGGCTTCAGCGACGCGCTCGACGCGCCGGCTAATCAGTTTGCATCGGTTAGTGTCGGGCCGACCAGCACCGGCACGCTCGCGCTGAGCGGCGTTGCGATCACCGCCACCACGCGGATCAGCGTCGCGCAACTCGATGCCGGGCTGCTGACCTTCACGCCTGCGCCGAACACGAACGGCAGCGCCGCCGCGACGCTTCAATTTCAGGTGCGCGACGACGGTGGCACAGCCAACGGCGGCGTCGATACCGATGCCTCGCCGAACACGATGAGCTTCGACGTCACGCCGGTCAACGACGCACCTGTCGCCGTGGCCGACATGGCCGCCGCAACCGAAGACGTGCCGGTCACCCGCACCGCTGCCACCGGGGTGCTGAGCAACGACAGCGATGTCGATGCGGGCGACACCAAGACCATCACCGCGGTCAGCGTGGGCGCGACCGCAGGCACCGTCGGTTTCGGCCTGGCGGGCACCTACGGCACACTTACGCTCAACGCCGACGGCAGCTATTCGTATCTGGCCAACAAGGCACCGGCCGAAGCGCTAGGCGTCGGTCAAACAGCCACCGAGCAGTTCAGCTACACGATGCGTGACGCCGCAGGCGTAACCTCGAGCACCACGCTGACCTTCACGATCACCGGCGGCAACGATGCGCCGACTGCTGTTGCCGATACGGCTGGTGCCACCGAAGACGTGACCCTCACGATGACGGCTGCAACCGGCGTGCTGAGCAACGACACCGACCCCGACACGGGCGACACCAGGACCGTCTCGGCGGTCTCGTTCGGCAGCACAGCGGGCGCCGTGGGCTCGGCGCTAAATGGCACTTACGGCGCCTTGACGCTCAACGCTGACGGCAGCTACTCGTACCTGGCCAATAAGGCCGCGGCCGAAGCGCTCGGCGTCGGCCAGACCGCAACCGAGAACTTCAGCTACACGATGCGTGACGCCGCCGGCGCCACTTCGACCACCACGCTGAACTTCACGATCACCGGCACCAACGATGCGCCTCTCGCCGTTGCCGACACTGCCGCTGCGACCGAAGACGTGACCCTGACCCGCACCGCCGCGACCGGCGTGCTCACCAACGACACCGATGTCGACGCAGGCGACACCAAGACGGTCTCGGAAGTCTCGTTCGGCGCCACCGCAGGCACCGTGGGCTCGGCGCTTACGGGCACCTATGGCACCTTGACGCTCAATGGCGACGGCAGCTACACCTATCTCGCAGACCGTCCGGCGGCCGAGGCGCTCGCAGCAGGTCAGACGGCGACCGAGCAGTTCAGCTACACCGTCGCCGACGCCGCCGGCCTCACGTCGACGACTGCCCTCACCTTCGACATCAACGGCGTCAACGACGCACCCTCGGCCGCAAACGACAGCGCCAGCGTGCTGGCCGGTGGGTCGTTCTCTCGAACGGCCGCGAACGGCGTGATTCTTTCCGGCACCGACCCGGCCGGTGCAGATCGCGACG
>JAYUWC010000029.1:0-2477 GCA_043753755.1 Rhizobacter sp.
TTGGGCCTTGAGCTTCATGCTGATGACATCGGACCCGGCGCCCGGCTCGCTCATCGCCAGCGCGCCCACATGCTCGCCGCTGATCAGCATCGGCAAGTATTTGGCGCGCTGCGCGTCGCTGCCGTTGCGCTTGAAGTACCTGCCGAAGCTGGTCAACGGCGAGCATGTGGGCGCGCTCGCGATGAGCGAGCCGGGCGCCGGTTCCGATGTCATCAGCATGAAGCTGAAGGCCGAAGAAAAGGGCGGCCGTTTTTTGCTCAACGGCACCAAGATGTGGATCACCAACGGCCCCGATGCCGATACGCTGGTGGTCTATGCCAAGACCGAGCCCGAGCTCGGGGCGCGCGGTGTCACGGCCTTTCTCGTCGAGAAGGGCATGCCCGGCTTCAGCGTCGCGCAAAAGCTCGACAAGCTCGGCATGCGCGGCAGCCACACCGGCGAGCTGGTGTTCAACAACGTCGAGGTGCCAGCCGAGAACGTGCTCGGCACGCTGAACGGCGGCGCGCGCGTGCTGATGAGCGGGCTCGACTACGAGCGCGCGGTGCTGACCGGCGGGCCGCTCGGGATCATGCAGTCGGTGATGGACAGCGTCGTTCCCTACATCCACGACCGCAAGCAGTTCGGCCAGAGCATCGGCGAGTTTCAGCTGATCCAGGGCAAGGTCGCCGACATGTACACGGTGCTGCAGGCGGGCCGGGCGTTTGCCTACACGGTCGCGAAGAATCTCGACTTGCTCGGCGTAGAGCACGTGCGGCAGGTGCGCAAAGACTGCGCCAGCGTGATCTTGTGGTGTGCCGAAAAGGCGACCTGGATGGCCGGCGAGGGCATCCAGATCTTCGGCGGCAACGGCTACATCAACGATTACCCACTCGGCCGGCTGTGGCGCGACGCCAAGTTGTACGAGATCGGTGCCGGCACCAGCGAAATTCGCCGCATGCTGATCGGCCGAGAGTTGTTCGCCGAGACGAGGTAGTGCGCTGCGGGCTGCGGCCGCAGCGCGTTGGTCGCGGCCGTTTCACCCCGTTCTTCATGCTGCGCCGTTCAACACCTGTCACCCACTGCACAGGAGAACCGCATGCCGACCCGCCGCCACCTACTCAGCCTCGCCGCCGCTGCGGCGGCCCTTTGCCTCGCCCTGCCGGCCTTCGCGCTCGGTGGGCTGGTCGAGGTCTCGCTCGTCGACCGCGACCGCGGTGCCGCGCTGCCGAGCTTCTCGCACCAGGGCGCGAGCTGGGTCGCCGGCCGGCCGGGCAGTCGCTATGCGGTTCGGCTGGTCAACCGCACGGGCGGCCGGGTGCTGGTGGTGTTGTCGATCGACGGCGTCAATGCGGTAAGCGGCGAGACCGCGGCCACGGCGCAGACCGGCTACGTGCTCGCGCCCTGGCAGTCGACCGAGATCACCGGCTGGCGCAAAAGCCTGACCGAAGCGGCGGCGTTCTACTTCAGCGCGCTGCCCGACTCGTATGCCGCGCGCACCGACCGGCCCGACAACGTGGGCGTGATCGGCGCGGCAGTCTTCGTCGAGCGCGCCCGCGAGCCGGTGAGCGGCGGGTCGCCGTACCAAAACAATTTTGCTGAGGCCAATGACGGCGCCGCGCGGCGCGCTGCGCCGTTGGCCGCTGCACCCGCAACAGCGCCGGCACCTGCACCTGCACCCGCACCGGCACCGGCACCCGCGCCGGCGATGAAATCGGCCGAGGCCGCGCGTGATGCGCAGCGTCTGGGCACCGGCCACGGCGAGCGCGAATACATGCCGACCACGCACACCCGCTTCGACCGCGCGAGCGAGCGCCCGAACGAAGTGGTGCGCTTGCGCTACGACAGCGAGGACCGCTTGGTCGCGCTCGGCGTCATCAAGCCGCCGCGCCGTGAGCCGCGTGCGCCCGATCCCTTTCCGCGGTTCGTGCCCGACCCGCGCGGCTAACAGTTCAGGCAACGCTCGGCGTTCGCTCAGCCTGCAAGAACCAGCCCCTCGTGAACCGCGACCCGCTCCAGCGCGTCTTCGAATAACGCGCGCGCCGCGCCGGCCACGCGGTGCAGGTAGCGGTGCAGCGCGGCATCGGACGGGCTGCGGTGCGCGCAATCGGCGCTGTAGGCCTCGAAGTGCGAGAGCTGCATCAGCAACTGCGCCAGGTGTTGCGGGCACTCGCAGGCGATGGTCGACGACAGGCCCGCCAGGTCGGCGAGCGTCGCGTCGTCGAAGCGGCGCGGTGACGGGTCGAGCAGGCGGGGCCACGCCGAGCGCAGCGCGTCAGGCGAAGCGCTCGATGCATCCGTTTGCAGCGGTTCGCGAGTAGCCGACGTTCGGGTACTTGAGTCGCCCGCCATCGCACCGGCGTGGGTTGCCGCGACCTGCTGCAGCTCGGCCGTGTCGAGTGCCGCGATCGCGCCGATGGCGTGGCCGACCGCAGTCAACTGCTTCAGCAACGCCAGCCGCTTCACGTCGGCCGACGAGTAGAGGCGGTGACCTGCCGGCG
>JAYUWC010000030.1:0-22873 GCA_043753755.1 Rhizobacter sp.
CCAGGTGGGGGTCGGCGCCGGCAATGTAGGGCGGGTTGGCAAGCGCGAGATCGAAACGCTGCCCGTCAACCGCTGCCCACCATGTGCCGCTGCGAAGGCTCACCTCCAGCCCGAGCCGCTGCGCGTTGGCGCTGGCCACCGCGAGTGCATCGGCGCTGAGGTCGGTGGCGGTTACCACGGCGTTCGGGCAGGCATGGCAAACCGCCAACGCAATGGCGCCGCTGCCGGTGCCCAGGTCGACCACATCTTGGGGCAGCGGCCGGTCGCGCAGCCATTCGATCGCCCAATCGACCAGCACTTCGGTGTCGGGCCGCGGCACCAGCACCCGCGAGTCGACTTGCAGCACCAGCCCGTGAAAGGCTTTCTCGCCGACCAGATAGGCCAGCGGCTCGCCCGCCGCGCGGCGGGCGATCAGTGGCTCCAGTCGACCGCGTTGCGCAGCGCTCATGACATCGTCGCCGTGGGCGAACAGCCAGCTGCGCGGATGTGCCATCACGTGGGCCAGTAGCAGTTGCGCGTCGAGTCGCTCCAGGCCCGCGGCGCGTGCAGCGGTTAGCGCGTCGGCCACAGTGCAGGAGTGGGTCACCGGAGCAACCCCGTGATGCGCACTCCGATCGCGCTCATGCGTTGCCGCTTTCGAGCGCCGCCAATTGCTCGGCGGCTTGCGCGGCTTGCAAAGCGGTGGTCACGTCGTCGAGCTCGCCGTCGAGGATCAGCTGCAGCTTGTAAAGCGTCAGGTTGATGCGGTGATCGGTCAGCCGACCCTGCGGGAAGTTGTAGGTGCGGATGCGGTCGCTGCGGTCGCCGCTGCCGATCAGGCCTTTGCGCGTGGCCGCCTCTTTGGCTGCGCGTTCGTTGCGGTCTTTGTCGCGCAGGCGCGCCGTCAAGACAGCCATCGCCTTGGCTTTGTTGCGGTGCTGCGAGCGGTCGTCCTGACACTCGGCCACGATGCCGGTCGGCAAGTGTGTGATTCGGATGGCGCTGTCGGTTTTGTTGACGTGCTGCCCGCCGGCGCCGCTGGCGCGAAAGGTGTCGATGCGCAGCTCGGCAGGGTTCAGCGTCACCTCTTCGGCTTCATCGGGCTCGGGCAATACGGCGACCGTGCAGGCGCTGGTATGGATGCGCCCCTGGGTTTCGGTCACCGGCACACGCTGAACGCGGTGGCCGCCGGATTCGAACTTGAGGCGTGCATAGACGTCCTTGCCCTCGACGCGCATCACCAGCTCTTTGTAGCCGCCGAGGTCGCTCGCGCTCTCGCTCATCAGCTCGGTCTTCCAGCCGCGGCGCTCGCAGTGACGCAGGTACATGCGTGCCAGATCGCCGGCGAATAGCGCCGATTCGTCACCACCGGTGCCAGCGCGGATTTCGACGAACGCATTGCGTGCGTCGTCGGGGTCGCGCGGCATCAGCGCGGTCTGCAGTTCAACGTGAAGACGTTCTACATCGGCCCGTGACTCGGCGATCTCTTCATGCGCCATCTCGGCCATTTCGGGGTCGTCGAGCAGCGCCTGGGCGTCTGCCAAATCGCGCTCGCGCTGTTGAAAACGGCGAAAGTGCTCGACCAGACCAGAGACCTCCGCATGCTCACGCGAGAGTTCGCGGTAGCGCTTCATGTCGCTTGCGACCGTGGGGTCGGCGAGCGTCGCATCCAGCTCGTTCAGGCGCAACGCGAGGCGCTCGAACTGTTGGCGAAGAGAGTCTTTCATGCGGGAGCCAAGAGAGAGAGCAAGGACGAGCCGCCTGCGCAGACTGCGCTCGACGACTTCGCGACGAAGGCGAAGGTGTGCGCGTCGCTAACGTTGATCGAGCCGAGCCAGCGGGTCATCGATCGGCGGCCGCGCGCTCTGGCGCAAGAAGAGCCGCGCCACGGTTTGCGCAAGTTGCGTGCGCTGCTCGCCGTCGACCGCATGAAGCTCGGCGAGCGTGCCGTGCAGCATCTTTTGCGTCAGGCCACGCGACAGCGCCTCGAGCACCGCGTCAACGTTTTCGCCCTTCGCGAGCAGCTTGCGCGCGCGGGCGATCTCGGCGGCACGCCAGTCGTCGGCCTGCGTGTGCAGCGCCTGGATCAACGGCACCGAGCCACGCTGGTCGAGCCAATGCACGAAGCTCTGCACGCCGGTTTCGATGATCGCTTCGGCCTGCTCCACCGCCGCCTGCCGCTTCTCGCCGGCCGACTGCACCAGCGTCGACAAATCGTCGACGGTGTAGAGGTAGACGTCTGACAAGCGCGCCACTTCGGGCTCGATGTCGCGCGGCACGGCCAGGTCGACCATGAACATCGGCCGATGCCGGCGCTGCTTCAGTGCACGCTCGACTGCGCCCAGGCCGATGATCGGCAGCGAGCTGGCGGTGCACGAAATCACGATGTCGAACTCGGCCAGCCGCATGGGCAGGTCGGCCAGGCGGATCGCTTCGGCGCCAAAACGTGTGGCAAGTTTTTCACCCCGCTCCAGGGTCCGATTTGCAACCGCCAATGCGCGCGGGTTGCGCGCTGCGAAGTGGGTCGCAACGAGTTCGATCATCTCGCCCGCGCCGACGAACAGCACCTTGTTCTCGCGCAAGTCTTCGAAGAGTTGCGACGCCAGCCGCACGGCCGCAGCGGCCATGCTGATCGAATGCGCGCCGATCTCGGTCGAGCTGCGAACTTCTTTCGCGACCGCGAACGAACGCTGAAACATTTGATGCAGCGAGCCGCCAAGCGTGCCTGCAGTTTCGGCCTCACGCACCGCCTGCTTCAGCTGGCCGAGGATCTGCGGCTCGCCGAGCACCATCGAATCGAGCCCGCTCGCAACGCGAAACGCGTGCCGTGCAGCGGCACCGCCCTCGAGCACATAGGCATGCTCGCGCAACGTGTGGCTCGACACGCCACCGACATCGGCGAGCCAGTCGACGGCCGGGCTCACCAGACCCGGATGCGCCCCGACGTAAAGCTCGGTGCGGTTGCAGGTCGAGACGATCGCAACCTCGCTGATCCGTTGCAGACGCTCGCGGAACTGCCGCAGCGTCGGCGCCAGTTGCTCGGGCGTGAACGCAAACCGGCCGCGCAGGTCGAGAGGCGCAGTCGTATGGTTCAGCCCGAGGGCAAAGACGCTCATAGCGTGATTATAAAATTCGCGGCGCCGACGGGCGCTTCGTGCCCGCTTCACCTTGAAAATGTTCCGATTGAGTGCAACCGATGCCTTCTGGCACCTGCTGAATTTTTTTGCACCCGCCATCGGCGTCGGGCTGACCGCATCGGCCCTGGCCAAGCTGCTGTGGCGGCGCGACTTGCACGCCGCACCTTGGGCAAGACTGGCGCTGTGGGCCAGCGCCGCATGCGCGCTGGTCTTGGTCGCCGGTCTCGTCGTCTTCGGTCGCGACGGCAAGATGGCAACTTACGCGGCGATGGTCACGGCGTGCGGCCTTGTCATTTGGTTTCTGGGTTTCGTCAGGGCCAGGCGCTGATCAAACCGGCAGCGCAACTTCTTCGCACTGCTGCACCTCGCCGCGCAGCGAGTGCGTGTTGACCTCGGTAATCGCCACATCGACCATCTGCCCGATGAGCCGCGGCGCTCCTTTGAAGCTCACCATGCGGTTGCACTCGGTGCGGCCGCTCAGCTCGCTCACATCCTTGCGCGACGGCCCCTCGACAAGCAGCCGCTGCACCGTGCCCATCCGCGACTCGCTGATACTGCGCGCGCTATCGGTGATCGCCTTTTGCAACCGGTACAGGCGGCGCATCTTGTCGATCTGCGGCGTGTCGTCTTCGAGGTTCGCCGCCGGCGTGCCGGGGCGCGGGCTGAACACGAAGCTGAAGCTGTCGTCGAATCCTATACTTTCGACGAGCTTCATCGTCTGCTCAAAATCGGCCTCGGTCTCGCCCGGAAACCCGACGATAAAGTCGCTCGACAGTGCGAGCCCCGGCCGCACCGCACGCAGCTTCTTGACGGTGCTTTTGAATTCGATCGCGGTGTAGCCGCGCTTCATCGCCATCAAGATGCGGTCGGCGCCATGCTGCACCGGCAGGTGCAGGTGATTCACCAGCTGCGGCACGCGGGCGTAGACATCGATCAGCCGCTGCGTGAATTCGTTCGGGTGGCTGGTGGTGTAGCGGATGCGTTCTATGCCGGGAATTTCGGCCACGTATTCGATCAGCAGTGCCAAGTCGGCGATCTCAGCGCTGCCTTTGGAGCGCCTGTCGACATGGCCCATTCGGCCGCGATAGGCGTTGACGTTCTGGCCGAGCAGCGTCACCTCTTTCACGCCTTGATCGGCGAGGCCGGCCACCTCGACCAAGACGTCGTCGAACGGCCGCGAAACCTCTTCGCCGCGGGTATACGGCACGACACAGTAGCTGCAGTATTTGGAGCAGCCCTCCATGATCGAGACGAAGGCGGTCGCGCCCTCGACCCGCGCCGGCGGCAGGTGGTCGAACTTCTCGATCTCGGGGAAGCTGATGTCGACCTGCGGCCGCATCTGGCTCGCACGCTGCTCGAGCAGTGCCGGCAAGCGGTGCAGCGTTTGCGGGCCGAACACCACATCGACATACGGCGCGCGGGCGATGATGGCTTCGCCCTCTTGGCTGGCCACGCAACCGCCCACACCGATCAGCACGCCCTTGGCCTTGAGGTGCTTGACGCGGCCAAGGTCGCTGAAAACTTTTTCTTGCGCCTTCTCGCGCACCGAGCAGGTGTTGAACAAGATGAGATCGGCTTCTTCCACATTGCCGGTCGTCACGTAACCTTGGGCAGCGTGCAGCACATCGGCCATCTTGCCGGAGTCGTATTCGTTCATCTGGCAACCGAAGGTCTTGATGAACACCTTCTTCGTCGCGGCGCTGTCACTCACGGCTTGCTCCAGGTCATGGTGGTCGCGTCATAGACCCAGGTCTGTGCTTCTTGCAAAGTGGTCGGCCAGGGGCGGACTGCGGCCTCGCTGGGAGTCAGGATCCACACGTCACGCACTTGCTCGCCGCCCATGTCGAGCGTGTAGTTCACAAGAAACTTGCCGCCGCTGAGTGTGGCGGCGAGTACGACCATGTTGTTTTGGTCGCGCACCCGCGCGCCCGGGGTCAACGAGGTGATACGACCGTTGAGCTTGAGCTGTTGGTCGTCACCGAAAACGATGGCGCCGCGAAGCGCGTTCTGGTTGAAGGTGCGCGATTGCGCGGCGGCGGGAGCCACGATGCAGGCGCTCGCCAACATGGCGGCGAGGGGCAGGGCGGCACAGCGATACGTGGTGTTCATCCAGTGGCTGTCAGAGTGAAGAGGGCCTGAGTTTAGCGTTCGACCTGGCTGCCGCGTACCATGCCGCCGCACCGTTTTGCGTGCTGGAGGCCACCATGTTCGGCATTGCCGATTACCCCGCGTTCGTCTTCGCGGTCGTCATTTTTCTGATGATTCCGGGGCCGGGCAACCTTGCATTGATCACGTCGACCGGCAAGGGCGGCTTGCGTGGCGGCTTCGCGTGCACCTTCGGCGTGATGGCCGGCGACCAGGTGTTGATGTGGCTGGCCGTGGCTGGCGTGGCCGCGCTGCTTGCAGCCTGGCCGCCGGCATTTCGGGCGGTTCAGTGGTTGGGCGCGGGCTACCTTGGCTGGCTCGGGCTGCGCATGATCTTCGCGAAGGTCGGCGACAAGCCGGTGCTCGAAATCAAGCCCCGCCATTACTTTCGGCAAGCGCTTCTCATCACCTTGCTGAACCCGAAGGCCATCGTGTTCTACATGGCGTTCTTTCCGCTTTTCGTCGACCCGGCGCAGCACCGCGGGCTGCTGACCTTCGGCGTGATGGCGGCGACCATCGCGGCGTTGACCTTCTTTTACGGCGCCGTGGTGGTACTGCTGACCCACCGCCTCGCCGAGCGCCTGCGCGCGAACCCGCGCTTCGGGAGCCTGCTGCAAAAACTGGCGGGTGTCTTTTTGCTCGGGTTTGGCGTCAAGCTCGCGTTGTCGCGCTAGACACTGACGCGAGCGAACGCCATCGACAGTCAGCGCGAGTTTGGTGCGCCGAAGAGCCAGTGACCCGCTCGCGGGACGCCGATTCGTCTCGGCACCGTGCGTTCACGGCAATGGGCGTCGAGCGCGAACGTTCCCACATCTACAAAGCTTCGCGTCCGACAACCGCATCGACGACCCGCGCCTAGATTGTGTCGATCGCACTGAGCACTGTCAGCACCAGCCACTGTCTGCCGAAAAAGTATGTTTTTGTCCAATCTACTTGTTGCTCGGATTCACGTTTTTGCGGTGCCGACATGGGAGCGAGCTTGAATTGGCTTGGCGGCTTGCAGTGGCCGGCCATGGCAGTGACCATCGCTGCTGCCTGGTTCGTTGCATCTACGCAAGACAAACGCCGCCGGATCGGCTTCTGGCTGTTCATCGTCAGCAATATCGCATGGGTCGTGTGGGGTCTCTACACGGGCGGCTACGCCCTGGTCGTCTTGCAGTTCGGCTTGTTCGCGCTGAACGTCCGAGGCGCCGTTAAGACCAAAGACGTCTGAAATCAGGGACTTGTCGATTCGTTACGCACTGCAACGTGCCGATCACGGCGCGAACTTGTCGGTCAGGCCGCCCCAGCAGTCGGCGTAGCCCGTGTCGAGTGCCGGGCTTGCAAGTGCGAATTCGGTCGGGATGAGCCGGTAACGGCTCTCGAACATGAAGGCCAGCGTGTCATCGAGCTTTTGGGGCGCAAGCTCGGCGGTGCTTGCCAGTGCATACGCCTCGGCATCGGGCCCGTGCGGCACCATCCCGTTGTGAAGGCTGGCGCCGCCGGGTTTGAAACCGCCAGGCTTGGCATCGTATTGGCCATGAACCAGGCCCATGAATTCGCTCATCAGGTTGCGGTGAAACCAAGGTGGGCGAAAAGTGTTCTCCATCACGAGCCAGCGCGGCGGAAAGATCACGAAATCGCAATTCGCGGTGCCGGGCGTGTCGCTCGGCGAGGTCAGCACCGTGAAGATCGAAGGGTCGGGATGATCGAAACTGATCGAGCCGATCGCCATGAACCGGGCGGTGTCGTACTTGACGGGCGCCAGATTGCCGTGCCATGCGACCACGTTGAAGGGCGAGCCCGCCATCGGTACGCACCACAGTCGGCCCGCAAATTTTTTGACCAGTTCGCAGGCACCTGCACGGTCATCGAAGGCGGCGACCGGCGCTTGAAAGTCGCGCGGATTGGCCAATCCGTTCGAGCCGATCGGGCCGAGTTCGGGCAACCGAAAATGCGCGCCGTAGTTCTCGCAGACGTAACCCCGCGAGGGCCCGTCGAGCAACTCGACCTTGAACGCGACACCGCGCGGCAGCAGCGCTATCTCGCCCGGCCTCACAACCAGTACACCCAGCTCGGTAGTGATTTGCAGCCTGCCCTGTTGCGGCAGCACCAGCATCTCGCCGTCGGCGTTGACAAACGCGCGTTGGTCCATCGAGCACGTGGCCAGATAAACGTGCACCGCCATGCCCGACTGCGCCTCGACGTCGCCATTCGCTGCCAGCGTGCGCATGCCGTCGATGAAATCGGCGTCGAGGTCTTCGATGGCGAACGGGCTCCAGCGCATCGGCTCCGGCGCGACCGCGATGTGTGCATCGCCACCGGTTCGCCATAACGGTTGGGCGTAGGGCTGGTAGCGGCCGACCACGACCGAAGGTTGGCGCCGGTACAGCCAGCTTCGGCGGTTTTCGGCGCGCGGTGCGGTAAAGGCGCTGCCCGAGATCAGCTCGGGGTAGAGCCCGAGCGGCGGGCGCTGGGGGCTGTTGCAGCCCAGCGGCAACGCGCCTGTGACGGCCTCAGTCGCGTACTCGTTGCCGAAGCCGGTTTGGTAGCGCAGCGTGTCGGTGGTCATGGAGTGACGTGGGTTGGCAGGCCGCGCGCGGCAGCCAACGCTTCGCACAGAACGCTGTGCGTGCCGATGTGGTTGGCGAGCAGCAGCACCAGGCGTGCATTCAGCGCGTGGCTTTGGGCGTCGGGCAGGTCACGGTGGGCGTCGATCAGTGCCTCGTAAAAGTCGTCGGGTGCGTCGAAGTTGGGCTCAACGGTCAGCGGCATGTCGATGTCCTCGAGCTGTCTTCAAGCAATGGCGAGGGCGCGCTTCAATGAGTCACGCATCGCCGAAACGGCCAGCGCCGACCCCTCGCGCCACCGCGCGCAAACGTGCTGGTCGGGGCGCAGCAGATAGACGCTGCCCGGCGTGAGGTCGTACCTCGCTGCGACGAGACCGGCGTGGTCGACCAAGTGGCAGATGCTCTTGCCGGCCCGACCCGTATCGGCGGTCGCGGCGATCTGGGCATCTCGGACGGCCGCTGTCGGCGCGATGCAAATCGCGTGCAGCCGAGCGAGCCCCTCGGCGGCTTGCTGCCAGCGGTCGGCGATCGCGTCCGAATCGGCACCGTCACCGATCAGCGCTGTGAAGTCGGTCCCGAGTTCTCGCAGCAACCAGCCCCTGCCGCCGTCGCCCCGTATGACCGGCGCATCGACCGCCGCCGTGCCGGGTGCCATGAGGCCCGCGAACGGTGACGCAGTGGGCGTGTTGAGCAGCGAGCGGGCGAACGTCGTCGGGGTCGACAAACGCCCGCTGTTGACGAGCGTGCGCGCGAATGCATGCTCGCGCGCAAGGTCGAGCACCGCGTCGCGGAACAGAAGGCTCACGGCGCTCTTCGGCGTGATGAAGTCAGTGGCGCGGGTCGAGTGGCGGATGTTTTCGTCCGCGGCCTCTTCGCGCTCGCTGGCGTACGAGTCGAGCAACGCATCGCCAGCGCGGCCGTCGACCACCGCCGAGAGCTTCCAGCCGAGGTTGTCGGCGTCTTGTATGCCCGAGTTCGCACCGCGCGCGCCGAAAGGCGAAACACCGTGCGCCGCATCGCCGGCAAATAAAACTCGCCCAACTCGAAAGCGCGCCATTCGCGTGCAAGCGAAGGTGTAGACGCTCGCCCATTCGAGCTCGAAGGGCATGCCCCGCATCGCCGAATTGGCGAGCAGTGCCTTGACACGCGGGATGATGTTTTCGGGCCGCTTCTCGACCTCGGGGTCCGCCTCCCAGCCAAGCTGAAAGTCGATACGCCAGACACCGTCGGGTTG
The DNA here is from genome assembly GCA_043753755.1 of Rhizobacter sp. Lineage (GTDB taxonomy): Bacteria > Pseudomonadota > Gammaproteobacteria > Burkholderiales > Burkholderiaceae_C > LMDS01. The sequence goes on from JAYUWC010000030.1 coordinate 9,045, forward strand.
CATATGGAGCAGCACGCTCTGGCCCGGGTGGAACGCAGGGTCGAACCAAAACCAGCGCTCGGCCGGTTGCTCGATTTTCATTTTTACGTCGGCGATCAAAAAGCGATCGCGGAACACCCGGCCCTCGCTCGTCTCGCCGACCAGCGAGCGCAGCGTCGAACGGCTGCCGTCGCACGCGACGACTTGGTCCGCGCGCAGCCGATAGGCGCCGTCGGGGGTATCTATATCGAGCAGGGCGTGATCGATGTGCTGCTCGATGCCGACCACGCGGTGACACCAGCGCAGGTCGATTGAGGCCAGCTCGGCGGCGCGTTGCGCGAGATAGCCCTCGACGTAATACTGCTGCAGGTTGATGAACGCGGGGCGCGCGTGTCCGGGCTCGGGGAGCAGGTCGAACCGGTAAATCTCGGCGTCGCGAAAGAACACCCGGCCAACGCTCCACGACACGCCTTTGTCGGCCATGCGCTGGCCGCAGCCGAGACGGTCGAAGATTTCGAGCGTGCGCTTGGCAAAACAGATGGCGCGCGAGCCGGTCGAGAGCGTGTTGTCGTTGTCGAGTAGCACCACCGGTGTGCCGCGCTGCGCGAGATCGATGGCAAGCGTCAGCCCGACCGGCCCCGCACCGATCACGACGACCGGGTGCCGCGCGGCCTCGCCCGAGTGCTGCGCGCCGCGGCGTGTCGGCTCGAAGGTCAGGCGCTGAAAGTCGACCGCGGTCGGCACGGCGTCAGCGCTCGAGTGCGTTCCACATCTCGACGTCGCGCTCGGCCGTCCAGATACGAGGGTCGGGGTATTGCGTGAGTTCGTCGTAGCACCGGGTCACGTCGAAGGGCATGCAGTGGTCGAAGATGACCCAGTGGCCGTACTTGGGTTTCAGCGCCGCGAATGTGGCCTTGTAAACCGCGTTGAGATCATCGCCGCGCGCGATGCCCGCCTGCACGCTGTGGCGCACGTCGGCGATGAAGGCCGCGGTGCCGGCCAGCCCTTCGCGCACCTTCGCCTCGCCGACCAATGCGGCACCCCGGCCCGGCACCAGCGCGAGCGGGCTCAACGCCTTGAGCCGCTCCAGCGTCTGCGGCCAATCCTTGAAGTAGGCGTCACCAGCGTAAGGAGTGGCGTCGAACTCGACCAGATCGCCGCTCAGCAAGGTGCGTTCGTGCGGCAGCCACACCACCGTGTCGCCTTTGGTGTGACCACGGCCGAGCTGCAGCAATTGCACCTCGAGTCGGCCGAGCCACAAGGTCATCTTGCCGCTGAAGGTCATCGTCGGCCAGGTCATGCCGGGTGGGACCGTCTCAATGTTGCCGAACAGCCGCGGGAAGCGCCCGATCTCGCTCGCCTTGTCTTGCTCGCCACGCTCGACGATCAGGTCGCGAGTGTCTTCGCTGGCGATCACTTGCTGGGCGCCGTAGGCCGATGCGCCCAACACCCGCACCGCGTGGTAATGGGTTAATACGACGTATTTAATCGGTTTGTCGGTGACCTCGCGGATGCGGCGAATGACGTCGGCCGCCATCGCCGGTGTGGCCTGCGTGTCGGCGACGAGCACCGCGTCGCCGCCGATCACGACGCCGGTGTTCGGGTCGCCCTCGGCCGTATAGGCCCAGGCGTGCTCGGAGAGCTGCGCGAAGCTTACCTTCTTGACCTCGAGATCGGCTTGGCTGGCAAAGACTTTGGGTTGGCTCATCGAGGCTCCGTTAAGCAATCGGCCAATTGCTGCTTGGCTGAAAAGCAGTGTAGTTGACGCATTAATTGATGTCTAATTCAATTAACACAGAACGGATTGGAGATGAAAGTTGGCTCAACCCGAAGGCGAACGCGCGCAACGCGGCATTCAGAGCATCGAGGTAGGCGGGCAGCTGTTGCTCGCGCTGGCACACCGCGGTCGCCCGATGGCGCTCAAAGATCTGGCGCGTGAGGCCGGCATGGCGCCCGCCAAGGCACATCCCTATCTGGTCAGCTTTGCGCGCATCGGCGTGATCGAGCAAGAGGGCGTGAGCGGCACCTACTTTTTGGGCCGGCTGGCGCTGCAGTTGGGCTTGATCAGCTTGCAGCAAGCCAACCCGGTGCAGATGGTCTCGCCGCTGCTTGCCGACTTGGCATTGCGCATCGGCCACACCGTGGCGATCGCGGTCTGGGGCACACATGGCGCAACCATCGTGCGGATCGAAGAAGCGCCGACAGCGGTGCACGTCAACATGCGACACGGCACGGTCTTCTCGCTCGCCAATACGGCCTCGGGCCGCCTCTTCGCTGCTTACCAGCCACTGCCTTCGGTGCGTGGACGCCTTGAGGCCGAGCGACGACGGGTTCGAGCGAACCCGGACCCGGTCATCACCGGCATGCCCCGTGCGGCGCCATTGCCCAGCTGGAAATCATTCGCGACGCAACTCGATGAAGTGCGCACGCATGGCTTGGCGCGGTCGATCGGAGAGGTGGTGCCAGGGGTCGATGCCATGGCAGCGCCCGTTTTCGATCACACCGGTGCCGTTGTGCTCGCGTTGACCGCCATCGGCCCTGCCGCCGCCTTCGACGCTCGATGGGAGGGCCGCATCGCGAAGGCGCTGAAGTCTTGCGCCGCAAGCGCCTCTTGTCGACTGGGTGCGCAAGGCCAGTCTGCAGAGCAATGAGAAGAGCTAAGTCAGCGCTCAAACGGACGTTGGTCACGCTGCGAGCGTGGGCCCGACGAATCAAGCGCGACGCAGTGACGCTTTGGTTCGCCTATCGGCATCCGGCAACGTCTTGGCCGGTCAAGGTGCTCTGCGCATTTGTTGTTGCTTACGCGCTGAGCCCGATCGATCTCATCCCGGATTTCATTCCCGTTCTCGGCTATCTGGATGACCTGCTCCTGCTCCCCGGCCTCATCTGGCTTGCCGTGCGAATGCTGCCCGCCAGCGCGCTCGAACAAAGCCGCAGGAGCGCTGATGCTTGGATGGAAGTCGAGGGGAGAAGACCGCGTAGCTACTTGGGAGCGGTCGTTATCGTCATGGTGTGGACCGCGGTTGCGATAGCCGGCTACTGGTATTGGAAGCGATAACCCGGCCGAGCTCTCGCGGCAGCAGACCGACAGATCACTGAATGAGTGAGTCGTTGCCCAAAACCGAAACGCCCAAAAAAAAGGCTTGCGAGTTGATGCTTCGCAAGCCTTCTACTTTTTTGGTGGCGCTTCAGGGATTCGAACCCCGGACCTGCGGATTATGATTCCGTCGCTCTAACCGACTGAGCTAAAGCGCCACAGCCCATAATTATAGCGTCGCGCCTGCGGCCTTCGAACCTGCAGCCGAAACGGTCTGTAGGCCAGCTCCCCAGATCGGCTTTGTCGACCCCCTTCCTCAATGTTCAGCTTCTTCAAAAAGAAACCGGCGACGGTCGAGCCCGCTGCGCCGGCATCGCTGGAACCGATCGATACCGCTACGGCGACGGCGCCTGCCGAGGCCGAAAAGCCGGGTTGGCTGGACCGGCTGCGCGGTGTGTCTCAGGTCTCCGACCCATTGCCGTTACCGATTGCGACTGCTGCCGAGCCCGCGCCGACAAACACTGGGCCCGAACCGGAGCGCCGGCGATGGGTCGACAAGCTGCGTGGCGGCTTGCGCAAAACCGGCTCGAGCATCGCTCAGGTCTTTACCGGCACGCAGATCGATGACGCGCTGTACGAAGACCTGGAGTCGGCGCTGCTGATGGCCGATGCGGGTGTCAAGGCCACAGCCTATCTGCTCGACGACTTGAAGCGCCGCGTAAAGCAGGCGCGGGCGAGCGATCCGTCAGCGGTCAAGGCGTTGCTGATTGATTCGATCACCGATCTGCTGGCGCCACTGCAGCGCGGATTGCGGGTCGGCGAATACGTGCCGACGGTGATCATGGTGGTCGGCGTGAACGGCGCCGGCAAGACCACGAGCATCGGCAAGCTGACCCGTCATCTGGCCGACGCCGGCCAGAAGGTGCTGCTCGCGGCAGCCGATACGTTTCGTGCTGCGGCGCGCGAGCAACTGGCCGTTTGGGCAGTGCGCAACCGGGTCGAGGTCGTCGGCCAGGAGGGCGGTGACCCGGCGGCCGTGACTTTCGATGCGGTGGTTGCCGGTAAGGCTCGCGGGTGCGACGTGGTGATTGCCGACACTGCGGGCCGCCTGGCCACGCAGATTCACCTGATGGATGAGCTCAAAAAAATTCGTCGCGTCATCGGCAAAGCCCAGGCCGATGCGCCGCACGAGGTGCTGCTGGTAGTAGACGGCAACACCGGCCAAAACGCATTGACCCAGGTGCAGACGTTCGACGCGGCGTTGCAGCTGACCGGCCTGATCATCACCAAGCTCGACGGCACGGCAAAGGGCGGCGTCATCGCGGCCATTGCTCTTTGGTCGCGCGAACGGGTGCAGCGCGGCGCTGCGCCTTTGCCGGTCTACTTCATCGGCGTTGGCGAAGCACTCGAAGACCTACAAACTTTTGACGCGCGTGAGTTCGCGCAGGCGTTGCTCAGCTGAGAGCCCGGCGGGTCAGCGTTTGCTGAGCGGCACCGAGTCGGAGTCGAGGTCGTCGAACCAAGTCGAGGGCGGCGGCTCGAGCAGTTCGATGCGTTCGTCTTGGGTCGAATCGCGATCGGTGTCTCGAAAAGGGTTGAAGTCTTTGTCGGGCGGAAGTGTTGCCGTTGCGAGCCCCGCTGCAACTGCTCCGGCTCCAGCTGTGCCGACCGCCATTACTGGGGTCAACTCGCCCGGTGCGGGTTCAGCAACCCGTGGCAGCAGTACCTCTCGGGCAGCGTCGACAGTCGGTAACGCGTTCTCGCGCCACACGTGCAGCGGCACCTGGGCGGCTTTCAAGGTGCGGGTGATACGAGTCAGCCGCTTTCGCGCACGCTCGCTCTGGGCCTGCGGCGGCGTCAACTCGACCACGGCGATCACTTGTGCAGCCATGTCGCAGATCACGAAGTCGACGCATTGGTAGCCGATCCGCCGCAGCCAGTCAGCGTACGAGTTTCGTTTGGGCACGTTGATGAAACGGGCCAATGGCACCTGCGCCAACACCATGTACTCGGGCATTGCGCGAACCAGCGTGCCGAACGCGACGCGCTCGTGGGTGCTAAGGACGCGAGTAACCTGCGGCGGCCAACCGGTGACGGTGTCGATCCGGTCGGCGGCGTTCTCGGCACTAACGCCGTTGTCTTTGCGCTGCCGCAGCCAAAGCCACGCCATTAAAAACACGATTACCGCCCCGGCCAACGCGATCTGCAAAATGGACATTCTTTAACCTCGGTGCAAAGTGCAGCGTTCAAGAAAGGGGCCGCTGAGTTTTCGGTCGGCGCTCGGATCGCCGCACGGCCGTCGCGTTCAACGCATTCCGCCAGGGCCGCCCATGCCTTTCATGCCGCCCATGCGCTTCATCATCTTCATCATGCCGCCGCCCTTCATCTTCTTCATCATGTCGCGCATCTGCTCGAACTGATTCAAGAGGCGGTTCACGTCCTGCACTTGCACACCGGCGCCGGCCGCAATACGGCGCTTACGTGTTGCTTTGAGCAGGTCGGGCTTGCGGCGCTCGAGCGGGGTCATCGAACAAATGATGCCTTCCATGCGGCGCATGTCGCGCTCGGCGCGGTCCATGTCGGCGGCGCCCACGCTAGATGCCTTGTTGCCGAGCATCTGGGTGGGCAGCTTGTCCATCAGGCCAGCCAGGCCGCCCATCTTCTTCATTTGCGAGAGCTGTGAGTGAAAGTCGTTCAAGTCGAAGCTGTCACCGGCCTTGACCTTGAGGGCGAGCTTTTGCGCGGCCTCCATGTCGACGCCCTTGGTCACCTCTTCGACTAGGCCAACGATGTCGCCCATGCCGAGCACTCGGCCGGCGTGGCGCTGCGCATCGAAGACCTCGAGGCCGTCGATCTTTTCGCTGACGCCGGCAAACTTGATCGGCACGCCGGTGATTTGCCGTACCGAGAGGGCCGCGCCGCCACGGGAGTCGCCGTCCATCTTGGTCAAAACGATGCCGGTCAGCGGCAGAGCCTCTTTGAACGCCTTGGCGGTATTGACGGCGTCTTGACCTTGCATCGCGTCGACGACGAAGAGCGTCTCGACCGGTTTCAACGCCGCGTGCAGTTCGGAAATCTCGCGCATCAGCGCATCGTCGATGCCCAGGCGGCCAGCCGTGTCGACCAACAGCACATCAAAGTAGTGCTTGCGCGCGTAGTCGATCGCGGCAAGCGCGATCGCCAGCGGCTTGTCGTCACCGCTCGAGGGGAACCATTCGGCGCCGGCCTGTTTGGTGACGACCTTCAGCTGTTCGATCGCGGCGGGGCGATAAACGTCGGCCGAGACCGTCAGCACCTTCTTCTTGCGCTTTTCGATCAGGTGCTTCGCAAGCTTGGCGGTCGTGGTGGTCTTGCCTGCGCCCTGCAGGCCAGCCATCAAGATGACCGCTGGCGGCTGCGCGGCGAGGTTGATGTCGGCCGGCGGCTTCAGGGCGCCGCTGACCGCATCGGCTTCGCCCATCGTCAGCGCAAGCTCGCGGTCGACGATTCCGACCAGTGCCTGGCCAGGCGTCAACGAGCCGACGACTTCTGCACCCAGCGCTTTGTCTTTGACCCGCGCAATGAAGTCGCGAACCACCGGCAGGGCGACGTCGGCCTCGAGTAGCGCCATGCGCACTTCGCGCAGCATCTCCTGGACGTTGTCTTCGGTGATGCGGGCTTGGCCGCGCATCGTCTTGACCAGGCGACTGAGCCGGTCGGTGAGTGTGGAAGCCATGAGGGGTGAGGCTGCGGCCCGAAGTGGCGCGGGCGCGAAAGTACACTGTAGCGATGATTCTATCGTTGGGCTCCGCAGAGGCTGGCGCATCCTCAGCGGCTTGGGCACTGGGGCTGACCAGCGTCGTCGCGCTTGTGGCGTACACCGCGGCTATCTCGCTCGGCGATCGATTCGCCGGTGCGTTGCGAGCCGCATTGCTGGCGGGCTGGCTCGCCCATGCGACCGCGATCGCATTCGATATCGCCGGTGTAGGCAAAACGGTCGACGTTGCGCGGTTCGGCTTTGCCCCGGCGCTGTCGATGACGGTGTGGTTGGTCCTGGCGGTCTATGTGATTGAAAGCCGCTTCGTGCCGCTGCCCGGCGTGCGGCGCGTGCTTGCGCTGCTGGGCATCGTCGTGGTCGTGTTGGCTTGGGCCTTTCCGGGTGAGATCAAGCCGCAAGCGCCTTCGCGCTGGGCGCCTGTGCATTGGGTATTGGGCATCGCGTCGTACGGGCTCTTCGGCGCTGCCGTGTTGCATGCCGCGATGCTGAGTCGCGCCGAGCGACAGATGCGGCCCGGTGCAATGCCGGCCATCGGCGGTGGCCGCGGCATGCCGCTCTTGCAGCTCGAGCGAATGACCTTTCGTTTCGTCGCAGCCGGCTTCGTCGCACTCTCGGCGGCAATCGTTCTTGGCGCCGGGTATGCCAACCCGTGGCGCTGGGATCACAAGACCATTTTCTCGATGCTCGGCTGGCTGGTGTTTGCCGGCTTGCTCGCGGGTCGGCGCGCGTTCGGCTGGCGCGGGCCGGCGGCAACGCGGGTGGTGTATGCGGGCGCCGGCTTGCTGTTGTTGGCTTACGTGGGTTCCCGCTTCGTGCTCGAAGTGTTGCTGCATCGGCTGCCGGGCTAACAGCGAAGCGCGGGTCATTGATGAAAATTCTGTTGTTTGTGATCGCGGTGTTCGTGTTGTTCTGGATGCTGCGCGGCAGCTGGCGGCGGTCACGTCGACCGCCGAACGCTTCGGGCGGCCCGACTTTGCCGCAGGCCATGCTCTGCTGCTTGCAGTGCGGCCTGCACCTGCCGCGTGACGAAGCTTTGCCGGGCAGGGGCGGTGTTTTTTGCAGCGCGCCTCACCGTACCGCCTACGAACAGGCCCACCCCGCGCCATGAGTGAGGCCGAGCGCGCTGCCGAGCGCCGCCTCGGTGACCGGCGACGCTCGCGCCGTGGGACGCCCGCGGCGGATGAATCATGGTTCGGCGCACCCGGCGCCGAAGGCAAGGACGAGTTGCGGGACGACAACTCACCTTTCGGTGAACCATCGTTGTTGAGCCCGTCGACCACTGCCGCAACCGAATTCGCACCGACCGGCCACGGGGCCGAGCCCGATGACTCGGGTGTGGTCGACGACTCGCGATTTTTGTCGCGCACTGCAGCCAAGGTGGTCGAAGCCGGTCTCGCCGGGCCTGAGCGTATCTACCGGGCCTTCATCGCCGCGCGCGCGGCGCTCGGCATGGCGCTTGCCGCTGCGCTGGCGATTGGCGGGTTGTTCGGCCTCAGGCCGACGCTGCCGGTCATTGTCGTCAGCACGCTCTACGCCGGCCTGGCTGCCGCGCTTTGGGTGCTGCCACGCTACCGCCGCACGGCGGCTTCGCGGCCCATGAAGCGGCTGCGTGGCGTGCAGTGGCTGGCCACGATCGGAATCGACCTGTTGTGTTTCATGTCGCTGCACATGCTGGCGCCGGGCTCGAGCCTCAACTATGTCGCCCTGCTGGTGTTGCCTGTGTTGATGGCGGGTGTGTTGACGCCGCGCAAGACTGCGCTGGCCACGGCCGCAGCGGTGACGCTGGCGCTGCTGGCGGCGGCGTGGTTGACGGTGATCGGCGGCGGCGAGGGCACCTTGCAGATGACGCAGGCCGCGCTGGCCGGTGCCGGGTTTTTCGTCATCACCATTCTTGCCGGCGAACTGGCCGGCCGCTTGGCGCGCGAGGAATTTACGGCGCGCGGCAGCCTTGCGATGGCTCGTCAACAGGCACAGTTGAACCGTCTCGTGATTGAGGAGATGCAAGACGGCGTTCTTGTCGTCGATCGGCGAGGCAGAGTGCGTGCGGCGAACCCGGCCGCGCGACGCTTGCTCGCGCCCGACGGCCTGAGCCGGCCAGCACCGTTTCAACTGCGCGGTGTCGAAGCCTGGGACGCACTGGTCAAGACCGTCGAGCGGGCATTTGTCGAAGCATCGTGGCCCGAGGCCGGGCGTGACGTGGCACTTCAGTTCGATCGGGGCTCGGTCAGCTCGCTTGGTTTGCAGCGCACGCTGCGGGTGCGCGTGCGTTTCACGCGAAAACGCGAACCGCAGGCGGCCGAAGAGTTCTGTGTGCTGTTTCTCGAAGACGTTCGCAATATGCAGGCCCGCAGCCGGCAGGAAAAGTTGGCCGCGATGGGACGGGTGTCGGCCGGAATCGCGCACGAAATTCGCAACCCGCTGGCGGCCATTTCGCAGGCCAACGCCTTGCTGGCCGAAGACGCGACCGACCCCGGTCAGCGCCAACTCACGCGCATGGTGAGCGACAACGTCGAGCGACTGAAACGCATCGTCGACGACGTGATGGAAGTCGCGCCTGGTGCCGTGCCCGAGGCTATCGTCATCGATGCCACGGCACAGGTGGCGGCCGTGTGCAGCGAGTGGGCGCGCTCCGCCGGGGTCGCGTTAGGCGAAAGCGGCCTTCTGCACATCGAGCTGCCACGCGAGCCGCTCGGTGTGCTTTTCGACGGCGAACACTTGCGCCGGGTGTTGGTTAATTTGCTCGACAACGCGCACCGTCATGCCAGTCGAGCGACAGGTGCAATTCAGCTGCGGCTCGAGTCGCGCCACGACGCGCAGGCCTTCCTCAGCGTCGCGAGCGACGGGGCGCCGATTCCGGCCGATGTCGAGCCGTATTTGTTCGAGCCGTTTTTCTCGACCCGCAGTCGTGGCACAGGGCTCGGCCTGTATATTTGTCGCGAACTCTGTGAGCGCTACGGCGCAACGATCGACTACCGCTTGCGCGCAGAATCCGCTGGCCAGCGCAACGAGTTTTTTGTCGACATGCAGCGCCGCGAACTGAGCCCGAACTTTCAGGCTTGAATTGACGGCCGACATCACCTGATCCCATGACCAACCCTTCGCATTTCAGCTTGCTGGTCGTCGACGACGAACCTGACCTGCGCACGCTCTACGAGTTGACGTTGCTGCGCGAGGGCTACGACATTGAAACCGCGGGCACCGTACAAGACGCACTGCTTCACCTTAAGGATCGAATTTACAGCGCCGTTATCACCGACATGCGGCTGCCGGACGGGACCGGGTTGGAGCTACTGCGCTGGCTGGAAGAAAGTGGCCGACGCGAGAAGACGATCGTGATTACCGCCTACGGTTCGGCCGAGAACGCGGTCGAGGCGTTGAAGGCGGGCGCATACGACTACCTGACCAAACCTGTCGACCTGAAGCAGTTTCGCGCGGTGGTTGCTTCGGCGCTCGGGCGGTCAGGGTCGAGTGGGGTGCCGACGATCAACCCGGCGACGCTGCCATCTGAGACCGGTAGACCCGCTTCTGCCGCTGGACCGGCGGCGCGGCCGGTTGCCGTTGCGGCGCCGCCACCGGCTGCACCGGTGAGTGCAGCACTGGGTCGCATGGCGGGTCAATCGTCGGCAATGGAGCAGGTTCGCAGCCTTGTCGACAAAGTCGCGCGCAGCATGGCGCCGGTGCTGGTGAACGGTGAGTCGGGCACGGGCAAGGAACTGGTGGCGCGTGCCATTCATGAAATCAGCGTGCGCAGCCATCAACCCTTCGTGGCAGTCAATTGCAGCGCCATCCCCGAGCAATTGCTCGAGGCCGAGTTTTTCGGTTACCGCAAAGGCGCCTTCACCGGCGCGATGGAAGACCGTGAGGGCTTTTTTCAGGCGGCCAATGGCGGAACGCTGTTTCTCGACGAGATCGGCGACCTGCCGCTGGCGATGCAGTCGAAGCTGTTGCGCGCGATTCAGGAGCGCTCGGTGCGACCGGTGGGCGCCGTCAGCGAGGTGCCCGTCAATGTGCGCTTGCTGAGCGCAACCCACAAAGACCTGGCGGCTGAAGTGCACGCAGGCCAGTTTCGGCAAGACTTGTATTACCGCCTGAACGTCATTCAGATTCGCGTGCCGCCACTGCGCGAGCGGCTCGAAGATCTGGTCGCGATCAGCGAGCGTGTGCTCGAACGCATCGGCCGCGATGCGGGGGTCGCCAACCCCCCGCGCCTGACGCGCGACGCGCTTGTGCATCTCGAACGGTATTCGTTTCCCGGCAATGTGCGCGAGCTCGAGAATCTTTTGCACCGTGCGGTGGCGCTTTCGGGCGGCGAGACGATTGACGTCTACGATCTCGGCCTGCCCGAGTCGGTCTTCACCGACAGCGCCGCGCAAGAACTCGATTTGATTACCGAGAACACGCGCGGCGACGTGCTGGAGGCGGTGCGCAATCTGCCGCCGATGATCCCGGTCGAAGAGCCGCTGCCCAGTGACCTCGAGTTGCATCTCGACGAGGTCGAGCGCGACATCCTTGTTCGTGCACTCGAGCGGCATCGCTTCAATCGCACTGCGGCCGGCGCAAGCTTGGGTCTGTCACTGCGGCAGATGCGCTACCGGATGGCGCGGCTCGGGGTCAACGTGGGTGGCGAAAGCGCGGACCGCGAGTGATGCCCCGCCGCGGCGCACCACGGTGGAAGGGCGGGTGGTTGAAATGCGCGAGGCAGTGCCCGTCGCCGAACTTTGGGCCGCGGCCACGGGCGAGTGTTGTCGACCTCGTGATCGTGCATTCGATCAGCCTGCCGCCTGGCGAATACGGCGGTGACTCGATCGAGCGGTTCTTCACCAACCGTCTTGACTGCAACGCGCACCCTTACTTCGCGCAGATTGGCCATCTCGCGGTATCGGCGCATTTTTTAATCCGGCGAGACGGCGAACTTCTGCAGTTCGTGTCTTGCCAGACGCGGGCGTGGCATGCCGGGGAGTCGAGTTGGCGAGGCCGCAGTGATTGCAACGACAACTCGGTGGGTATCGAACTCGAAGGCCTCGAGGGCGACACCTTCGAGGTTGCGCAGTACACGGCGCTGGCATCGCTGATCGCCGAGTTGGGCCGCTGCTATCCAATCGCGGCGGTGGCCGGGCATGAGCATGTCGCACCGGGGCGCAAACATGATCCGGGTTCAGGTTTTGACTGGGTGCGATTGCGAGGTCTGCTTGCGGCACCGGCCCCGGAGTTTCCCGAGGTTGTTGTCGGCCTTGATTGAAGCGGAGCCGCGTCAACTTCGCCGCGTTGTCGATTTGGTGCCGGCTCGCGCGACGAATGCTTCGCAAACCCAGAGGGCGCGCGCTGTTCGGTCTGTTGTGCCACGCCGCCTCAACGCTTGGGCGCATTCAAAGCTTTGCAAACTGGTGCTTTGCATTGACCGCGTGGCACGCTATCGGTAGTGTCGACAGCCTGCCTGGACGCTACCTATAGCGTGCGGCGTGATATTCTCCTGCCAACGGAATTTGGCTTTGCCCCAGTAAATTCTCCTGTGTCGATGTCGATAGACGGCGCCCGCTGCACCTGCGTGATGCCGCCGCAGCAAACGAAGCATGAAGTGCCGAACCGCTGACCAACCGACAACGACGAGACACCCCGAACGCCGACCCGAACGACCCACGAGGCCCCGCCATGCAAGCTGCAATCGACACCCACCCCACTACTACCCCTTCGGCTCAGCGCGCGATGGCCCCGGCCCATGCCGGCGCGGCCTCTGCGTACCAGGGCTACCAGATCATCCGACGCAACGGCGCGGTCGTGGCTTTCGAGCCGAACAAGATCGCGGTTGCACTGATGAAGGCGTTTCTCGCGGTGCACGGTACACAGGGCGCGGCGTCGGCGAGCGTTCGCGAGACGGTCGACGGGTTGACCGAGTCGGTGGTGCGCGCGCTGCTGCGCTCGCGTGCTGGTGGTGGCAGCTTTCACATCGAGGACATACAAGACCAGGTTGAACTGGGTCTGATGCGCGGCGGCCATCACGAGGTCGCGCGGGCCTATGTGCTGTACCGCGAGCGCCGCACGCAAGAGCGTGCGAAGCTGGGTCAGACAGCAGAGACGGTGGCCGAACCGACGCTGATGGTGCTTGACGGCGGGCAACGCGTACCCCTCGATTTGCAGCGGCTGCAGGCCGTGATCGACGCGGCTTGCGCGGGCTTGGGCAGCGAAGTGAAGCCCGACCCGATCATGGCCGAGACCAAGCGCAATCTGTACGACGGAGTGCCTATGGTCGAGGTGCACAAAGCGTCGATCCTGGCAGCGCGCACGCTGATCGAGAAAGACCCAGGCTACACGCGGGCAACGGCGCGGTTGCTGCTGCACACGATCCGGCGCGAGATCCTTGGTGAAGAAGCGCTGCAATCCGACATGACGGCACGCTATGCCGAGTACTTTCCGGGCTTTATCAAGAAGGGTGTGCACGCCGAGCTGCTCGACGAAAAATTGCTCCAGTTCGACTTGGTTCGCCTGGGCGCCGCACTGAAAGCCGAGCGTGACCTGCAGTTCGACTACCTGGGGCTGCAGACGCTCTACGACCGCTACTTTTTGCACATTGACGAACAGCGCATTGAAATGCCGCAGGCGTTCTACATGCGGGTTGCGATGGGTTTGGCGCTCGGCGAGATCGACCGTGAGGCCCGCGCGATCGAGTTTTATGAGGTGTTGTCGAGCTTCGACTTCATGAGCTCGACACCGACACTTTTCAACGCCGGCACCCGCCGCTCGCAGCTTTCGAGCTGTTACTTGACCACCGTTGCCGACGACCTCGACGGTATTTATGAAGCGCTGAAAGAAAACGCACTGCTGAGCAAGTTCGCTGGCGGTCTCGGCAATGACTGGACCAATGTACGCGCGCTCGGCTCGCACATTAAGGGTACAAACGGCAAGAGCCAGGGCGTGGTGCCATTCCTGAAGGTGGTCAACGACACCGCGGTCGCGGTCAATCAGGGGGGCAAACGCAAAGGTGCGGTCTGTGCCTACCTCGAGAGCTGGCACCTCGATCTTGAAGAGTTCCTTGAGTTGCGCAAGAACACCGGCGACGAC
>JAYUWC010000031.1:0-2462 GCA_043753755.1 Rhizobacter sp.
TGGCCAGAAGCCCGCCGCGAGCATGACGCTGCTGACGACCTTCCTCGACTTCAGCAGCACCGGCGTGCTCGACCTGTTCATCGACGAGACGATGGTGCAAATGCGCGAGATGACGCTCGGCCCCGATAGCCCCGGCGGCGGCAGTCTGCTGAAAGGCCAGGAGCTCGCGACCACGTTCAGTTTCTTGCGGCCGAACGACCTGGTCTGGAACTACGTCGTCGGCAACTACCTCAAGGGCGAGACCCCGCCGCCGTTCGACCTGCTGTACTGGAACAGCGACGGCACCAATCTGCCCGGGCCGATGTACTGCTGGTACTTGCGCCACACCTATCTCGAAAACCAGCTCGTTCGGCCCGGCGCGCTTACCGTTTGCGGCGAAAAGGTCGACCTCGGCAAGATCGATGCGCCGGCTTACGTGTATGCCTCGCGCGAGGACCACATCGTGCCGTGGGAGGGCGCCTATCGCAACACGCAGGTGCTTCGGGGCAAGACCCGGTTCGTGCTCGGTGCCTCGGGCCACATCGCCGGAGTCATCAACCCACCTGCCAAGGGCAAGCGCAGTCACTGGATCGGCAAGGGCGCCGAGCTACCGGCGCAGGCCGACGCGTGGTTGGCCACGACCACCGAGCACCCCGGCAGCTGGTGGACCGACTGGTCGAAGTGGCTGAAAGGCCATGCCGGCAAACAAATCGTCGCTCCTAAAGCGCCGGGGCACCGCCGCTACCCGGTGATCGAGGCCGCTCCCGGCCGCTACGTCAAACAAAAGGCGAGCTGACCCATCGTCGTCGACGGCTCGTCGAATTCTTTCGTTCAACCTCTGGAGACCTCACCATGACCACCGACATCGTCATCGTTGCCGCCGCCCGCACCGCCGTGGGCAAGTTCGGCGGCGCGCTCGCCAAGACCCCGGCGCCCGACCTCGGCGCCGCCGTGGTGATCGACCTGCTGCGTCGCGCCAAATTGAGCGGCGAGCAGATCAACGAGCTGATCTTCGGTCAGGTGCTCACGGCCGGCTCGGGCCAAAACCCCGCGCGGCAAACCGTCATCAAGGCCGGCCTGCCGCAAGGCGTGCCGGCGCTGACGATCAACGCCGTGTGCGGCTCGGGCTTGAAGGCCGTGATGCTGGCCGCCCAAGCCATTCGAGACGGCGACTCCGAGATCGTCATCGCCGGCGGGCAAGAAAGCATGAGCATGTCGCCGCACGTCTTGCCCGGCTCGCGCGACGGCATGCGCATGGGCGACTGGAAGATGGTCGACTCGATGATCGTCGACGGTCTCTGGGATGTGTACAACAAGTACCACATGGGCATCACCGCCGAGAACGTCGCCAAGCAACACGGCGTGAGCCGCGAGAAGCAAGACGCGCTCGCGCTGGCCTCGCAACAAAAGGCCGCGGCGGCGCAAGAGGCCGGCCGGTTCGAGGGCGAGATCGTGCCCTTCAGCATCGCGCAGAAAAAGGGTGACCCGGTCGTCTTCGCGGCCGACGAATTCATCAACAAGAAGACCAGTGCCGAAGCGCTCGCCGGCTTGCGGCCCGCTTTCGACAAGGCAGGCTCCGTGACCGCGGGCAACGCCTCCGGCCTCAACGACGGCGCGGCCGGCGTGGTCGTGATGACGGCCGCCAAGGCTGCGCAGCTCGGCCTCGAACCGCTTGCTCGCATCGCCAGCTACGCGACCGTGGCACTCGACCCGAGCGTGATGGGCCTCGGCCCGGTGCCGGCCTCGCAGAAGGCCCTGCAGCGTGCCGGCTGGAAGGCGCAAGACCTCGACCTGCTCGAGATCAACGAGGCCTTTGCCGCCCAGGCTTGCGCCGTCAACGAGCAGATGGGTTGGGACACCGGCAAGGTCAACGTCAACGGCGGCGCGATTGCGATCGGTCACCCGATCGGTGCGTCGGGCTGCCGCATCTTGGTGACGCTGCTGCACGAAATGCAGCGCCGAAACAGCAAGCGCGGCATCGCCTCGCTCTGCATCGGGGGTGGCATGGGTGTTGCACTCTGTGTCGAACGATGAACACGCACACCAATACCAATGCCGACAAGATCGCCTACGTGACCGGCGGCATGGGCGGCATCGGCACGACGATGTGCCAGCGCCTGCACCGTGACGGCTTCAAGGTCATCGCGGGCTGCGGCCCGAGCCGCGACCATGCCAAGTGGATCGGCGAGCAGGCGGTGCTCGGCTACACCTTCTTCGCTTCGGTCGGCAATGTCGGCGACTGGGATTCGACCGTGGCTGCCTTCGCCAAAGTGAGCGACGAACACGGCCCGGTCGACGTGTTGGTCAACAACGCCGGCATCACCCGCGACGGCATGTTCCGCAAGATGACCCGCGCCGACTGGGACGCGGTGATCGAGACCAACCTCACCAGCCTGTTCAACGTGACCAAGCAGGTCATCGACGGCATGGTCGAGCACGGCTGGGGCCGGGTCATCAACATCAGCTCGGTCAACGGCGAAAAA
>JAYUWC010000032.1:0-2452 GCA_043753755.1 Rhizobacter sp.
GTCGACACCAAGGTGATGCCCTACATCGACTTTCAGCGAATGACCTCGTCGGCGGTAGGCCGCTACTGGCGCCAAGCCACGCCAGACCAGCAAAAGCGCCTGCAGGAGGAGTTCAAGGTGCTGCTGGTTCGCACCTACTCAGGTGCGTTGGCGCAAGTGCAAGACCAAACCGTCGAGCTCAAGCCGATGCGCAGCGCACCGACCGACGCCGAGGTTGTGGTGAAGACCGAAATCAAGGGCCGGGGCGACCCGGTGCAGCTCGACTATCGGCTCGAGCAGACGCCCGCTGGCTGGAAGATTTACGACGTCAATGTGCTGGGTGTCTGGTTGGTCGAGAACTACCGCAACAGTTTTTCGCAAGAGATCAGCGCGGGCGGCATCGACGGCCTGATCGCGAAGCTGGCAGCCCGCAACAAGTCGGCCGGCACGGCCAAGAACTGACGTCCATGCTGCTGCTGCCGGCGACCGTTACCGCTCGCGAAGCGAACGATACGCGGCGCCTGCTGGTGCAAGCGTTGCGCAGTGAATCGGGCACGACCGTGATGGTCGACGCCTCGAACCTGCAACAGTTCGACTCGGCCGCTTTGGCAGTCCTGCTGGAGTGTGAGCGCGCTGCGGCCGCCGATGGCAAAACTGTTTCGCTGCGCAACGCGCCCGAAAAGTTGACCGCGTTGGCGCGGCTCTACGGCGTCGACACGCTGCTCGTTTCGACAACTGATTGAGCCGCGCACGTCAGGCGCTGGCGGGCCGCGGTCGGCGCAGCCAAGACTGCGCGCGCCAGCCCATCAACACGGCGATCACCGCTGCGTAGACCGCGACTTCGGCGTAGTTGCTCTTCGCCGAGCGCATCCAGAAAAAGTGCAGCAGGCCGAGGCCGGCCACCGCATAGACGGTGCGGTGCAATGCCTGCCACCGCGCCGCGCCCAGCGCTTTGATCGCACGGTTGAACGAGGTGGCCGCCAGCGGCAGCATCAACAACAACCCGCTCGTGCCGACCAGAATGAAGGGGCGCTTGACGATGTCCCGCAGGATGTCGTCCCAGACCCAGCCCATGTCGAGCGCGCTGTAGCAAAGAAAGTGGATGCTGCCGTAGAAAAACGTGAACAACCCCAACATGCGCCGGAAGCGCAGCAACGCCGGTAGCTTCAGCAAGGTTCGTATTGGCGTCACGGCGAGCGTCATGCAAAGCAGGCGCAGGGTCCAGTCGCCTGTGGCACGGATCAGCGCTTCGGCTGGGTTAGCGCCCAGCGCATGGCCGCCCATGGCGCTGACCACCGCGCCGCGCAGCAGCCACAACAAAGGCAACAGGCACGCGACGAACACCACCACCTTGGCTGTCGGTCTGAGCAGCAGAGGCTTCGGCCGCGCCGCTCGCTGCCCGCCAGATGTCGAGGTCACCGTGCTGCGGTCAGCCACGCCGCGCATTGGGCTCAAAAATTCTTCTTCAGGTCCAAGCCCGCGTAGAGCGACGCCACCTGTGGGCCGTAACCGTTGAACATCAACGTGGGTCGCTTCTTCGCGAACAAACCGTCTTCGCCGATGCGGCGTTCGGTAGCCTGGCTCCAGCGCGGGTGATCGACCTCGGGGTTCACGTTGGAGTAGAACCCGTACTCGCTGCTCGCACTCTTGACCCAACTCGTTGCAGGCTGTTTTTCAACGAATCGGATTTTCACGATCGACTTGCCGCTCTTGAAGCCGTATTTCCATGGCAACACGGCGCGCACCGGAGCGCCGTTCTGGTTGGGCAGCACCTCGCCATACATTCCGAACGCGAGCAGCGTCAGCGGGTGCATGGCCTCATCCATTCGCAGCCCTTCGACATACGGCCACTCGAGTACGCGGGAGCCGACGGAAGGCATCGTCTTAGGATCGGCAAGCGTCACGAACTCGACAAACTTGGCGTTGCCCGTCGGCTCGACCCGCTTGATCAACTCGGCCAATGAATAACCGACCCACGGGATCACCATCGACCAGCCTTCGACACAGCGCAAGCGGTAGATGCGTTCTTCCATCGGGCCGAGCTTGAGCAGCTCTTCAATGTCAAAGACTTTGGGCTTTTTGACTTCACCTTCGATCGCGACAGTCCACGGCCGAATCTTCAGCGTGTGCGCGTTCTGCGCCGGGTCGCCTTTGTCGGTGCCGAACTCATAGAAGTTGTTGTAGCCGGTGGCGTCGACATAGGCGGTGGGTTTTTCCATCGTCGCGCCACCCGAGATTGCGCTGCGAACACTGCTCAGTGGCGCCAGTTTTCCGGCGCGCGCCACTTGCGCCTGAGCTTGCCTGCCGGCCCAACTCGCCATCGCCGCGCCGGCCACGCCGCTGCCGATGAGCTTGAGCCAATCGCGCCGGCGCTCATAAGCCGCGCGCGAGGTGATTTCGAAAGTCTGCGGATGGGTGAAACCGGTGTCGCGCGAACGGGGCATGACGAATGTCTCGGTAGTGGTGTCTTTCC
>JAYUWC010000033.1:0-7568 GCA_043753755.1 Rhizobacter sp.
AGCGACAGAATTCCGGCCACCGCCAGACCTTTGTACAGCGCCGGCATGACATTGGTCATGCCCGGCGAGGCCTTGACGAAGAAGCAGCCGATGATGGATGCAATGATCGATACACCACCTAGCAGCAGCGGGTACATCACCGCCGACATCGCGGCGTTCTTCACCACGAGAGCGCCAAGCGCCATGGTGGCGATCAGCGTGACGGCGTAGGTCTCGAACAAGTCGGCGGCCATTCCGGCGCAGTCGCCAACGTTGTCGCCGACGTTGTCGGCAATCACCGCCGGATTGCGCGGATCGTCTTCAGGGATGCCAGCCTCGACCTTGCCGACGAGGTCGGCGCCAACATCGGCGCCTTTGGTAAAGATGCCGCCACCGAGCCGGGCAAAAATCGAGATCAACGATGCGCCGAACGCAAAGCCGAGCATCGGCTTCAACGCGATCGACAGAGCTTGCGCATCGGTGGCGCTGCTGCCGGTCAAAAACATGAAGAACACCGCCACGCCCAACAGACCCAAGCCGACTACCAGCATGCCGGTGATCGCGCCGCCTTTAAAGGCGACGTCGAGTGCCGGGCCGATGCCTTTTGTGGCCGCTTGCGCAGTGCGCACGTTGGCCTTGACCGAGACATTCATGCCGATGAAACCGCATGCGCCCGAGAGCACTGCACCGAGGACGAAGCCGACCGCGCTCAGGCGGTCGATGAACACGTAAATAAGAACTGCGAGCACTACGCCAACGATTGCAATGGTCTTGTACTGGCGAGCAAGGTAGGCGGCTGCGCCTTGCTGAATCGCACTGGCGATCTCTTGCATGCGTGCGTTGCCGGCGTCCTGGCTGAGGATCCAACTGCGCTGGACGAAGCCGTAGATGACTGCGGCCAAGCCGCAGGCCAGCGCGAAATAGAGCGCCATTGATGTCGTGATCAAGGGTTGTCCTTCCTCGTCGATTGCATGGGGGATTCAAAGCCGACTTCGAGCGTCACGCGTAAGCGTGTTTATCCGTGGCCCGACTTCGGATCATGCTGCCAGATGGGTTGTGACAAAGCAATGTCAGAGGCATGGTGTTTTCCATCGGTCGGTTCCATGTGTTCCACGTCGAGAGCGGCTAGCGGCGAGACCCTAGAATTCGGGTCTTACTCCGGCGCCAAAACACACCATGAGCCTCCATAAAGTGACCCCCGGCGCGAAGGCGCCCGATGAGTTCAATGTCATCATCGAAATCCCGATGAATGCCGATCCGATCAAATATGAGGTCGACAAAGACAGCGGGGCATTGTTCGTCGATCGCTTCATGACGACTGCGATGCACTATCCGTGCAACTACGGCTACATCCCGCAGACGCTGGCCGACGACGGCGATCCGGTCGACGTATTGGTGATCACGCCGTTCGCTTTGTCGCCTGGCGTGGTCGTGACATGTCGGCCGATCGGCGTGCTCAAAATGGACGACGAGGCCGGTGGTGACAGCAAGCTGCTCGCCGTTCCGATCGACAAGGTTCTGCCGATCTATACGCACTGGCAAAAGCCCGAAGACATCAATCAGATGCGGTTGAAAGCCATTCAACATTTTTTCGAGCACTATAAAGATCTCGAGGCGGGCAAGTGGGTCAAGGTGCAGGGTTGGGAAGGTCCAGCGTCTGCCAAACAAGAGGTCGTGGCCGGCATGAAGGCTTATCGCGACGAAACGCCCTCGCGTCAGCGTTAACGCATCGATCAGCTCTCTGCCGCCTTGAATGGCCGCCGCTCGCTGAGTTCGCTGATGTAGTCGGCCATGCCCGCGCCCTCGCGCGCGAGGAAGTCGCCGACTGCTTCGGCGAACTGTGGATGCGCGAGCCAATGGGCCGACCAAGTCTGCACCGGCAACAGTCCTCGCGCCATCTTGTGCTCGCCTTGCGCACCGCCTTCAAAGCGCTGGTAGCCGTGTTCGATGCACCACGAAAGCGGCTGGTAGTAGCAGGCCTCGAAGTGGAGGCAAGGCACATGTTCGACAGCACCCCAGTAGCGGCCGAAAGCGGCGCGGCGACCGGGGTCGATGCCGATCAGCGATGTGGCGATGCGCTCGCCCTCGCGTCGGGCGATGAACATCAACCAGTTCTCAGGCATGTCGCGCGCCATTCGCAAAAAGAAGTCGCGCGTGAGGTAGGGCGTCGATCGGTGCTCGCGGTAGGTCTGCGCATAGCAACGGTAGAAAAAGTCCCAGTCCTGGCCGGTGATGTCGTCGCCGCAAAGCGTTGTGAACTCGACCCCGGCGTCCACAACTCGGCGGCGTTCTTGTTGGATCTTTTTGCGCTTCTCGCGCTGCAGGCTGGCCAGAAGATCGTTGAAGTCAGCGTAGGGCCCGGCCACCCGTTGTGTCCAATGAAATTGCACCGTGCTGCGCATCATCCAGCCTTCGTCGCGCGCGGCCGCTTGATCGGCGTCATCGAGAAACAGAAGGTGCGCGGACGAGAGCTCGGCGTCGCTGGCCAGTTGCTGCATCGCCCGGAGCAGCACACGCCGCGCCGACTGATCGCGCGCTAAGAGTCGTGGGCCTGGCACCGGTGTGAACGGCACCGCGTCGACCAGCTTGGGGTAGTAGCGCAAGCCGTGGCGTTGGTAAGCATCAGCCCAAGCCCAGTCGAACACATACTCGCCGTAGGAGTGCTCTTTGACGTAGAGCGGGCATGCTGCGATCAAGCGTTGTCCGTCGCGTTTGTCAACGACGCACAAATACTGTGGGGACCAACCTGTGGCGGCAACCGCACTGGTCGAGGCATGTAATGCAGCAAGGTATTCGTGCCTCATAAAGGGTGTGCCGCTGTTTTGCGCAGCGAGCAATTCATTCCATTGCGCGGCGTCGATCATCGAGGGGTCGTCGAAGACCTGAATGACATAATCGAACGACGCTGCCGAGCCGGTTTCGGCACCCTCAAACGCCCGCTGCGGCGGGCCCGAATTCCTCAGCATGTCATCACAACTTTCGGTCAAGGTGGCCTTGGCGCAGATCAACGCCACGGTCGGTGATTTGGCCGGAAACGGCCAGAAAATCATTCTGGCCGCGCGGCTGGCCCACGCCCAGGGCGCGAGTTTGGTGTTGACCCCCGAGCTGGGCCTCTGCGGCTATCCGCCTGAAGACTTGCTGTTGCGCCCTGCGTTCATGCAGGCGTGCACTGAGGCGTTGGCCGAATGTGCACGTGCGCTTGCCGATCTGCCAGGGTTGTTCGTGGTGGTGGGTCATCCGCATCAATTTGGCCTGCGCGGCGATGTTAGGTCCAACTCGGTTTCGGTGCCGCAGCGCTACAACGCCGCCTCGGTGCTCAGCGAAGGCCGTGTAGTTGCGACCTATTGCAAGCGGGAGCTGCCCAACTACCAGGTCTTTGATGAGCGGCGGTACTTCGCGTCGGGTCGAGACGGCGGGCATGGCGCTGTCGTCATCGAAATTCAGGGTCTGAAGTTCGGTCTGGGTATCTGCGAAGACGCCTGGTTCGACGAGCCTGGAGAGGCCGCCAAAGCGGCGGGTGCGCAAGTGCTGTGCGTGATCAACGCTTCGCCCTTTCACCTTGGCAAAGGCCGCGAACGAGAAGCGCGCATGGCCGCGACCGCCACCCACCTTGGCATGCCGTTGTTGTATGCGCACCTTGCTGGCGGGCAAGACGAGGTGGTGTTCGATGGCGCCTCGTTCGCTGTTGATTCACAAGGCGTTGTGACCGCACGCGCACCGATTTTCGAGGAGGCACTGCTGGTTGTCGAGGTTTCGGCCAGCGGCGCTCACGGTGATATTGCAAAGGTTCCGAGTGCCGAAGCCCAAGCCTGGGCGGCGTTGGTCGTCGGTGTGCGCGACTATGTCGGCAAGAACGGCTTTCCGGGGGTGATCATCGGCCTCTCCGGCGGTATCGACTCGGCGTTGGTGTTGGCGATAGCGGTCGACGCCCTTGGTGCAGCTCGAGTGCGCACAGTGATGATGCCGTCGCCGTATACAGCCGACATCTCATGGATCGACGCCCGCGACATGGCCACCCGGCTCGGTGTGCGCTACGACGAAATCTCGATCGTGCCGATATTCGAGCAATTCAAGCAAAGCCTCGCGGCAGAGTTTGCCGGCCGTGCTGAAGACACGACCGAAGAGAACATTCAGGCGCGCATTCGCGGCACGCTGTTGATGGCGTTATCGAACAAGTTTGGCGCGATCGTTTTGACCACCGGCAACAAGAGCGAGATGGCGACTGGCTATTGCACGCTCTATGGCGACATGGCGGGCGGCTTCGCGGTGATCAAGGATGTGGCCAAGACGTTGGTCTACCGACTTGCGGCCTGGAAAAATGCGCAGGGCCGTGAGGTGATTCCCGAACGCATCATCACGCGGCCACCTTCAGCCGAACTGCGTGCCGATCAGACAGACCAGGACAGCCTGCCGCCTTACGACGTGCTCGATGCGATCTTGGTTCGCTACATGGAACTCGACCAGGGAGTTAATGAAATCGTCGCCGCCGGATTTCTTGCCGCTGATGTCGAACGAGTCACGCGGCTGATCAAGATCAACGAGTACAAACGGCGCCAGGCGCCGGTAGGCATTCGTATTACCCACCGCGCGTTCGGGCGCGACTGGCGCTACCCGATCACGTCGAATTTCCGCGCGTAAACTCGTCCCATCCCAGTCTCATTGCCTCAGGAGCTTCGCCATGAAACAGATCACCGCGGTCGTTAAACCGTTCAAGCTCGAAGAGGTTCGCGAGGCGTTGGGTCAAGTCGGCGTCACCGGCTTGACCGTCACTGAAGTGAAGGGCTTTGGTCGGCAAAAAGGTCATACCGAGCTCTACCGCGGAGCCGAGTATGTGGTCGACTTCTTGCCCAAGGTGAAGGTCGAGGTGGTTGTCAAAGACACGGACGTAGACCGCTGCATCGAAGCGATCATTCGCGCCGCCAAGACTGGCAAGATCGGTGACGGCAAAATCTTCGTTACTGCAGTCGAACAGGTGATTCGGATCCGAACCGGCGAGACCGACGACGAGGCCGTTTGAGTTGCAGCCAACTGAGATGCTTGAGCGGTTCAGCGGCGACGCAAGCGTTGGCTAATGTTCGGCGATTCGCCAGAGAAGCTTTCGTAGGCTCGGTATCGACTGACAGCAAGGCGTTTTCCCCTTGTGTCATGAAATTTACTACTGTGTTGTGCTGCAGGAAACCGAGCAAGGTGTCGTAGTAGCCAGCAGCATAACGTCAGCCCAGCGGCTTGCCGTGGTCGCCGAGCTGCCGCCGAGTCCAGACCTCAAAGAGTTCCTCAAAGGTACCGTTGCCGCCGGGAAGGGCGATGAACGCATCGCTGTATTCGGCCATCAAAGTTCTGCGCTGGTGCATGGCGTCGCCCCCGTACAGCTCGGTCAGCCCCGGGTGCCTCAATTCGCGGGCCATCAGGGATTCTGGAATCACGCCGACGGTCAAGCCGCCCGCCTCGAGTGCCGCATCGGCTACCACGCCCATCAGCTCGGCGCGTCCACCGCCGTAGACCCGCTTCCAGCCCCTCTGGCCCATCTCGTGGGCTGTGAGCCGAGCTGCGGAGAAGCAACCACTTAACGCACTGGGTCGTGAGCCGCAAAAGACGCAGGTCGAGATTGAAATTGAGTTTTGGTCATGTTGTCGGCTTCAGTGGCCAAAGCGTTGCCAGAGAGCGGCCAGCCAGATACCACCGCAGAGCAGGAGCGATAGCATTACGGCTGCACTGCCGATATCTTTGGCGCGCTTCGACAGTTCGTGCAACTCGAAGGAGATGCGATCAATAGCGGCCTCGATCGCTGAATTGAGCAGTTCCACGATCAGCACCGACACGACCGAGCCAGCGAGCAGCGCAATTTCGACCCAACCTTGGCCGAGCCAGAACGCCAGCGGCACCAATACCGCGGCGAGCCACACCTCCTGCCGAAACGCGCTTTCGCCGTGGTAGGCGCCGCATAACCCGGCCGACGAGTAGCCTGCCGCGTGGATCACGCGGTCGAGGCCGGTTCGGCCCTTGTGCGGGTTCTTCATGGAGACGAATTGTGCCTCGCCAGTGCGGCGCTCAAGGCGGTGATGTCGCGCTGCGCGCGTCGATCAGGCGAGTGCCACACAGGGCGTCATGCCAAAACTGCCGTTGCGGTTGAACGAGCGCCAGCAGCGCATAGGCGACCACCCCGACCCCGACAGCCGCCAGCCCTTGCCATCGACTCCAGTCGTTAGCCGATGCGACCCAAGCTGCCGGCGCAACCCATGCGCAACTGGCAACGAATCGCATCAGCGCGCGAGCTTGCGACAACGGCTGGCCTTGCGTTGTGACCACTCGGATATGCCATGTCTGCATTGGCAACGTCTGCCCGCGTGCCGACCAGAACCAGCTGAAGTAAACCGCGTAGATTGCCAGTGTGATCGCGCGCAGAACGGTGTCGCTCTGCAGCGGGTGCGTGTGACCGGTCGACGCCACAAAGAAGGCGCCGAGTGCACCCGGGATGAGACCGATGCCAAACAATAAAAGGCCTTCGTAAACGAACGACGCCATCCGCCGAGGCAAGCTGGGTGCGACCAAGGGAAACTCGCGGTCATCGGCCCCGTGCGGGACGATCATTGCTGAGGTGCGGGCTCGGGAGCTGGGGCCGCCGCAGCACGCGTGGCTGCACCTTGTGGCCCCCGTTGCGGCAGCAGTGTGGCTTTGTTGACGAAATCGGGCGTCGCGGTGATCTTCGGCAAACCAGTTTGCTGATGACCCGGCGGCGTTGGCCGTCGTGTGATCAGCGTAGTGCTGGCGCCAGGGCGTGCCTGGACAACCGTAGGCGCCACTGCCTTCGGCGCGGCGGTGAGCGCCGGGTTCGGAACAATGTTCGACTTAGACTGAAGCATCACCGGATCGCGGCTCGATTTATCGACGCGCCCAATCGGCGCACTGGCCTTGCGGGTCGCGTCGGCCGGTGCAGCGCGAGTCGCGAACTGCTCGCGTTCTTCGGGCGACAAGGCTTGGTAGGCTTTCCAGCGTTCTTGCCGATTTTGAACCGGCGCCTGCTTGGCTTCCTGAAAATTTGCCCGTGCTTCGCCACGCTCAAGGGGCGTCATCTTCACCCATGCACTCATGCGCTCCTGAACGCGCAACTGCTCTGCGGGCGTCAACATGGAGAAACGCGCCGAGAGTTCGACCCACTTTTGCTTGCTGCGCCCGTCGAGACCCGCCCACTCTTTCTCGAGCGGCTGCAAGATCGTTTGCTGCCCGGGCCTGAGGTCGCTCCAGCGGGCGCCTTGCTCTGCCGTGGCTTTCGGGGTCGGCTTAATCGTGCCGGGAACCTGGGCAGTGGCGAACGAAACCCAACTCAAACCGAGCAAGAAGTACGCGAGGGCTATGACGCGGGTTCGATGCCGCCCCTCAGCGCAAACGCAAGCGATAAGCAGCGTCAAGTACGCCCCTTCACTCGCCGGGAGTCTTCAAAAACTCGGCAAATCCCACGTCTCGATAAGCCGTTGGCGGCAGATCATCGGCCAGAAGCGCCGCATCGACTTCAGCCGCCGTCGAAATCTGGACGTTTTCTTGCCAACGCTGGATCAGGAAAAGACCCGCGGCCAGCACCAGCATCGGGGCGA
>JAYUWC010000034.1:0-7539 GCA_043753755.1 Rhizobacter sp.
GGCGTGAACACCCGCACCGCGAAATAGAAGACCAGGCTGAGCATGACCAGGCTCGCGGAGCCAGCCGCCGCGTGCTGGCGTGCGGGCATCGGGTCGGCGAGTGCGATGACCCACAGGCCGAGCACGATCAACATCGAACCGAAGGCGGCCCAGCTGACACCGGCCAAGGTCTTCTCGCCGACCCACCAATAGGCCAGTCCGGCCGGGCAAGCCCACAACACTAAGCTGGCCAGCGGCAGGTAGACCGTGGCGCTCCACCACCAGTCAAAAGCGTGTTCGTTGCTCGATCGAGTCTGCATTGGTAGCTGCATCGGCCCTCGCACCAGGGCCTCGCGCAGCGGTTCGACCCAGTCTTGCAAAGGCAGCCGCAGCAAGGCGAGCAGCGCGAAGGCGAGCATGAAGACGGTGCCGAGAACGTAGTGGATCGCGATCCAGTTGCGCAGCGCCAGCGCAGCGTCGTAGGCGATGTCGCCGGCGCCCGTGGGGGCCAGGTATCGGCCGTTCTCGCGCAACCACGCGAGCGGGAAGGTGCAGGTGTTTTCCATTCGCCGATCCCGGTCGGCGTGGATGCGCCCGGGCGGGTCGATCGAAAGCGACTTCACCGCGTCTTCGGCCGCCTGCAGCGGGGCAGCATCGTGCGGCGAGTGTGTCGATGCGGCGCTGACGCGGCCGGCGAGAAACAGGCTCGCCAGAAAGCTGCCGACATAGCCACCACCACTGACGGTCGACAGGTAATCAATCGACGCCAACAGCGAGCCGAGGTAAGGCGTGTTGCCGCTTGCCGCTTCTTCCTTGCGGCAAAGCGCAAGCGCCTGCAAGACACCGAGCGAGAAGGTCGCGCTGCGAATGCCGCCGCCAGACAAGGCCAGGCCGATGTAGGTGGCGGGCAGGTCCGTGCGGCCATCGGGTGAAGCCGGCGGGGGCGGAAGTTCTTTTCGCGCCAGCGCGAAAACTTCGTCTCGCCGCTTTTGAACGGCTTCGGGCGTTGTCGTGTTGACTTGGGTCGGGAACTCCATCACGCACCTCGCAGAGTGGATGCGAACCGCACGCCGAGCCGGCGCGTCGAGGCGGCGGCAACGCGGGTTGCGAAGCAAGCGTAGTCGACGCCGGCTTCCGGGCGCTACGCTCGATGGGGGATGGTGCAGATTTCGCCCGTGGGCGACGATGTGCGAGAGCCGAGGAGCGACTGCGCAATCGTAACGCCGCGGTGGTTGCGGTGAGCCACGTTTGGCGCAGTCGGCTATGTCGCTCACCCGGCCCCTCGTCTTAACGTGCCGCTGATTCTGCTGACACGATATGGGCGGCAAGCGAGGGTGACGAACGGCTCGAAGCGATCGATGCGATCGGCGCATGTTGCCGGCAGTTTTTACTCGTCGAGTCGACGCAGCCGGCGTCATTGATTCCGCAAATCTTTGACGGGTTGTTGGCCGCGCGGAGCGATGTAGTGCTGATCGGTTTTTCGCGGCTTGGCCGAACGCATCGGCCTGGTAACGCTGGTAATCGCGTCTCAGCGGAGCGGCGTGCGGCCGGTTCGCGCGAGCTGTTTTCTTCAAAGAGCTGGCCGATGAGCTGCACCGCTAACTGGTTGACGCCTTGCGCAGGCCCAGCGGTTGATGCGCTGGAACGGGTTCGCGCTCTCAGTGGAGTTCGCCCGCTACGACTCCGGACTAAGACTTCGCCGACTGGCTCGTGCAATCGCAATCGCAATCGCGATTGCGATTGCGATTGCAGGTGCAGGTGCAGGTGCAGGTGCAGGTGCAGGGCCGAATTGCAGCGCTGCCACAAAGCAAAACGCCGCCCACTGGGGCGGCGTTTGCCGATTCGTTAATTGTTGTTTTTGTTCGTGAATCTTGTGGTTGCGAGGGCAGGATTTGAACCTGCGACCTTTGGGTTATGAGCCCAACGAGCTACCAGACTGCTCCACCTCGCGACTGAGCCTAATACTATAGCACATGACGCTACCGCGTTCCATCTTTTCAGAGCCCCGCGGTCGCCAAGGTCTGCAAAAAGCGCGTGCTGTCTTGAAAGCCGGCGATGCGTGCGGCCGTGATTTCGCGGCCCTGCGCATCGAAGAAGATCGTGCCGGGCGGGCCGAAGAGGTTGAAGCGCTTGAGCAATTCGCGGTTTTCATCCGAGTTGGCGGTGACATCGGCCTTCAACAGCAACGCGCCACCCATCTTCTTCTGAACCGCCGGGTCGACGAAGGTGAAGCGTTCCATTTCTTTGCACGAGACGCACCAATCGGCATAGAAATCGAGCATCACCGGACGGCTTGCCGTGCGCAACGCATCGTCGAGCTGCATGACATTGCGCACCGTCGTGAAGGTCGGCCCCGCGTCGGCCACCGATGCGCCGCCACTTGCGGTTGCGCGCAAGTGGAGCAAGGGCTGCAGCGGATCGCTACCGCCGGAGGCGGCCCCCACAAGTTGCAGCACGCCACACACCGCAAGCACCGCTGCCACGGCCCGTCGCCCCAGACGCGTGTTGGGAGCAGCGTGGTGGCGGTCACCACCGGTCATCAGCATCACGCCGCTCGCCAGCACGAGTGCACCCCAGAACGCGAGCGACAGCGCCCCGGGCAGCACGGATTGCAGCATCCAGATTGCGACTCCGAGCAACAACACGCCGAAGAACCGTTTGATCTCGTCCATCCATCCGCCGGCCCGCGGAAGCAATGCGCCAGCCGACGCGCCCATCAGTAAAAGCGGCACGCTCATTCCGGCGGCGAGCGAAAACAGCGCGGTACCGCCCAACCACACGTCGCGGGTCTGGCTGAGGTAGACAAGCGCTCCGGCGAGCGGCGCGGCCACGCAGGGGCTGACGATCAACGCCGATATTCCGCCCATCGCGAACACGCCGGCAAAGCGCCCCGCGGGCAATCGGCGCGAGGCGTTCGACAGGCGACCGGTAAGCGACGATGGCAGCTGCAGCTCGTAGACACCGAACATCGACAACGCGAGCGCCACAATGCCGGCCGCAAACAGCACGAGCACCCACGGCTTCTGCAGCATGGCCGCCAGGCCTTCGCCAGCCAAGCCCGCCGCCACGCCGAAGGCGGTGTAGACCAGGGCCATGCCGAGCGAGTAGCTCGCCGCCAACGCCAGGCCTCGTCCGCGAGAGACCTGCGCGCCGTGGCCGACGATGATCGACGACAGGATGGGCAACATCGGCAACACGCAGGGCGTCAACGACAGCAAGGCGCCAGCCACGAAGAAGACACCGATGACCGTCCAAAATTTGCCGCTGCGCAAGGCGGTGTCGATGCCTACATCGTCGGCGGCGAAGGTGGGCAAGACCGATGGTGCGGTGGGCGGCGCGGTTGACGTTGGAGCCGAAGCCGCGGCTTGCGTCGCGTTGCCGCCGATGCGTGCTTTGGATACACCGGCCGGCAGCACGCGGGCACTTCCATCGCCGCCGAAGCCAGCCAGCCTGACTTCGATATTGCGGGCCTGCGGCGGGTAGCAGAGGCCTCTGTCAGCGCAACCCTGGTTGGTCGCGACCAAGACGAAGCTGCTCGCCGCCTGCTGCACGGGAATTACGACTCGAACGCCCTCGCGGTAAGTCTCGACCGTTTTTTGAAAGGTTTCGTCGAACTTGGTCTTGCCCGCGGGCAACCTCGGGGGGCCCAGCGTCGTCCCCTCGGCGGTGAAGTGGAACTGTTCGCGATAGAGGTAGTAGCCGGGAGCGATCGAGTAGCTGATTTCAACCGTCTGCAGGTCCAGCGCCCGGGCCTCGACCTTGAAGGCGACCTCGGGATCGAGAAAGTCTTCGGCAGCCTGCACTGCACCAATGTGCAGTCCACCGGAGGCCAGCAGCGCAATAAGCAGCGCGGCAAGCGGGAACTGCAGACCCAAAGGTGCGAAACGTCGAATGTGCATGGGCGTTGATTTTGCGTCGATGCGACAAGCCTGTGCTTTACCTTGCCGCGAGACGGGTACCCCAAGCAAAAGAGCCCGCAAATGCAGGCCCTTTTGAGGTCGGAAGATCAAGTCAGAGCTTACGCCTCGGCTACTTCCTCCTCGGCGGCCGCTTCGGGTCGGTCGACCAACTCGACGAACGCCATCGGGGCGTTGTCGCCAGCCCTGAAGCCCATCTTCAAGATTCGGGTGTAGCCGCCTGGGCGTGCCTGATAGCGAGGACCGAGCTCGTTAAATAGCTTGGACACGATGTCGCGGTCGCGGGTGCGGTTGAAGGCGAGTCGGCGATTCGCCAACGTCGCTTCCTTGGCCAGCGTGATGAGCGGCTCGACAACACGCCGCAGCTCCTTGGCCTTGGGGACCGTGGTCTTGATCGCCTCGTGCTGAAGCAGCGAATTGCACATATTGCGCAACATCGCTTGACGATGCTCGCTGGTGCGGTTGAGTTTGCGGAGACCGTGGCGGTGACGCATGGTGCTGTTCCTTTTCGACTAACTTGTAGAACCCCAGCCGTATCAGGTACTGGGGCTTGCACGATCAAAAGCGAGGGGGTGACTCCACGCGTTTGTCATCCGGTGACGGCCTGCTGGCCGTCCTTTCCTCTTAATGAGGCGTTATCGCTTGTCCAGACCCTGCGGCGGCCAGTTTTCCAGGCGCGCGCCCAGCGTGAGCCCGCGCGAAGCCAGCACTTCCTTGATTTCGTTGAGCGACTTGCGACCCAGGTTCGGGGTCTTGAGCAGCTCGGTCTCGGTGCGTTGGATCAAGTCGCCGATGTAGTAAATGTTTTCCGCCTTGAGGCAGTTGGCCGAGCGCACCGTGAGCTCGAGCTCGTCGACCGGGCGAAGCAAGATCGGGTCGAACTGCGTGTTGCGAGCCACGGGCGCATCGGTGAACGCGCTGATCTCACCTTCGAGCTGTGCAAACACCATCAACTGCTCAACCAAGATCTTGGCTGAGTTACGGATCGCTTCTTCGGGCGTAATCGCGCCGTTGGTGTTGATTTCCATCACCAGCTTGTCCAGGTCGGTGCGCTGCTCGACGCGGGCCGACTCGACCGTGTAGCTCACGCGCGCGACCGGCGAGAATGACGCGTCGAGCACGATGCGGCCGATCGACTTGGTCGGCTCGTCGCCGTAACGCCGCATCGTGCCTGGCACGTAGCCGCGGCCCTTCTCGACCTTGATCTGCATGTCGAGCTTGCCACCATGCGACAGGTGCGCGATGACGTGCTCTGGGTTGATGATCTCGACGTCGTGCGGGGTCTGAATGTCGCCGGCCGTGACCGGGCCTTCCCCCTCTTTGCGCAGCACCAGCGTCACTTCGTCACGGTTGTGCAGGCGAAACACCACGCCCTTCAGGTTCAGCATGATGTGAACGACGTCTTCTTGCACGCCGTCGATGGCCGAATACTCGTGCAACACGCCGGCGATCGTCACTTCGGTGGGCGCATAGCCAACCATGGACGACAGCAGCACGCGACGCAGTGCGTTGCCGAGCGTGTGGCCATAGCCACGTTCAAACGGCTCGAGGGTGACTTTGGCACGGTTGCCACCGAGCGGTTCAACGTTGATGGCTTTGGGTTTCAGCAGATTGGTTTGCATTGAAGTCCTGTACGTCTCAATACCCTCGGCTCGTTACACCGATAAGGCTGATGGACACAGCGCCGGGCCAGAGATGTCTCGCTGTGTGCCCGGCAAAGCACAGCGACGCATCGCGGCGGCGCTCAGGCGCCCGCCGCGGAATCTGGCTTATCGCGAGTAAAGCTCGACGATCAGCGCTTCTTTGATGTCGGCGCCGAATTCGTCGCGGTCAGGCGTCTTCTTGAAGATGCCTTCGAGCTTCGCAGCATCGACGGTCACCCAGTTCGGCATGCCCTGACCTTCAGCGAGCTTGACCGCATCAATGATGCGCAATTGCTTCTTCGATTTTTCGCGCACGCCAACCGCATCGCCCGGCTTGACCAGGTAGGAGGCGATGTTCACCGACTGGCCGTTCACCGTGATCGACTTGTGCGAGACCATCTGACGCGCCTCGGCGCGGGTCGAACCGAAACCCATGCGGAGACGACGTTGTCGAGCCGCGACTCGAGCAGCATCAGCAAGTTGGAGCCGGTGTTGCCTTTGCGGCGCTCAGCCTCTGCAAAGTACCGGCGGAACTGGCGCTCCAAGATGCCGTACATCCGCTTGACCTTCTGCTTCTCGCGCAGCTGCAGACCAAAATCGGAAGTGCGAGTGCCCGAGGTGCGCCCGTGCTGTCCCGGCTTGCTGTCGAACTTGACCTTGTCCCCGATCGGGCGACGAGCGCTCTTCAGGAAGAGGTCAGTGCCTTCACGGCGTGAGAGTTTGCCCTTAGGGCCTAGAAAACGTGCCACGTTGCTTCCTTTGTCGATCTAACGCAGGCGGCTGGGTCGAAAGACGGCAGCTTGCGCGAGTCTGGCGAGTGTTGTTTTGTGCGCTCAGACGGTGGGCTTCAATTTCTACCGACGCTCAAGGCAAGGCAGAAGCGAAAAAATCGGCGGTGCTTGGAGGCACCGCCGACGACGAAATCGTTGGAGCTCAGATGCGACGGCGCTTTTGCGGCCGGCAACCGTTGTGTGGAACCGGCGTCACGTCGGAAATCGAATTGATGCGAATGCCGAGCGAGGCCAATGCGCGCACCGACGACTCGCGACCTGGGCCAGGCCCTTTGATCCGCACGTCGAGGTTTTTAATGCCCTGGTCTTGTGCAGCGCGACCTGCAACTTCCGCTGCGACCTGCGCAGCAAACGGCGTGCTCTTACGCGAGCCCTTGAAACCCTGGCCACCGCTCGAGGCCCAAGACAGCGCACCGCCCTGCCGGTCGGTGATGGTGATGATCGTGTTGTTGAACGAAGCGTGGACGTGGGCAACGCCGTCCGCGACGTTCTTGCGGACTTTTTTGCGCACGCGCTGGGCGGCGGTGTTGACGGGTGACTTAGCCATGTTGACCTTTACCTAATCTTTGAGATGCGATGCGACGACGGCGTCAGATCACTTCTTCACGACGCCCGACTTACGCGGGCCCTTGCGGGTGCGTGCATTCGTCTTGGTGCGCTGACCGCGGACCGGCAAGCCGCGACGATGACGGAAACCACGGTAACAACCCAGATCCATCAGCCGCTTGATGTTGATCGACATTTCGCGACGCAAGTCGCCCTCGATCGTGATACGGCCGATCTCCTCGCGAATCCTCTCGAGATCACCGTCGGTCAAATCCTTGACCTTGCGATCGAAAGGCACGCCGCTGTTAGTACAAATTTTCTGGGCGGTCGTGCGGCCGATGCCGTAGATCGACATGAGGCCGATCTCGGTGTGCTTGTGGGGCGGGATGTTGATGCCAGCAATACGTGCCATGTTCGTTCTCTCTTAGCCTGACGGCTTTAACCTTGACGCTGCTTGTGACGCGGGTCGGTGCAGATGACGCGAACGACACCTTTGCGACGAATCACTTTGCAATTGCGGCACATTTTTTTGACCGATGCTGCGACTTTCATTGCCTTCTCCTAAACCTTAAAACCGCTTTTACTTGGCACGAAACACGATGCGTGCCCGGCTCAAGTCGTAGGGCGTCAACTCAACGGTGACCTTGTCGCCTGGAAGGATGC
>JAYUWC010000035.1:0-2427 GCA_043753755.1 Rhizobacter sp.
GACGGCACCTCGGTCGTCACCGAAACGATTTTCGAAAACCGCTTCATGCACGTCAACGAACTGGTCCGCCTGGGCGCGAAGATCGAGGTCGACGGGCACACGGCGGTCGTGCACGGCACCCCGCGGTTGTCAGGCGCGACCGTGATGGCGACCGACCTGCGTGCTTCCGCCAGCCTCGTCATCGCCGGGCTCGTGGCCGAGGGCGACACGGTCGTCGACCGCATCTACCACCTCGACCGCGGCTACGACCAGATGGAAGCGAAGCTGCGCGGCATCGGCGCCGACATCGAGCGCTTCCGCGCATGATCACGTTCGCGCTGCCCAAAGGCCGCATCTTCGACGAGATCGTGCCGCTGCTCGAAGCTGCGGGCATCGCGGTCAC
Source organism: Rhizobacter sp. (assembly GCA_043753755.1). Classification (GTDB taxonomy): domain Bacteria; phylum Pseudomonadota; class Gammaproteobacteria; order Burkholderiales; family Burkholderiaceae_C; genus LMDS01. The sequence continues at coordinate 383 of JAYUWC010000035.1, forward strand.
CGAAGACCCGTCGACCTCGCGCAAGCTGATCATCGGCACCAGCCGGGCCGACGTTCGGCTTGTGCTGGTGCGTGCCTCCGACGTGCCGACGTATGTGCAATACGGCGGCGCCGACCTCGGCGTGGTCGGCAAAGACACGCTGCTCGAGCACGGCGGCGAGGGCCTGTACCAACCGCTCGACCTCGACATCGCGAAGTGCCGCATGAGCGTGGCAGTGCGATCCGATTTCGACTACGCCGCCGCCGTCAAGCAGGGCTCGCGCATCCGTGTGGCGACCAAGTTCACACGGATCGCGCGCGATCACTTCGCGAACAAGGGCGTGCACGTCGACCTGATCAAGCTCTACGGCTCGATGGAGCTGGCGCCGCTAACCGGCCTGGCCGATGCGATCGTCGACCTCGTGTCCAGTGGCAACACCTTGCGCGCGAACCACCTGGTCGAGGTCGAGCAGATCATGAACATCTCGTCGCGGCTGATCGTCAACCAGGCGGCGCTCAAGCTCAAGCGTGAGCCGATCCGCGCGATCGTCGATGCGTTCGAGAAAGCCGTGGGGCCGTTGCCATGAATACATCGAACGCAGTGAACATTCGGTTGCTCGACACCAGCGCGGCCGATTTCGAAGCCGAACTCCAGCGCGTGCTGCACTGGTCGGCCGAGACCGACGAGGCGATCGAGCAACGCGTTGCGGCCATTCTGGCTGACGTGCGCGCGCGCGGCGACGCGGCGGTGCTCGAGTACACCGAGCGGTTCGACGGCGTGTGCGCCCCGAGCGTGGCCGCGCTCGAGATCCCGCGTGCCGATTTGCTCGCCGCGTTGAGCGCGATTCCCACCCCGCAACGCGACGCGCTCGAAGCCGCTGCCGACCGTGTGCGCAGCTACCACGCGCGCCAGCTCGAAGCCTCGGGCCGCTCGTGGAGCTACCGTGACGAAGACGGCACGCTGCTCGGCCAGAAGGTCACGCCGCTCGACCGCGTCGGCATCTACGTGCCGGGCGGCAAGGCAACCTACCCGTCGAGCGTGTTGATGAACGCGCTGCCGGCCAAGGTGGCCGGTGTCGGTGAGATCGTGATGACGGTGCCCACGCCAGCCCGAAGGGATAGCACGCCCGAAGGCGCGAAGGGTGAGCGCAACGCGATGGTGCTGGCTGCGGCCGCGATCGCCGGCGTCGATCGCGTGTTCACGATCGGCGGCGCGCAGGCCGTTGGCGCGCTCGCGTACGGCACGACAACGATTGCCGCCGTGCACAAGATCACCGGCCCGGGCAATGCCTATGTGGCGAGTGCCAAGCGGCGCGTGTTCGGCACGGTCGGCATCGACATGATCGCCGGCCCGAGCGAAATTCTGGTGCTCGCCGACGGCACGACGCCGGCCGACTGGGTCGCGATGGACTTGTTCAGCCAGGCCGAGCACGACGAGATGGCGCAGAGCATCCTCCTCTGCCCCGACGCGGCCTACATCGCGCAGGTCAAGTCGGCGATCGACCGCCTGCTGGCTGCGATGCCGCGCCATGCCGTGATTCGCGCCTCGCTCGAAGGCCGCGGCGCGCTAATCAAGACGCGCAGCATGGAAGAGGCCTGCGAGATCAGCAACCGCATCGCGCCCGAGCACCTCGAAGTCAGCTCGCGCGACCCGCACAAGTGGGAGCCGCAGCTGCGCCACGCCGGTGCAATCTTTCTCGGCGCGTTCACGAGCGAAAGCCTGGGCGACTACTGCGCCGGCCCGAACCACGTGCTGCCGACCTCGGGCACCGCGCGCTTCTCGTCGCCGCTGGGTGTGTACGACTTTCAAAAGCGCAGCAGCCTGATCGAGGTCAGCGAAGCGGGCGCACAGAAGTTGGGGCCGATCGCGGCCGAGCTGGCTTACGGCGAAGGGTTGCAAGCCCACGCGCGGGCGGCTGAAATGCGACTCAAGGGTCACGGCTGAACGTTGACACGAAGTTCGTGCTGCACGAAAATCGTGTCTTCTGACGAATCAGAGAGCCGACATGAAAAACGTGACCGTGACGATGGAAGACGGTGTGGCCGACTGGGCCCGCATCGAGGCCG
>JAYUWC010000036.1:0-7464 GCA_043753755.1 Rhizobacter sp.
GTCGGCCTGCGCCAGGGCCGGCGCGTCGTTGGTGCCGTCGCCCGTCATCGCGACCATGCGGCCTTCGGCCTGGTAGTCGCGGATCATCTTCAGCTTGGCCTCGGGCGTGGCTTCGGCGAGAAAGTCGTCGACGCCGGCCTCGGCCGCGATCGCTGCCGCAGTAAGCTTGTTGTCGCCGGTGATCATGATGGTCTTGATGCCCATGCGGCGCAGCTCGGCGAAGCGCTCTTTGATGCCGCCCTTGACGATGTCTTTCAGCTCGACGACTCCCAGAACGCGCGCGCCATCTGCGACCGCCAGCGGCGTGCTGCCGCGACGAGACACATCGTCTGCACAGGCCTGCACCTCGGCCGGCCATTGGCCGCCGAGCGATTCGACGTGTCTGCGAAGCGCGTCGCCCGCACCCTTGCGAATCTGCCGCGGCTGGCCGCCAGTGGCCAGGTCGATGCCGCTCATACGCGTTTGCGCAGTGAAGGGCACGAAGGTGGCGCCCAGGCTCGCCATCTCACGCTCACGGAGGTTGAACTTTTGCTTCGCAAGCACGACGATGCTGCGGCCCTCGGGCGTTTCATCGGCGAGCGATGCGAGTTGCGCCGCGTCGGCCAGCGCCTGATCGGTCACACCTTTGGCAGGCATGAAGGCCGAGGCCTGGCGGTTGCCGAGCGTGATGGTGCCGGTCTTGTCCATCAGCAACACGTCGACATCGCCAGCCGCTTCGACCGCACGGCCCGAGGTCGCGATCACGTTCGCCTGCATCATGCGGCTCATACCGGCCACGCCGATAGCAGACAGCAACGCGCCTATCGTCGTCGGGATCAGGCATACCAACAGCGCAATCAGCGTCGTTATCGTCACCGCCGATCCGAGCTTGGCTGTCTCGACACTGAAGATCGACATCGGCAGTAGCGTCACCACCACGACCAGGAACACGATGGTCAGCGCGACCAGCAAGATGTTGAGCGCGATCTCGTTCGGCGTCTTTTGCCGCTTCGCACCTTCGACCATCGCGATCATGCGGTCGACGAACGATTCGCCCGGATTCACGCCGATGCGCACGACCAGCCAGTCAGACAGCACCCGCGTACCACCGGTAACCGACGAGAAGTCGCCGCCCGATTCGCGGATCACCGGCGCCGATTCGCCCGTGATCGCGCTCTCGTCGACCGAGGCCACGCCTTCGATGACCTCGCCGTCGAGCGGAATCACATCGCCGGTTTCGACAAGCACCACGGCACCCTTTCGCAACTCGTCGGTCGAGATCGGGATCCATGGTGAGCCGTACTTGGGATCTTGCAGCCGCTTGCCCATGACCTGGCGCTTCATGCCGCGCAGCGAGGCAGCCTGTGCCTTGCTGCGCCCTTCGGCAAGAGCCTCGGCGAAATTGGCAAACAGCACGGTGAACCAAAGCCACAGTGCGATTGCGAGGATGAACCCTGCAGGCGCTTCGCCTTTGCCGACCAGCGCTTGCACCCAGAGCACCGTGGTGATGATGCTGCCGATGTAGACGACGAACATAACCGGGTTGCGCCATTGCACTCGTGGGCTCAACTTGTTGAAGGCTTGAAGCATCGCTGGCACGGCCAGGCGTTTGTCGAGCAAAGAAAACGAACGTTGGGTGGATGACATGGCGGGAGGCTCAGCGGCCAAGGGCGTGCGCGAGTTCATTTGCCGCTCCACAACATCAAGTGTTCGACGACGGGGCCGAGCGCGAGCGCCGGCACGTAGTTCAAAAGACCCACCAGTAAGACCGAGCCGAGCAGCAGCACGACAAACAGCGGGCCATGCGTCGGCAAGGTACCGGCAGTGACTTGCAGCCGCTTCTTCGATGCCAGGTTGCCGGCAATGGCGAGCACCGGCACGATCACCGCGAAGCGCCCGATCCACATCGCCACCGCCAGCAGTGCGTTGTAGAACGGCGTGTTGGCCGACAACCCTGCGAAGGCGCTGCCGTTGTTGTTGGCCGCTGAACTGAACGCGTAAAGAATCTCTGAGAAACCGTGCGCGCCGGGGTTGGAGATGCCCGCCTTGCCTGCCTCCGACACGACCGCGAGGGCCGTGCCTGCGAGCACCAGAATCGGCGTGACCAAAATTGCGATCGAGGTCATCTTCATGTCGAAGGCTTCGATCTTCTTGCCGAGGTACTCGGGCGTGCGGCCGATCATCAGCCCGGCAATGAAGACCGCCAAGATTGCGAACATCAACATGCCGTAGAGGCCCGAACCGACACCGCCGAACACCACCTCGCCGAGCTGCATCAACACCATCGGCACCGCACCGCCTAGCGGCATGAACGAGTCGTGCATGCCGTTGACCGCTCCGCATGACGCGGCTGTGGTGACCGCAGCGAACAGCGTGGTGGCAGTGATGCCGAAGCGGGTTTCCTTGCCCTCCATGTTGCCGCCCGACTGCAACGTGCTTGACGCCTGATCGACGCCGAGCGCAGCGAACTGCGGGTTACCGGCCTGCTCGGCCGGTGTCACGATCAACACCGAAACCGCGAACATCACCGTCATCGCTGCGAGCACAGCCCATCCCTGCCGCATGTCGCCAACCAGGCGGCCGAATGCAAACACCAACCCGGCCGGGATGAGAAAGATGGACAACATTTGCAAGAAATTCGTGAGCGGCGTCGGGTTTTCGAACGGGTGCGCCGAATTGGCGTTGAAGAAGCCGCCACCGTTGGTGCCGAGCAGCTTGATGGCCTCTTGCGAAGCGACCGGGCCCATCGCGATTTGCTGTGTCGACGTCTTGGCATCTTCAGTGACCGCGATGCCCTTTTCGTCTTTCAGCGCTTGGCCATCGGCGCCGTTTTTGGGCGCTTGGTAGACATTCATCTCGAGCGTGGTCACTTCTTTGTAGCCATCGAAGTTCTGAATCACGCCGTGCCCGATCAGCAAGGTGGCGAAGAGGATCGAGAGCGGCATCAACACGTAGAGCGTGATGCGCGTGAGGTCGACCCAGACATTGCCGATCACACCCGACGAGCGCGCAACGAAACCGCGGATCAACGCGAAAACCACCGCTATGCCGGAGGCGGCAGAGAAGAAGTTTTGCACCGTCAGCGCGAGCATTTGGGTGAGGTAGCTCATCGTTGCTTCACCGCCGTAGCCTTGCCAGTTGGTGTTGGTGACGAAGCTGATCGCGGTGTTGAACGACGAATCGGCACTCACACCGGCCATCGCTTGGGGGTTCAGCGGGAGCAGGCCCTGCAGTCGCTGGAGCCCATAAACGGCCAGCACACCCATCACGCTGAACGTGAGCAAGCCAACGGCGTAGGGCTTCCAGCCCATGCTCGCATTGGCATCGACACCGGCCGCCTTGTAGAGGATGCGCTCGACCGCACGCACCGGCGCGAGCCATCGCGGCAGGCGCCCTTCGGCGACAGTCGCGAGCCAGTGCCCCATCGGCCAGGCAATCACGGCCAGCACGAGCAAGAAGACGACGAGTTGGGTCCAGGCCTGGGAGGTCATCAGAACTCCTCGGCGTTGAACAACGCATAGACGAGGTAGACGAGCAGACCGGCCGACACCAGAGCGCCAAGCGCGTGGAGCCAGGTCATGCGCGTATCCCCAGACGATCGCACGCCGAAATCAGGCCCCGCAGCGCCAACGCCATTGCGGCAATCGCGCCCAGATACACAAAGTCCATACGTCCCCCATGAGGCGTTTTTCGAGCCTCGAATGGTGGGCGTGAACGTGTCAAGACTCCGTAGAGACTCGCCGGGGGCGCATCAAGAAAGCATCAAGACCGACCGCCAGCCGACTACCGGCCACGAATGGTCAGTGCGCTTCCTTGGCGTGATTGATCGTGTATTTGGGGATCTCGATCACCACGTTCTCGTTCGACAGAATCGCCTGGCACGAAAGCCGTGAATTGGGCTCGAGGCCCCAGGCGCGGTCGAGCAGGTCTTCTTCGCTTTCATCGATTTGACCGAGCGAGGCCATGCCTTCACGCACGATCACATGGCAAGTGGTGCAGGCACAACTCAGCTCGCACGCATGCTCGATGTTGATGGCGTTGTCGAGCAACGCTTCGCAGATCGATGTGCCGCTGGGTGCCTCGATCTGGGCACCCTTTGGGCAGTACTCGGCGTGCGGCAGGATCTTGATGACAGGCATGGGCGAAAAGGTTTTAGAGCTGGTCGACCCGCCGCCCGGCAAGGGCGACGCGAATGCTGCGATTCATGCGCTCGGCGGCGAATGCCTCGGTGCCTTGCGCAAGGGCTTCGACGGCCGCGTCGATCGCTTGGTGGTCGGCGCCTTCGCGGGCGGCTTGCAGCGCTGCCAGCAAGGTTTCGACCAAGGTGCGCTCTGCCGGCTCGAGCAGGTCGCCATCGGCCACCAGCGCTGCGCGGGTCGCAAGCAGCATGCGCTCGGCCTCGACCCGCGATTCGCGCAGACTGCGCTCGACCATGTCGGCCTCGGCGCTGCTGAAGCTCTCGCTGAGCATGCGCGCGATCTCGTCGTCGGCCAAACCGTAGCTCGGCTTGACGCTGATCGCGGCCTGGACGCCCGAGGTTTCTTCTCGCGCGGTCACATTCAACAAACCGTTGGCATCGACTGCGAAGCTCACCCTCACCCGCGCCGCGCCAGCGGTCATCGGCGGAATGCCGCGCAGCTCGAACCGCGCAAGCGAGCGGCAGTCGGTAACGACTTCGCGCTCGCCCTGCACGACATGGATCGCAATCGCCGTCTGGCCGTCTTTGAAGGTGGTGAAGTCTTGCGCGCGTGCGGTCGGGATCGTGCTGTTGCGCGGAATGATGCGTTCAACCAGACCGCCCATCGTCTCGAGCCCGAGCGAGAGCGCGATCACATCGAGCAACAGCAACTCATCGGCGCCTGCGTTGCCCGCCAATGTGTTGGCCTGGATCGCGGCGCCGAGTGCCACGACCTCATCGGGGTTGAGGTTGGTCAGCGGTGTCTGGCCGAAGAAAGCGCCGACTGCGTCCTGCACCATCGGCATGCGGGTCGAGCCGCCAACCATCACCACGCCATTGACCTCGGTTTTATCGATCTTGGCGTCGCGCAGCACTTTGCGCACGGCTTGCAGCGTGCGCGACAACAGCGGAAGTGCGATCACAGTGAACTGCTCGCGCGAGATGCGCACCGCGAGTTCGCCTTCAGCCAGCGGGCAAGCCAGCGTCGCATGGTCGGCTGCCGAGAGCTTTTCTTTCGCGGCGCGTGCGGCCACCAGCACGGCGCGCTTGTCTTGTGGGGAGCGAGCCTCGAGGCGGGCCTCAGTGAGGGCCCACTCGGCGAGCGCTGCATCAAAGTCGTCGCCGCCCAGCGCTGAATCGCCGCCCGTTGCAACCACTTCGAACACGCCTTGGGTCAGGCGCAGCAACGAGATGTCGAAGGTGCCGCCGCCCAGATCGTAGACGGCGTAAAGACCCTCTGCGCTGTGCTCAAGACCATAAGCGATGGCCGCGGCAGTCGGTTCGCTGATCAGGCGCAGCACGTTGAGCCCAGCGAGTTGTGCTGCGTCTTTGGTGGCCTGGCGTTGCGCATCGTCGAAATAGGCGGGCACGGTGACGACCGCACCGAACACGTCGTCGTTGAACGTGTCTTCGGCGCGAAACCTCAAGGTCGCCAGAATTTCGGCCGAAACCTCGACAGGCGATTTGACGCCGTCGATCGTTTGCAGCTTAACCATGCCCGGCGCATCGACGAAGTCATACGGCAGTCTGTCGCGGCCCTCGACATCGGCCAAGCCGCGGCCCATGAAGCGCTTCATCGACACCAGTGTGTTGCGCGGATCGAGCGCGGCCTCGGCGAGCGCGGCTGCGCCAATCTGACGTTTGCCGCCAGCGAGATAGCGCACCACGGACGGCAATATCACGTGGCCTGAATCGTCTGGCAAGCACTCGGCCACGCCGTTGCGCACAGCTGCGACCAGCGAGTGAGTGGTGCCAAGGTCGATGCCGATCGCGATGCGGCGCTGGTGCGGGTCAGGAGCGCCGCCGGGTTCTGAAATTTGCAAAAGAGCCATGTCGTTATTGTCCCAGCGCTTCCAGGCGACGATCGATGTCTTGGCTTAGTCGCTCGACGAACATCAGCGCCCTGACCTGCTGCGCCGCTGCAGCGAAGTTGCGCTCTGCATCGAGCGTGTGTTGCAGCTCGGTCAGGGCGCCTCGGCGGTGCGCAGCCACGCCTTCGGCAATCGCTTCGACGGATGGGAGCGTGGCGGCATCGTCGAGCGCCTCGCGCCATTCCATTTGCTGCATCAGGAAGGCCGACGACATGACGGTATTGTTCTCGGCTTCGATCGCTGCACCGTTCAACTCGCACAAATAGGCGGCGCGCTGCAAAGGGTCTTTCAAGCGCCGGTAAGCCTCATTGACCCGAACTGCCCAGTGCATCGCGACCCGCTGCGCCGCTGCGCCCTCGGTGGCAAAGCGATCAGGATGAACCTCGGCCTGCAACCCGCGCCAGCGAACGTCGAGCGCCGCGGCATCGAGCATGAACCGGGCAGGCAGATCGAAAAGTTCGAAATCGGTGCTGGTGAGATTCATGGGCAATAAAAAAGCGCGACCAAAGCCGCGCCTTTCAAACAGAACACCGTCACTAAACGCGGAACGATTCGCCGCAACCGCAGCGGTCTTTCTCACGGGGATTATGAAATTTGAATCCTTCGTTGAGGCCTTCGCGGACGAAGTCGAGTTCGGTGCCGTCGATGTAAGGAAGGCTTTTGGGGTCGACCAGGACCTTTACGCCATGGCCTTCGAAGATGGCATCTTCGGGCGCAAACTCATCGGCGTATTCGAGTTTGTAGGCCAGCCCCGAGCAACCTGTGGTCTTCACGCCCAACCGCACGCCGACACCTTTGCCGCGCTTGGCCATGTAGCGCATCACGTGGCGAGCCGCGGCTTCGGTCAGGGTCACAGCCATCGGTCAGGCTGCCTTCGGTTGAGCCGCCGATTTGGCCTTGTAGTCGTTGACCGCTGCCTTGATCGCGTCTTCGGCCAGGATCGAACAATGAATCTTGACCGGCGGCAGCGCCAACTCTTCGGCGATGTGCGTGTTCTTGATTGTCAGCGCCTCGTCGAGCGACTTGCCCTTGACCCACTCGGTCACAAGCGAACTCGACGCGATGGCCGAGCCGCAGCCGTACGTTTTGAACTTCGCGTCTTCGATCAGCCCGGTTTTCGGGTTGACCTTGATCTGCAGCTTCATCACGTCGCCGCAAGCCGGCGCACCAACCATGCCGGTGCCGACCGTGTCGTCGCCTTTGTCGAACGAGCCCACGTTGCGGGGATTCTCGTAATGCTCAACCACTTTTTCGCTGTATGCCATGTCGTACTCCTGATCAGTTCGCGGGGCTGGCGCCGGGCCGCTCCCAAGCGGCCCCGCACCCCCTCGGGGGGTGGCTGCGGCACCCCGCAGCCGGGGGTTCCATTTTTAGTGTTCGGCCCACTGGATGGTGCTGATGTCGATGCCTTCCTTGTACATGTCCCACAACGGCGAC
>JAYUWC010000037.1:0-7459 GCA_043753755.1 Rhizobacter sp.
CGCACTGCCCACACCCCCGCCGCCACGATCAACAGCATGCCGCCCGCCGCCACCCAGGTGATGCGGTCATCGAACAGCAGCACGCCGTAGACAAAAGAAAAACCGATGCCCAGGTATTGCAGGCTCGCGTTCACCAGCGTCTTGCCGTGCGCGTAGGCCCGGGTCAGCATCAGTTGCGCCGCCGTGGCGAGCACGCCGACGGCCACCAAAGCGCCGACTCCGCGCCAGCTGTGTGCATGCCACCCGCTGGCAATCGTGAGCGCGGCGCCCCCGAGCACGCCGCCGATCGAGAAGTAGAAAACGATGCGGCTCTCGGATTCGCCTGCCCGCGCCAGGGCACCGACCTGCAGGTAGCCCGCGGCCGAGACCATCCCCGACAGCAGGCCGACGAGCCCGTACCACCACTGTGCTTGGTCGATGCTCGGGCGCAGGACCAGAACGACACCGGAAAAGCCGAGCAAGGCGGCGAAAAGCAGCCGGTTGTCGACTCGCCCGGTGTCGAAAACCCAGGCGCCGCCGAGCAAGAACATGGCGATCCAGAGCGACGAGGTGTAGTTCAAGGTCATCGCCGTGGCCAGCGGCAATGCGCCGATCGCGTAGAACCAGAGACACAAGGCCACGACACCGGTGAGGCTGCGCAAGAAATGCGGTCCAGGCAGCGCCGTTTTGAGCGATTCGCCGCGCCAGCGGCTCGCCACGAAGATGGTGAGCGCTCCTACCATCCCGCGGTACATCACGATCTCGCCGCTGCCGTAGTGCGCGGAAGCAAGCTTCACGCAGACCCCCATGGTGGCGAACAGCAGTGACGCGACGATGACCAACCAGGATGCAAACATCGGCACATTGTCCCGTCTGTGCATGACGCCTTGCTCAGGCTCTGCCGGCGGCCTCGATCATTGCCACCGCTGCGGCGACGCCGTTTTCCGAGCGCACCCGCTGCCCCAACGCTCGCGCCGCATCGACAACATCGGCCTCCAGGGCACGGTTGACCGCCGTCGCGAGCGTGCTGGCGTCGAGCCGTCTGCGCGGGATGGGTTTGGGGGCGACACCCAGCTCGAAAGCGCGCTCGGCCCACGCGAACTGATCGTTGCCGTGAGGCACGATGACCGAAGGCACACCCGCACGAAACGCCGCTGCGGTGGTGCCGGCGCCACCGTGGTGAACGACAGCCGACACCCTGGGAAACAACCAGTCGTGCGGCGCCGCATCGATCAAGTGAAAAGTTTCCGGCAGATCCGCAGCGACGATGCCGCCCCACCCGCTGGCGAGCAGCCCGCGTCGCCCGCAACGAGTGAGGGCCTCGATGACGAGTCGCCCCACGGCTTCGGCCTCGGCAGGGTTGCCGACGCTGCCGAAGCCGACATAGACCGGCGGCGCGCCAGCCTCGAGAAATGCGCTGAGCTGCGGCGGTGCTTGCCACTCCGGCGGCGTGTCTAGAAACCAATACCCGGTGCAATGCGTATGCGCCCGCCAGTCCGCGGGCTCGGCGAACACGTGTCGGCTGACGCCGACCAGGGTCGGGCTGCGCGCCGAGGTGTGAGCGCGGAATGGGTTGCCCGATAGCGGCGGCGCAACCCCGAAGCGGGTCTTCCAGAAGCGCTTGACGGGGCCGCCTGACGCCACCGCCATGATGTTTTGAAACAGACGATGGCTGAGCCGGTTCCAGCTCGCACCCCAACGACGCCCACGGTAGAACACGAGCGCCGGATATGCCGCTGTGGTGCTCATCGGAAAGGGCGTCGCCAGAACTGCAGGGATGCCCATCTGCCGCGCGGCCTGTGCGCCGACGACCGCCCCGGGATGAAAGACGATCAGCTCCGCGCCGACGCAGGCGTCGTAGAGCTGCGCCTGCATTGCGACCACCAGTTTCTTCAGCTTGTGAAAGCTCAGCAAGACCTTGACCGGGTTGTCGGCGCGCATGGCCTGCTGAACCATCGCGCTGCTCAGGATGTCGGGGCTCGCGCCGTCGGTTGCTGCGAACGAAAGGCCGTGGCTGCGCACCCACTGCTCGAACTCGGCCGGCGCGGCCACCGTGGCGTTGTGACCGGCCCCCCGCAGCGCGACCCCGAGCGCGACATAAGGTTGCGTGTCGCCGCGCGTACCTGCGGTGAGCAAGGTGATCTTCATCGCAAGCCTGTTGCAATCAACCTGGCAACGATCGCTTCCAGTCGTGCGACATCGCCAGGGCCGATGACCGAAGACACATGCGCTGCGTAGTCGGCGAGCGCGCGATGCTTGGCTTTCATCAATGCCAGGCCCGACGCGGTCAGCTTCAGCGAAACCGCCCTTTGATCGTGGACAGATGGCTTCTTCGCAACGAGCTCGAGTGCGACCAGCCGGTTGATCGCGACAGTTGCCGAAGCCTTCGAGACGCCGAGGTGCGCCGCGACAGCCGCCGGGCCCGCCATGCCGACCTCGGCGGTTGCGTTGACGTAGCGAAGTTGACTGGTTGTCAAACGGGCGAACCGAGCAGCCGCGCCCGATCGTTTCAACGACCGCTTCATGGAAGCGTCGAGCGCGTCCACAAAACCGATCAGGAGTTCAACGTTCATGATGGTTAGTCTAAGCTAACCATGTTGGCTCGGTTTTCGTGTGCGGGCGAAAAGTGGCGTTGCTGCGCTTAGGCCGTTGCCGCGGCGAGACAAGAAGCAACGGCGCCCACTGTGAGTTGCTGTCGCATCGGCAACCAGTCGGCGAGGCCGATCCGGCCGTATGCCTGCCGATCGAACACAAGGCACGCTGCCAAAAGCAAGGCGAGCACCACGAGTGCCGGGCGAGACGGCAGTAGAAGAGCCAGCCATGCTGCGAGTTGCACTGCGACGCCCCAGACGAGCGGGCTCAAGTCGCGGCCACCATCGCGCAGGGCGGGGCCCCAATGCACGCCACCCAGGAAGGCGACGATCGTTGCTGCATAGGCCGTAAGCGAGAAAGCGGCCAACGCTCCGAAAGGGGTCGCTCGCGTGGCCCAGACGCAGGCAGCGCCCGCGATGAACGGGATCAGGCCCGCGTAGCCGAGCCATCGGGCCGCAGGCAAGGGTTGGCGATTCGTTGTTTGCACCGAGGTGGCGGCCGTGTGGGTTTGGTCGATCACGTCTGCGGTCAGTAGGTCAACTCGAGGTAGGTCAACGCGTTGCTCGCGGTCGGCCAAGCGCGGCCGACGACGCGCTCGTCATTGAACACACCGACCACGGTGCGCTCGGCGCTTTCGCCTTCGATCAGCTTCAACTTCGACGAGGCCACGCCGGCCACGCCTTGGGGCACGCCCGGTGGCGGGCTCTTGCCGTCGAACACGATCTGGTCGCGGGGCAGGCCGAAGTAGCCGCGCGGTCGGGTAAGGGTGACGACGGCGGCGGCCTCACGATCGGCGTCGAGAATCTTTTCGGCGCGCATGTGCACCACGCTCGACGAGCGCGCGAACGGCGAACGGTAGATGTGGGTCGTGGCGTAGCTCGCATCGGTGGGCACGCTCAGCACGAACTCGAGTCGCGCGTCTCGGTCGGCGGTGAACGGCCCCCAGCGGCCATCGGTGCCGATGGTTTTGCGGTGCAGCGCTGCGCCGATGCGCTCGCCGCTCGCGGCGTCGGTGGCGTAGACCTCGACCACGGCGCCGGCGAGCGGCAGGTTGGTCGCAACCGGTGTCGGTGGGGTGTAGCTGACATAGCCGCTGACCACGCCGTCGAGCACGACACGCGCCTCGGGCGCCACAGCCAACGAGACCGGCGGCTGGCCGGTGATGAAACGGAACATCGCCTCGAAGGCTTTGGCGCTGTAGGCCGTCTCGCGGTGGTCGATGCCGGCGATGACGACGTTCTCGGCGCCTTTGAGGGCCGGGCCGTCGAAGCCCACATTCGTCGGCAAGCCCTTGGCGCCTATCCATGCGCCGTCGGGTTGTGCGTATTTGTCGTTGTTGTCGGAGCGGATGGTCAGCCAGCGAACGTCGGGCGTCACCTCGTCACCGTTGTTGCCTTTCGGTGCATTGAGGCCGCTCAAGAATGCGCCTGCGCCGTTGAACTCGGCGTGCGGGTTGCGCTTGGGGTCGGCGTAGACGCCGTGGTTCGGTGTGCCGCACAACACCGCGTGCGAGACCTTGCCCGCGCCGTTGCCGTTGGCGAGGTAATTGCGCACCGCGTTGCCGCCGCGTGAGTTGGCGACGAGCACGACCTGGCGTGCGCCGGTGGCCATGAGCACCTGGTCGACTTGCAATGCGAGGTAGGCCATGTTCTCGACGGTCGAACTGCGGCCGGGTTGCGCTTTGGTGTCGTCGTCGCGCGCGAGCGGGTAGGGAATGTCGATCGCACGCAGCCGCTCGCGCGGCCAGCCGTTGGATTCGAACCGCCACAGCGTCGTCATCCACAGCGCCGCCGAGTCGCCGTTGCCGTGCACGAACACGATCGGCGGTGGCGACTCGATGCGGCGGTTGCCGCTCGCGCAGGCGCCGAGCACGGTGGTGGCCGCCGTGGCGATCAACAGATGGCGGCGGGTGAGGGGCGGGTTGGGCGTCATGGTCGATGTCTCGGCAACGGATCGAAGGTCGGCTGGCGGCCGTGGGCAGTACAGGTGTGATGTCGGCTTCGAGCCGCGCTCGTGTCCCTTGCCGATCAGGCGAACACACCGGCCTTCTCGGTCATGCGCGCCGAGACTTCGCCGAGCTGGTGCAAGGAGTCGCCATAGCTCATCTCCATCACGGTGAGGCGCTTGAAGTAGTGGCTCGCGACGTATTCGTCGGTCACGCCGATGCCGCCGTGCAGCTGAATGCATTGCTGACCGACGAAGCGCATCGACTGCCCCAGTTGCAGCTTGGCCTGCGCCACGGCGCGACGCCGCGCGGCCGGTGCCTCGCCGAGCTTGAGGCTCGCGAAATAGCTCATCGATCGCGCGAGTTCGAGCTGCATCTTCACGTCGGCCATGCGGTGCCGCAGCGCCTGGAAAGTGCCGATCGCGACGCCGAATTGTTTGCGCGTGTTCATGTACTCGACGGTGATCGCAACCAGCTTGTCCATTGCGCCGACAGCCTCGGCGCACAGCGCGGCGATGCCGATGTCGACCGCGTGCTCGAGCGCGGCGAAGGCCGGGCCGGCAGCCAGCAGCTCGATCGCGTCGGCGCGTTCGAGCGCGAGGTCGGCGGCGGCGGCGCCGTCCTGGGTCGGGTAGCCGCGAACCGCCACGCCCAGCTCGCCGTTCGAGACCAGAAAAAGTGCCACACCGGCCGGGTCGTCGACGGCACCGCTGACCCGCGCCGGCACGATGAAGGCGCCGGCATGCGCGCCGGCCGGCAACAGCGTCTTGGCGCCAGTGAGCTGCCAGGTGCCGCCGGCGTTGATGGCCCGCGTCTGCACATTGGCGAGCTTGTAGCGCGCGGTGCGCTCTTGGTGTGCGAGCACGACGCGCTCTTTGCCTTCGGCGATGCCCTGCAGCCAGAGCGCCGCCGAGGGCGCATGGCCGGCATCGAGCAGGCAAGTCGCGACCAGCGAGACGGCCGCGAACGGCTCGATCACCATGCCGCGGCCGAGCTCTTCCATCACCACCATCGCGTCGATCGGCCCCAGGCCCATGCCGCCGTTGGCCTCGCTCACGCCGAGCCCCAGCAGCCCGAGTTCGCCGAGTTCCTTCCACGCTGCTTTCGAGAAACCGCCCTCGGCGACGATGCCGCGCCGGCGCTCGAAGGTGTAGGCCTTGTCGACCCACTTGCGCACCGAGTCGCGAAGCATCTCCTGGTCGTCGTTGAAGTCGAAATCCATGTCGGTTTCCTTGTGTTGTCGAGCCAACTCAGGCCGGCGCCGGGCCGCCCCAAGCGGCCTGAGCTCCCCTCGGGGGATGGTGCCGAAGGCGCCCAGGGGTTGTCATCCCTAGCCGAGCACTGTTTGCGCGACGATGTTGCGCTGCACTTCGTTGCTGCCGCCGTAGATCGTCGTCTTGCGCATGTTGAAGTAGGTGCCGGCGAGCGGTGCGACGAAAGCGCCGGCGGCGAGGTTGCCTTGCCAGCCGGCCTCCATCGCCTCTTTGATGAACGGCACCGCAGCCGGGCCGGCGGCCAGCATCATCAGCTCGCTGTAGCGCTGTTGGATCTCGCTGCCGCGAATCTTCAAGAGACCGGCCACGTCGAGCGACGACTTGCCGTTTTTCTCGGCCGAGAGCACCCGCAGCACCATCATCTCTAACGCGATCACGTCGACCTCGAGCTTGGCGATCTCGTCGCGAAACCGCGTGTCGTCGTAGATGCCTTCGGCGATGGCGATGCGCTTCAGGCGCTCGAGCTCACGCTTGGCGCGGTTCACGTCGGCGATGTTGGTGCGCTCGTGGGCGAGCAGGTACTTGGCATAGGTCCAGCCCTTGTTCTCTTCGCCGATGAGCTGGTCGGCCGGCACTTCGACGTTGTCGAACCAGACTTCGTTGACCTCGTGCTCGCCGTCCATCGTGATGATCGGCCGCACCGAGACGCCGGGGCTTTTCATGTCGATCAGCAAAAAGCTGATGCCGGTCTGCGACTTGCCTTCGGTGCTGGTGCGCACGAGGCAAAAAATCCAGTCGCCGTATTGACCGAGGGTCGTCCAGGTTTTTTGACCGTTGACCAGGTAGTAGTCGCCTTTGCGCTCGGCCTTGCACTTGACCGATGCGAGGTCCGAGCCCGCCTCCGGCTCGCTGTAGCCCTGGCTCCACCAGACCTTGCCGCTCATGATGTCGGGCAAGAAGCGCTGCTGCTGCGCGGGCGTGCCGAAAGCCATGATGACCGGCGCCACCATCACCGGGCCGAACGGCACGACGCGTGGCGCGCCGGCAAGCGCGCACTCTTCTTCGAACAAGTGTTTTTGAATCGCGTTCCAGCCCGGCCCGCCGAACTCTTTCGGCCAGGCCCAGCCATGCCACCCTTTGGCGCCCAGGATCTTGGCCCAGCGCTGCAGATCGTCTTTCGACAAGCGCAGCGCGTGATGAACCTTGTGGCTGATGTCCGGCGGCAGGTTGGCGACCACCCACGCCCGGACCTCTTCTCGAAAAGCGTGTTCTTCGGGCGTGAAGTTGAGGTCCATCGCATGTCTCCAGTCTTCGAAGTGCCCGGAGTTTTAGCACGACCGTGCGTTTCGGCCATGTCTCGTGGTCGACAGTCTCGCGCTCGACAGTCTCGCGGCGACAGGCCTGCCAACTCAGATCATGTGGTGACCCCGGGCGCGTAGTGCGAGACGTATTCGGCCGTCTGCTGCTGTCGATGCCCCGCAGACGGCTTTTGTCGGCATACGCCTGAAGGCCGATCGGCAAGAAAGCCGCGCATGCGCTCGCGCGCAGCCTGCGCGGCGCCGCGCAGCACTGCCGGTCCGACGCTGTGATCGATCGGCAGGAGAGCCAGCGCTTGGGGCTCGCCGACCAGCAGGGCTTTGTCCGCATGCGGCCAACGTCATGCGATCTCGTCGGGCAGGTGGTGCAGCCGCGGCAGCTCGGTTGCGCGCAGTGGGTCTGACCGCGACGG
>JAYUWC010000038.1:0-22336 GCA_043753755.1 Rhizobacter sp.
GGCATGTTCTCGAACGTCGTGGCGCGCAGGATCTGACGATGCGCCACCGCTTCCCACTGTTCGCCAGCGCCAGCAGCACCGGCGTCTTGAGCCACGGAAAGAACGCCGGCAGCGCGATGGCGACGGCGAGCAGGGCGAGCACGAAGAGCCTCAAGCGCATCTCGACTGCTCCACTGGCGCCCGATCCTTCGAAGATCGGCGCGGGATCAGGCCGGCGGCGCGCTCTGCTCCGCTCGTGTCCTCCGTCACCGGCCTTATCCCGCGCCGACACCGCACGCAACATCCTCATAGAGCCTTGAAATGCTCGAACGGTTCTCGACAGGACAGGCAACGCCATGTGGCCTTGCATGCCGTCGACCCGAACGCAGAGATTTGTTCGGTCTGCACGCTGCCGCAGCGTGGGCAGGCCAATGCCGCAACACCGGAACGACCGAAGAAGTGCATGGGAATCGAACCATCGCTTCGCACCGGTGCCGGCGGCACGATGCCGTAGGCGAGCATCTTGGCGCGGCCTTCGGCGCTGATCCAGTCGGTCGTCCAGGCCGGCGCGCGGCGCAGCGTCACGCGTGCGGGGCCAAGGCCGGCGCGGTCGAGTGCGGCGCGCACATCGGCTTCGATTACCTCGGTCGCGGGGCAGCCCGAGTAGGTGGGTGTCAGCACGACCTCGAGCACGTCGTCGTGGTCGATCACATCGCGCACGATGCCGAGGTCACGCACCGAGACGGCGGGCACCTCGGGGTCGAGCACGGTGGCCAGCACCTCCCAGGCGCGCTCGGTGCGCGATGCGGTGGCCAGCATCACCAGACCCCGCCGGGAAAGCTGCGCTGCAGTTGTTGCATCTCGGCCAGGATGAAACCCATGTGCTCGCTGTGCACGCCGCGGGTGCCGGTGGCGATGAAGCCCGAGGGCGCAGGGACCGTCAAACCCGCTTCATCGAACACCGCCGTGATCTCGGCCAACCAGGGTTCGCGCAGGTCGGCGCGGCGTGGGCCGAGACCGCTTGCCAGTGCGTGCGCATCGGCCGCGTCGGCATCGAACAGCTCGCCGGTGTAGCGCCAGAGCTCGGCCAATGCCGCATCAATGCGGCGCCGTGACTCGGCGGTGCCGTCGGCGAGGCGCACGACCCAGTCGGCTGCGTGTCGCTGGTGGTAGCGCACTTCCTTGATGGCCTTGCCGGCGATGGCCGCCACCTCGGCATCGCTCGAGTCGCAGAGCTCGGCCCAAAGCAACTTGGCCCAGGTCGCGACGAACAGGTTGCGCAGCACGGCGAACGCGAAATCGCCGCGCGGCAGCTCGACCAGCGTGGCATTGAAGTAGTCACGCTCGTCGCGCAAGAACGCGAGCTGGTCTTCGTCGAAACCGTGGCCCTCGAGTTCGCCGACGCGGGTAAGCAGCGCACGCGACTGGCCGACCAGATCGAGCGCCATGTTGGCCAGCGCGATGTCTTCTTCGAGCACCGGTGCGTGCCCGCACCACTCGGCCAGGCGCTGCGCCAGGATGAGGTGGGTGTCGGCGATGCGCAGCAGGTACTGGACTGCGGGTGCGCGTTGCAGTTCGATCGATGCGGTCATGTCAGTGCGTCTCTTGCGTTGCAGCGATCGAGCGGTCGCCGCGGAGCTGGCTTTGCCGGGCCGCTGGCGGCGCCCCCTCGAGGGGAAGCGCCGCAGGCGCTTCGGGGGTGGGCCCATTTTTTACATGTGATCGAGCGACTTCGGTAGCTCGTAGAAGGTCGGGTGGCGGTAGACCTTGTCTTCCATCGGGTCGAAGTACATCGCCTTGTCGGCCGGGTCGCTCGCGACGATCTGGTCCGAGCGCACGACCCAGATGCTCACGCCTTCTTGTCGGCGGGTGTAGACATCACGGCCCATCTGAATCGCCATCCTGGAGTCGGCCGCATGCAGGCTGCCGCAGTGCTTGTGGTCGAGCCCGGCCTTGCTGCGGACGAAGACCTCCCAGAGCGGCCACTCGGTGGCTGCACTTGCGGTTGCACTTGTGGTTGTGGTCGCGGCCGTGTTCGCGGATGCGCCGGCGGCGTCGATGTCGACACTCATGCGGCCTCCTGCAGCATGCGCTTGGCCGCATGCGCCATCGCCGCATCGCGCACCCAGACGCCGTCGTCCCAGGCTTTCACCCGCGCTGCGAGCCGCTCTTTGTTGCACGGCCCGTCGCCGGCCAGCACGCGCTTGAACTCGCTCCAGTCGATGGCGCCGAAGTCATGCGACTGACGCGCTTCGTTCCACTTCAAGTCAGGGTCGGGCCAGGTGACGCCGAGCAGCTTCGCCTGGTCGACGGCTGCGTCGATGAACTTCTGACGCAACTCGTCGTTGCTCACCCGCTTGATGCCCCAGCGCATCGACTGCGCGCTGTTCGGGCTCTGGTCGTCGGGCGGGCCGAACATCATGATCGAAGGCCACCACCAGCGGTCGACCGCGTCTTGCACCATCGCCTTTTGCGCCTGGGTGCCTTTTGTCATCATCGTCAGCAGCGCCTCGAAACCCTGGCGCTGATGAAAGCTCTCTTCACGGCAGATGCGAATCATCGCGCGCGCATACGGCGCATACGAGCAGCGGCATATCGGCACCTGGTTCATGATCGCCGCGCCATCGACCAACCAGCCGATGGTGCCCATGTCGGCCCAGCTCAGCGTCGGGTAGTTGAAGATCGAGCTGTACTTGGCGCGGCCACTGTGCAGCGCCTCGAACAACTGGTCGCGGCTGGTGCCCAGCGTCTCGGCGGCGGCGTACAGATAGAGGCCGTGGCCGCCTTCGTCTTGCACCTTGGCGAGCAAGATGGCCTTGCGCTTGAGCGTGGGCGCGCGGCCGATCCAGTTGCCCTCGGGCAGCATGCCGACGACCTCGGAGTGCGCGTGCTGGCTGATTTGCCGCACCAGCGTCTTGCGGTAGTGCTCGGGCATCCAGTCTTTCGCCTCGATGAAATCGCCGGCGTCGATGCGCTCGTCGAAGCGGGCTTCGAGTTGCGCTTCTTCGGCCGAACGCAGCACGCGCGGCGGTTCGTCTTTGCCCATCGTGTCCATCGCTTGCGTGTACATGCATGACTCCTTGATAACTAATTACTTGGCCCGGGTGTCGATCACGCGTCTGGCCTTGCCGGTCAGCGTGCGTTCGATCGAATCGGGCGCGTGCACTTTCACGGTCGTCGTGATGCCGACCAGTGTCTTTACGCGGTGTTGCACCCAGTTCGCGATCTCGGTGGATTCGCCGGTGGCGCCCGGCTGCATTTCGCAGTGCACCTCGACCTCGTCGAGCAGCGCAGTGCGGCTCACGCGCAACTGGTACTGCCCCGAAAGCGCTGCGTGCGCGAGCACGATCTCTTCGATCTGGGTCGGGAAGACGTTGACCCCGCGGATGATGAGCATGTCGTCGCTGCGGCCGACGATCTTGCCGATGCGGCGAAACGCGCGCGCGGTCGGCGGTAGCAGCCGGGTGAGGTCGCGCGTCCGGTAACGAACGATCGGCATCGCCTCTTTGGTGAGCGAGGTGAAGACCAGTTCGCCGTCGCTGCCGTCGGGCAAGACGGCGCCGGTTTCGGGGTCGACGATTTCGGGGTAGAAATGGTCTTCCCAAACCACCGGGCCGTCTTTGGTTTCGACGCATTCGCTCGCCACGCCAGGGCCCATCACTTCGCTCAGGCCGTAGATGTCGACCGCGTCGATCCGTGCTTTGGACTCGATCTCGCGGCGCATCGCTTCGGTCCAGGGTTCGGCCCCGAAGATGCCGATCTCGAGCGAGGTGTCGCGCGCGTCAATGCCGCGTCTCGCCATCTCTTCGATCAGCACCTGCATGTAGCTCGGCGTCGCCATGATGATGCGCGGCTGCAGATCCTGAATGAGCTGGATCTGCTTTTCGGTCTGCCCGCCCGAGATCGGAATCACGGTGCAGCCCAGCCGCTCGGCGCCGTAATGCGCACCCAGGCCGCCGGTGAAAAGCCCGTAGCCGTAGGCCACTTGAATGATGTCGCCGCGTCGCCCGCCCGCGGCGTAGATCGAGCGCGCGACCAGATCCGCCCAGGTATCGATGTCGTTTTGCGTGTAGCCCACCACTGTCGGCTTGCCGGTGGTGCCCGACGAGGCATGCAGCCGCACGACTCGCTCGCGCGGCACCGCGAACAGACCGAACGGGTAGTTGTCGCGCAGGTCCTTCTTGGACGTGAACGGAAACTTCGCAAGATCGGCAAGCGTGCGCAAGTCATCGGGGTGCACACCTTGCGCATCGAACGCTTTGCGGTAGTGCGCCACATGGGCGTAGGCGAGGTGCAGCGTCGACTTGAGGCGTTGCAATTGCAACGCGGTGATCTCGTCGCGGCTCGCAGTTTCGATCGGATCGAGACCTTCGCGCGGTGCGGGGCGTGCGGCCATGTGTCGTCTCCCGCGTCCGATTCAGGCAGCACCCGAGGCAGCCACCACCGGCTTGCCCTTGAGCGTGTAGGAGCGCCCCCGAAACACCGCGATGCGCTCGCCGCGCTGGTTGGTCACCTCGGTGTCGTAAACGCCAGTGCGGCCGGCTTTCGAGACCTCGGTGCAGCGCGCGGTCAGCGCGTCGCGGAGCCGTGCGGGTGCGATGAAGTCGATGTCGAAGCCCGACGCTACGGTGAGTTCGTCGTATGAATTGCAGGCGAAGGCGAACGCCGAATCGGCGAGGCTGGCGATCAACCCGCCGTGGCAGCTGGCGTGGCCGTTCAGCATGTCGTTGCGCACGGTCATCTCGACAGTGGCAGCGCCGGGAGCGATCGTGATGACTCGCATGCCGAGCGCATGCGAGGCGCGGTCGTTGGAGAACATGACGTCTCGAACGCGTTCGGCTGTCGCCTGGGCCTGGGCCTGGGCCTGGGCCGATACCGACCGCCTGGGGCTCGATGCTTCTTGCTGCATGTAATTTCGGCTCGCTTCCGCCGCCCTGAAAACATTCTTGACCGATCGGTCAGGAATAATAGGTCGGGCAGGGCGGCTTGGCAAGCCGGGCTGCTCGAGCCCCTACCGCAGCGCGGCGAAAACAGTCGTTGAGTCAAGCGGCGACTCGACGAAGCCGTGATGCAAGTAGAAGCCCTTGGCTTCAGCGTCGATCGCATGGCAGAGCAGGGCGCGCACGCCGATCAATTCGGCCGCTTGCAGCGCTCGCAGGACTGCGTCTTTCAGCAGGCCGCTGCCGATGCCGCGGCCCGACCAGTCACGGTGAACCGCCAGTCGCCCGAGCACGATCACGGGCAGCGGGTCGGGCATGTTGCGGCGCAGCCGGCCGGGCGCGACCTCGCCAGCGACCGAGCCTGCAGCCAAGGCGTAGTAGCCGATAACGCAGCGCTGCTGGTCGCAAACCACGTAGGTGCGCGATGCGCCAGAGGCCGCGTTGACCCGAGCACGTTTCGTCAGCCACGTGCTCAGCGAGGCGTGGTTGCAGACGAACTGTGAAGTGTCGTGGTCGGCAGCGAGCGGTGTCGGTGGCCCCGATACCGCCGGAGTCACTTGTCCCAAGGCGCGCGCTTTGCCAGCAAGCGCTTCAGCCCGACGTTGGCCGCCAGCGGGGCGTCCATCAACGCGACGAATGCTTTGTACTGCTTCGCGCTCACCGAAAACAGGGTTTGATCGAGGAGCACCTGCTCGGCCTTCTCGCGCGAAGCCTCGAGCATGAAATCGGTGCGGCTCTTGCCCTGCAGGCGTGCAGCACGATCGATCAACTCACGCTGCGCCGGCGGCGTGCGCAGGTTGATGACGGTAGAAGCGGTTGGGGTCGGCATGGCGCGATTCTAGCGGCTGTGTTGACGTTGTCCATACAGTGCTGACCCCACTCCGCGCCACCCGCAATCTCATTCAGCCGGGAATGCCGGTTGAAATCTTTACAAGCACGCTGGTGCGTCCCGCGACCGGTTTCTTTGCCTCGTCCCGCCCACAATCGGCGCACCACCTTCAACCGGCCGGCCTTGCCGGCGCTGCTCATGAACCACGCCGCGCTCTTCGACATCGCCCGCGAGGCCATGCGCCAGCGCGGCCTGCAGCCCGATTTTTCGACAGCAGCGCGCGCCGAGGCCGAGGTCCTGGTCGAGCCCGTGGCCGCACCGAGCCCGGCGTTGCGAGACCTGCGCGCGCTGCTCTGGTGCTCGATCGACAACGACGATTCGCGCGACCTCGACCAGCTCACCGTGGCCATACCGCCCGGTGCCGACGGCGTGCTGCGCATCCTCGTTGCGATCGCCGACGTGGCCGTGCTGGTGCAACCCGGCAGCGCGATCGATGCGCAGGCGCGCGAGAACACGACCTCGGTCTACACGGCAGCCGGCGTGTTCCCGATGCTGCCGCTGCGCCTGTCGACCGACCTCACGTCGCTCAACGAAAACTGCGACCGACAGGCGCTCGTGATCGAGATCGCGGTCGACCTGCAGCCGCCGAGCGACACCGCATCCAGCGTCGGTGACAGCGCAGCCGCCAACGCCCCGCGGGTCTACCGCGCGCTCGTGCGCAACCACGCGCAACTCACCTACGACGCGGTCGCCGCCTGGCTCGATGGCCGCGCGCCGGTGCCGCCCAAGGTCGCTGCGCTGGCCGGTCTCGAAGACCAGCTGCGCACCCAGGACCGCGCCGGCTCGGCGCTGCAGGCACTGCGGCGGCGCCACGGCGCGCTGGGCCTTTCGACCCCCGAGGCGCGGCCGGTGTTCGGTGCCGACGGCGTGCTGACCGACCTTCGAGCCGACGAAGGCAACCGCGCCAAGGCCTTGATCGCCGGCTTCATGATCGCGGCCAACGGCGTCACGGCGCGCTTTCTCGACGCGCACGGTTTCCCGGCGCTGCGGCGCTTTCTGCGCGAGCCGGCGCGCTGGCAGCGCATCACCGAGATCGCATCGGCTCTCGGCGAGATGCTGCCGCAAGCACCGAGTGCGCTGGCGCTCGACGGCTTTCTCGCCCGCCGCCGCGCGGCTGCGCCGGCGCAGTTCGACGAACTCTCGCTGACCATCGTCAAGTTGCTCGGCTCGGGCGAGTACATGCTCTCGCGGCCCGGCGCCGCAGCCCCGGGTCACTTCGGCCTGGCGGTCAATGACTACACCCATTCGACGGCACCCAACCGGCGCTACCCCGACCTGATCACGCAACGCTTGTTGAAGGCTGCGCTTGCCGGTGCGCCGCCACCGCTGAGCGATGCCGAGCTGACCGAGCTCGCAGCGCATTGCACCGCGCAGGAAGACAACGCCAACAAGGTCGAGCGCCAGGTGCGCAAGTCGGCCGCCGCCTTGTTGCTGGCGCCGCGTGTCGGTGAAAGCTTCGATGCGGTCGTGACCGGTGTCTCGGTCAAGGGCACGTGGGTGCGCATCGGCCACCCGATCGCCGAGGGCCGGGTGGTGCGCGGCGAGCGCGGGCTCGACGTGGGCGACAAGGCCCGCGTGCGGCTGGTCGGTGTCGACGCGCAGCGCGGCTTCATCGACTTCGAGCGGCAGCCCTGAGCATGGCGATTTGGATCAAGGGTGTGCAGGCATGGGCCGCGGCGGCCTGCATCGCCGCCTCGAACTCTGCGTTCGCCTGGGGGCCCGAGGGCCACGAGGTGGTCGCTCTGATCGCACAGCAGCACCTCACACCCGAGGCTTTAAAGGCGGCCGACGCGCTACTTGCGCTCGAGCCCGAAGCCGGCGCCACGCTCGCCTCGGTTGCGAGTTGGGCCGATCGCATCCGCGACAAAAGCACTGCCGGATGGCACTACGTCAACCTGCCGCGCGATTCCGATTGCCAATACCTCGCGGCGCGTGATTGCCCGGGCGGCGATTGCGTGGTCGGCGCGCTCGAGGCGCAGGTGAAGCGCCTCGCGTCGAACGCGCCACCGGCCGAGCGGCTCGAGGCGCTGAAGTGGGTCGTGCACCTGGTGGGTGACCTGCACCAGCCGCTGCACGCCGGCTTTGCCGACGACCGCGGCGGCAACACCTGGCAGCTGCAGGCGTTCGACAAGGGCACCAATCTGCATGCGCTCTGGGACTCCGGCCTGTTGCGCGAGATCGAGCCGAATGCCGTGCTGCTCGCGGCCCGGCTCGGCGCCGCCGACCTTGCCATTCGATCGTCGACGCCCAGGCCCACGCCCACGCCTTCCTTCGGCTTCGCGCCCGCCGTCTGGGCGCAGCAGAGTTGCCGAATCGTGAGCCGTGCTGATTTCTACCCGCCGCGTGAGTTGCCAGCGGCCTATGCGCCGACCTTCGGGCCGGTCGTCCAACAGCAGTTGCGCGACGCCGGCTTGCGCCTCGCCGCAACCTTGAACGCCGCGCTTGCCGCGAGGGTCGGCGGCAAACCGTGAAGCCTTACCGAATGCCCCTCCACCGGGGTAGTGGGGGGCGGGCGCGAATGGTCAGAGCGGCACTTCTGTGAAACGATCTATAACCGAATCGCTTGCTGCCGCCCCACAATGAACCGCGACCTCCTGCCCGCCGATCTCACTGCCCCACCGGCGGGTGCGACTGCGCCGTTTCGCGATCGCAAGAAGTGGTGGTGGTTGTCGTCGGTCGCCTTCCCGCTGATGCCGTTTCTCGGCATGTGGGTGCACGCGCTGACCGGCAACCCGCTCGCGCTCGGCCTGCCGCTGGTCATCAGCTACGGCTTGATGCCGCTGCTCGACTATTTCATCGGCGAAGACGAGAACAACCCGCCCGAATCGCAGGTGCCGGCACTCGAAGCCGATCGCTACTACCGCTGGCTCACCTGGGCGACGGTGCCGCTGCACTTCGTGGCCCTGATCGGCTGCGCGTGGTGGGTCGGCACGCACGCGTTGCCGTGGTGGGCGGTGTTGCTGCTGGCCTATGTGGCCGGCACCGACTCGGGCCTGGGCATCAACACCGGCCACGAACTCGGCCACAAGCGGACCCGCATCGAACAGTGGCTCGCGCGCCTCGTGCTCGCGGTGCCGGCCTACGGCCACTTCACGGTCGAGCACGGCCGCGGCCACCACCGCTGGGTGTCGACGCCCGAAGATCATGCGAGTTCACGAATGGGCGAGAGCATCTACCGCTTCGCGCTGCGCGAACTGCCCGGCGGTATGAAGCGCGCTTGGCAGCTCGAGTCCGAGCGACTCGCGCTCGCGGGCCGTTCGCCGTGGAACTGGCGCAACGAGATGCTGCAGTCGTATGCGATCACGGCTTTGCTGCAGCTCGGTCTGCTCGTTGCGTTCGGTTGGGTGATGCTGCCGTTTCTGGCGGTGCACAACATGGTGGCGTGGTGGCAGCTCACGTCGGCCAACTATGTCGAGCACTACGGCCTGTTGCGCGGCAAGCTCGCAAGCGGCAAATACGAAGCGCCGCAACCGCATCATTCATGGAACGCCAACCACCTGGTCACAAATCTCGTACTGTTTCAGCTGCAGCGCCACTCAGACCATCACGCCAACCCCTCGCGGCGTTACCAGTCGCTGCGTCATTTCGGCCAGCTGCCGCAGCTGCCGAGCGGCTACTTCGGCATGTTCACGCTCGCCTATTTTCCGTCGCTCTGGTTTCGCACGATGAACCCGCGGCTGCTCGCGCTGCCGCACGTGAACGGCGACCTAAGGCGGGTCAACATCGACCCCTCGAAGCGCGCGGCGATCGAGGCGCGCTACGGCGGCAGCGCATCGACCGGTATGGGGTGAAGCTGCCTCGAACATCGATCGCAGCTTTCTCCAAAGCTACCCCGATCAAGCCGACCATCCCGCCGCAGCGCACACACAACGCAACGATAAATGCGGCACGAGCGATAAGACCGTGTCGACCGAGATTGGGCAGCTCGGCATCTCCCCGCCGCACGCATGCGCCGTTGGGTTCGAGCCGCTGCCCATCTCGTCTTGAAGCGAGATGGCCGAAAGCTTTTACCGCGAAAGCAAGCGCAACGAGCTGGTTTGATAGAAGGTGTTGGTAACGCCGGAAGTAGTTGTGTCTGCCAAAAAAGCCCAACATAATTGTGAAGGTCATGACGCTATAGCGAAGTAACTTCCCCAACTTGCTGTTACCCAGCTCATAACACTGCTGCCTTGCGCCGCGTCTTGCGCGCCCAGGCAATCCCCTACAAACGCAGCGCCCCCGGGGCGCGCGCCCTCCCCCCAAGCCACCCAGAAGGACCCCATGCTGCACTCAAACAACCAAAGACTCTGGCGTATTGGCGCTCTGGCGACCTTGCTGGCGACGCTTCTAGGCTGTGGCGGGGGCGGGGAGGGTAGAAACCCGATCCTCGGTGCCAACGTAGCACCTGTCGGGGTAGCACCTGTCGGGGCAGCGCCGGGCGGTACGTGCGCGATGCCCAATCCAGCGATGCCAACGGTGATCCAGTCGAATCCAGTCAACGGCAACCAGGCCGCCCCGACCAGTACCGTCGGCGTGCCCGGAGGTGGCGTCGCCATAACGGCGACCTTCTCGCTCCCGATGAACGCAGCAACCATTACCGCAGCTACTTTTTCATTGACGCCTTCCGGGGGAGGTGCACTTGTTCCGGCTTCAGTGACCTACGACGCGGTAACAACGGTCGCCACTTACACCACCTCGTCCGCATTGCTTCCCAACACGGTTTACAGCGCTGTCATCAACCGGGCCGCCACCAGCGCGGCAGGCACGCCGATGGGTTGCGACTTTGCCTGGTCGTTCAAGACCGCCGCCACCCCTATCGTGGCACCGCCTCCTGCCTCGTTTGACCTGGGCAGGGCGTCGACCTTCGCGATTGCCGCGACAGCCGGTGTCACGAACACACCGACACTTCCACTGACGGCAATCGTCGGAGACGTGGTCCTCAACCCCACTGCGACTTGCAATGCCGTGGCCGTGGACAACATTGGCGGCTTTGGACTCTGCGGCGGTTCGCCGCCGACCATCGTCGGCAGAGTCATCACGCCCACCTTCCCGGACACGACGACAGCGAACAACGTTCAATCGGACCTGCGTGCAACGTACCTCAGCTTGACCCCGCCCGCAGGACCGCCGGCGGCCGGATCCCTTGGCGGCGGCACTCCGATTGCCGCACCGACCACGTTGGGTGCGCCGACGGGAAGTGCTGCGGTCCCCGGCACGAACGTGTTCTTTCCCGGCGTGTACACCTCCGGCACGTCCATTCTTGTGTCCAACGATCTGACGCTCGATGCGCAGGGCAATCCCAACGCGGTGTTCGTCTTTCAGTCCGCCAGTACGTTGGGTACGGCACCGAACGCGCGCATCCTGCTGATAAACGGCGCCAAGGCGTCCAACGTCTGGTGGCAGGTCGGGTCTTCGGCCACGCTGGGCATTAATTCGACGTGGCAGGGCAACGTCCTTGCTTCTGCCAGCATCACGATGAACACAGGCGCAACCTCATGCGGCCGCTTGCTCGCAGGCGCGTTTACGAGCGGCGCGTTTGTATTCGACAAAAACGTCGTGAACGTTCCTGGCAACCCGGCCTCGCCCCCGACCTGCCTATAAGCGACTTGCGGCCTCGCAGTGACCGCTGCGGGCCGAATTCATCGACAAGCTTTCACGGAATAAAAATGAACTACCAAAAAGTGGCGCGAGTCGCCAGCATCTTTGCTCTCACCGCCCTCGCTGGCTCCATCGCGAGGGCACAGGACTACGGCTGGTATTTGGGCGGCAACCTGGGTCAGACGCGTGCAACCATCGATGACGAACGCATCGACGCCAACTTGCGGGCCAAAGGCTTTACTTTCGTCAGCATCGCTGATGACAAACGTTCGCTCGGCGGCAAGATTTTTGGGGGCTACCAGCTCAATAACTATCTCGCAGTCGAGGGCGGCTACTTCAACCTCGGCAAATTCGGCTACACGGCGACGACAGTTCCGACCGGCACATTGCGCGGCAACGCCAAGATGCAGGGATTGAATCTTGACTTGGTGGGCCGACTTCCGCTCACCGACACGTTCTCGGTCTTCGGACGTGCGGGAGTTAACTACGCCAATGTACGAGACAACTTCGTCGGCACCGGCGCGGTGGTGGTTCAGGATCCGAACCCGAGCAAGCGCGAGGCGAACCTCAAAGTCGGGCTCGGGATGGAGTATTCACTCAGCCAGGCTTTGTCCGTGCGCGGCGAATTAGAGCGCTACCGCGTCAACGATGCCGTTGGCAACCACGGCGACGTGGACATGCTCTCGGTCGGATTGGTCTATCGCTTCGGCGGCGCGCCCGAGTCTGTGGCGTATCGAGCACCCGCCCCGGCTCCGGTCCCGGTTTATGTCGCGCCCGTCGAGCCCTCACCAGCGCCGGCCGCGAGCGCACCACCCGTGGTCGCGGCCGACAAGGCGGTGCCGGCGAAGGTTTCGTTCTCTGCCGATTCGCTGTTCGATTTCAACAAGTCGACGATCAAGCCCGAAGGAAAGCGAGCGTTAGACAAGTTTGCCTCCGACCTCAAGGGCAGCACTTTTACGGTGATCGACGTGACAGGTCACACCGACCGCATCGGCTCAGCTGCCCGCAATCAACGTCTGTCTGAATTGAGGGCGTCGGTGGTCAAAAGCTACTTGGTCGATGCAGCAGGGATACCGACCACACTCGTCTCGGCCAAAGGCGTCGCCAGCACCGACCCGGTGACCAAGCCCGACGATTGCCGCGGTCGCAAGCCAACGCCCAAACTTATTGCCTGCTTGCAGCCAGACCGTCGTGTCGACGTCGCGGTGAGTGGAACTCGTTAGGTGTAGTTTTGCAACGCGTTATTGACGGGCGGTGAAGGAATACCCCGCCTCTCAACTTGGGCGGCTTTCGTCGAACAGCGGCGCCGTTTTCCTTAAATCAGTACCTCGACAACGTCGCTTGCCTGGGCACAACTAAAGTCAAGGATCGAACGACTTGGCACCGGGCTCAAGCATGCGGCTGCAGGTGCGGCGTTTCGAACGCCGCCTAAATTGGTGGCAGCGCTGTCGGGTGAACGGCGGCGCGCGTTGGCTGGTTTGTCCTCGTGCTGAACACGTAGGCCAATCCCAGCGCAGCAATGTCGAAAACGTGGGGCTTTCGCCGTTTGCGGCGTCATGTCCGCAGGCGGCGCGCGATCCGCAAAATGAAGGCACGGTCGGGAGTTTCAGTGAGACGCAGCAGTTGCGGAGGGATTGCGCATTTTTTCACCCGCAGCTCAAAGCACCGTAAGCACGCGACACAGATCTGGATGCGCCACTGCAACTCTTTTCGGTCCCTGTCCGCCACTCCTTAACGTCCTCCCGTCAACAACCGCGGCTTCCGTGGCAACGAGGTTTTTCGACACCGCTCCTAAAGCACCAAGCCCTCTTCGATTACCACCCGCGCTAACGCTTGCTCGAGCATCGTTCTGGCAACGCTCGTTACTTGGTGGAGGTGGCGGTGCAATTCGGCATCGTCTTGATTTCGCCCAGCGCACTCCGTGCTGTAAAGCTCGAAGCCCACCAGGAGTGTGACGATTTCTGCCAAGTGGCGCGGGCACTCGCAGGCGACCATCGACGGCATTTCCGTCAGCGCGACCAGTTCGGCATCGCTGTAATGACGCGGATTCATCGGGTTGCCGCCAGCGGCGGCGGCCGTAGTCGACCGTGACGCAGCGATCAGGTTGGCCAACTCCTTGCCCGAAACCGGCTCGCGACGCACCGTTGCGCCGGCCGCACGAAGGGCATCGGCGACTGCTTCGGCCCCGAACGAATAGACCACGATCACATTCGACGCCGGAAGGTTGTCTCTGAGTGATGTCACCTGCTCAGTCATCGACGCGTGCAGCGAAGGCACGTGGATGACGAGAACATCGGCCGCGCCGGCGCGCGCGTGTTCGCGCTCCGCGTGGTCCAGGTCGTCGAACACCAGCGCCGGCAAAGGTCGCAGCCGACCCTCGAGCTTGCGTGCTGCGGCGTGGCCGACCACGAGAACCCGCGTCGCCCCCGCCGACTGCAATTGGTTGCCCGAAGACAGCATGACGAGCGCATCGACACCGAGCTGGGCCACGGTGCCGATCGCATGCCCCTCGACCGTGAGCCGTTTGATGAGTCGCAGGCGCTCGATGTCTTTCATCGAATAGGTGCGCTGGCCCGAGGCCGATTTGGGTGGCGCCACGACCGCGTAGCGGTGCTCCCAGATGCGCAGCGTCGAGGGCGAGAGGCCCGCGAGGCGCGCGGCCGTTCCGCTGCGCATCAAGGTCTTGACGGCGGTTTCGTCGGTGGGTGTTTGCAGGGTCACGGGTTCGCTTTCTCGCGCATTGGATGGCACGGTGGGATTGTGACCTCCTCCAGTCATTGAAGCGGTATTGCAACGCAAATATTGACTCAAAGACCGCAATTACGACTTCATAAACGTTTCATCGCGGTCGGATTGCCCTACATTCACCGACATGCACACGAACGCAGCCCTCGAAGTGAAAGTCGCTTCGACACCAGAAAACGCGGCGATGACCGTCTATTACGACGGTGCCTGTCCGATCTGCTCGCGCGAGATTGCGGCGTACCGCCGGCAGGCCGGTGCCGAGCGGTGCGCGTGGGTCGACGCGTCGTCGTGCCCTGAATCGCAGCTGGGCGCCGGGCTGTCGCGCACCGCTGCACTGGCGCGCTTTCACGTTCGGCGAGCTGACGGAGTCTTGGTCGACGGCACGCGCGGTTTTGCGGCCTTGTGGCGCGTGTTGCCCCGCTTCGCATGGGCGGGCCGCATTGCCTCTGTCGGGCCGATGCCGAGATTGCTCGACTTGGCCTACGGCGTTTTCTTGCGAGTGCGGCCGATGTGGCAATTCGCTCGCACGGCATCGGGCCCCAAGGAGATCTCATGACCAATCCGGTTCGCGTGGCAGTCATCGGTTCCGGCTTGGCGGGCGCAGCCTGCGCCGCAGGTCTGAGCCGCGGTGACGCACAAGTCACCCTGTTCGAAAAGTCCAGAAATGTCGGCGGCCGCATGTCGACGCGACGCGCCGGCTGGGTCGATGCCGCGGGCGCTGAGCAATCGGTCACCTTCGACCACGGCGCGCTTTGCTTCGCGCCTTCTCGGCCACGCTTCAAAGCGGTGGTGGCACGCGCTGCGGCGGCCGGCAGCGTCGGCGGGTGGCGGCCGCGGGTACATGCGGCCTTGCCGGTCGAGGCCGGCTCGTGCTTCGTCGCCACGCCCACGATGCCGGCGTTCTGCAGCCACTTGCTCGCTGGCGTCACGGTTTATTTGAACCGCACGGTTCGTCGTCTGCAGCGTGCTGCCGACGGCCTTTGGCACGTAGCGGCTGACGGTGCGCCGCTCGCCGGCCCGTTCGATCACGTTGCGTTGGCGATGCCGCCAGCCCAAGCCGCGGTGCTGCTCGCCGGCCACCAGGACGTCTGGGCGAACGCGCTCGCGGCCAGACCGATGGAGCCCCGCTGGACATTGATGGCCGTGACCGATGAGATCGACTGGCCGTGGGACGCCGCCGAGCCCGACCGCGGACCTCTGGCCTGGGTGTTGCGCAATGACCGCGTGCCCGGGCGCACCGCGCCCGCGGGGTTGGCCGTGTGGACGGCGCATGCGACGGCCCAGTGGAGTGCCGCACACCTCGAAGCCGAGCCGCAGGCCGTCAGCAACGAACTGCAATCGGCGCTCAGGGCTCAATTGCCAGGCGCGACAAGCGGCAGCTCGCCGATCCGGTTTCATCACGCCAACGTGCACCGTTGGCGCTACGCCGCCGCGGCAGCGGGTTGTGACGGCAGCTCTGACGACGAATGCTGGTGGGACGACTCCCTCGGACTGGGCGTGTGCGGTGACTTTCTCGCCGGCGGCGGGGTCGAGGCAGCGTGGCACTCCGGCGACGAGTTGGCCGACCGCATGGCGGTTTCGTTCGAACGGACGGAGACAGTCTCGCGAACGCTGGCAACAGTGCGCTGAAAAAACCCGTTCCAAATTCGGTGCGGGGTCAAAAGCCCCGTGCTTCTTCTCGTTCAGTAACCACTGAACTCATTCACTCGTCAACAGAAAGCAAACTATGCACGACATCATCGATACCGCCGTCGCGGCCGGAAGTTTCAAGACGCTCGCCGCTGCACTCACCGCAGCAAACCTCGTGGAGACGTTGAAGGGCGCTGGTCCGTTCACCGTCTTCGCGCCGACCGACGCGGCCTTTGCCAAGCTGCCCGCCGGCACCGTGGAAAGCCTGCTGAAGGACATCCCGAAGCTCACCGCGATCCTGACCTACCACGTGGTCGCCGGCAAAGTCATGGCCGCCGACGTGATGACGATGGACGGCCAAGCGGCCAAAACCGTCAATGGCGCCACGCTGGCGATCAGCACCAAAGACGGCGTCAAGCTCAACGGCGCCTCGACCGTGGTGACGACCGACATCGCGTGCACCAACGGCGTCATTCACGTGATCGACAGCGTGTTGTTGCCCGCGTAAACAGGGCCTCCGCGCGGGGCCGGCCGGGGGTCGTGGCAAAGGTGCTCGACCCCCGGTCACTTTATCGCTGCATGCGTTGCTCAATCACGCGGCGTGTCTCTCGAGGGAGACCGTTCGGCGACGGAGTCACGCTGAGCGATCAATTCGACCGCCGCGCTGGCGAGCGACTGCAGGTTTTCGAGTTGGTCGGGCGTCAGCGTTCGGGGTTGAATGTCGTAGGCGCAGAGTGTTCCGATAGTCTGGTCGTTCACGATCAGCCGGGCTGCGGCGTAAAAGCGAACGAAGGGCCGGCCCGACACCAAGGGATGCGCCGCGAAACGGGCATCGAGCAACGTGTCTTCGACCACGATCACGTCGTGCGTCGAGTTGAAGAACGCTTCGCAAAACGACGTAACGACCGGGGACTGCGTTTGCTGGATGCCGACGCATGACTTGAACCAATCTCGCTTAGCGTCAAGCAGGTTCACCATCGTGATCGGCACAGCCAGGCTGCTTGCCAACAACCGTGCGATCTCGTCGTAGGCCCGTTCCGGACCCGAATCGAGAATCAAGGCCCGCCGCAACTCCGCCAGCCTCGCGCTGTCTTGCCTCATTTTTTTAGGCTCCGACGCTCAGTCGCAAGAGCGCATGCATGTGCTGCGTCGACGGCTTCGCAGAGCCGGCGAATCGGGTTGGCACAAGCTCGCGTCATAACCGTATTTTTAGACATCGATGAACCGGCCTACCGAATCACTCGACCGTCACGCTCTTCGCCAGATTGCGCGGCTTGTCGACGTCGGTGCCTCGGGCGCACGCCGTGTGATACGCGAGCAACTGCAGCGGCACCACATGCAGGATCGGCGAGAGCGGGCCGTAGTGCTCTGGCATGCGGATCACGTGCAGACCCTCGCCGCTTTCGATGCGGGTGTCGGCGTCGGCAAATACGAAGAGCTCACCGCCGCGGGCGCGCACTTCCTGCAAATTACTTTTGAGCTTTTCGAGCAGCGCGTCGTTGGGCGCCACGGTCACGACCGGCATCTCGGCGGTCACGAGGGCGAGCGGGCCGTGCTTGAGCTCGCCGGCCGGGTAGGCCTCGGCGTGGATGTAGCTGATCTCTTTGAGCTTGAGCGCGCCTTCGAGCGCGACCGGGTAGTGCAGGCCACGGCCGAGGAACAGAGCGTTTTCTTTGCGCGCGAATTCTTGTGACCAAGCGATCACCTGCGGTTCGAGCGCGAGCACCGCCTGCACCGCGACCGGCAGGTGGCGCAGGGCCTTGAGGTGGGTCGCTTCCTGTTCGTCGGTGAGCAGGCCGCGGGTTTGCGCAAGTGCGAGCGTCAACAAAAACAGGCCGACCAGCTGGGTGCTGAAGGCTTTGGTCGAGGCCACGCCGATCTCGACTCCGGCGCGTGTGATGTAGGCGAATTCGCATTCGCGCACCATCGCACTGGTCGCCACATTGCACACGGTCAGTGTGTGCGGCATGCCGAGCGCGCGGGCGTGCTTCAGCGCGGCGAGCGTGTCGGCGGTCTCGCCGCTCTGGGTGATGGTGACGACCAGCGTGCGCGGGTCGGGCACGCTGTCGCGGTAGCGGTATTCGCTGGCCACTTCAACGTTGGTCGGAATCTTCGCGATGCTCTCGAGCCAGTACTTGGCGACCGAGCCGGCGTAGTAACTCGTGCCGCAGGCCAGGATCAGCACCGAATCGATCTCTTTGAAGACGCGGTGCGCGCCGTCGCCGAAGAGTTCGGGCGAGACGCCGGGCACGGCGTCTAGCGTGTCGGCGATGGCCTTGGGCTGCTCGAAGATCTCTTTCTGCATGTAGTGGCGATACGGCCCCAACTCGGCCGCACCGCTGTGCGCGATGACGGTCTTGACCTCGCGCTGCACCGCCTGATACGCACCATTGGCGCCGCGCGCGCAGATCCAGTGCTTGCCGAGTTGCATGTCGACCACGTCGCCTTCTTCGAGGTAGACGATCTGGTCGGTCACGCCCGCGAGCGCCATCGCGTCCGACACGAGAAAGGTCTCGCCCGCGCGCTCGCCGGCGCCCACACCCAGCACCAGCGGCGAGCCCGAGCGCGCGCCGACGACACGGTGCGGCTCGTCACGGCAAAAGACCGCGATCGCGAACGCGCCACGCAGCCGCTCGGTGGTGCGCTGTACCGCATCGAACAGGTCGCCGTCGTAGAGGTGGTCGACCAGGTGCGCGATGACTTCGGTGTCGGTCTGGCTGTTGAAGACATAGCCGCGCGCGACCAACTCGGCACGCAGCTCGTCGTGGTTTTCGATGATGCCGTTGTGCACCAGCGCGATCTGGCCGACCTGGCTGCTGCCGCCGCTGACCGCCACCGCGGCATCTGATACGCCGGGCCCGCAGCTGAAGTGCGGGTGGGCGTTGTGCACCACCGGCGCGCCGTGGGTGGCCCAGCGGGTGTGAGCGACGCCGGTGCCTGACGCGACCGCATCGCGGGCCACTTCGGCATCGAGCTCGGTCACCCGCGAGGTGCTGCGCGCGCGACGCAACTCGCCGCCCTGGTGCACCGCGACGCCGCACGAGTCGTAGCCGCGGTATTCGAGCCGTTTCAAGCCCTCGATCAGGATCGGGACGATGTTGCGGGTGCTCACGGCACCGACGATTCCGCACATGAGAGGCTGCCTTGAAGTGGAGTTCGGCGCAGATCGTAGGCTTGAGGCGGTGGCGCATGTGACCGAAAACTACAGGTGTTCGACCTATAGTTTCATCTTTGGATCAAAGTGGTTAATAAGTTCATGGAACAGCAAACCGTCGAAGAATCGATCGATCTGGATGCAACCGATCTGCGCATCCTCGAGCAGCTGCAACGCGATGCCGCGCTTTCCAACCTCGAACTCGCGGCCGCGGTGCACACCTCGCCCGCGACCTGCCTGCGGCGCGTCAAGCGTCTCGAGGTGGCAGGCGTGATCGAGCGCCGCGTGGCGATCTTGTCGCCGCAGCGGCTGGGCGCCGGGCTCACGGCCATCACCGAAGTCACGCTAGACCGGCAGGGCGCCGAGCACCTCGCGGCGTTCGAGGCCCGGGCCGTGGCCGAGCCCGAGGTGCAGCAGTGCTACCGCGTCTCGCCCGGGCCCGATCTGGTGTTGGTGCTGACCTGCCGCGACATGGCCGCTTACCACGCGCTGGTGCAGCGGCTGTTCACGCAGGATGCGAATGTGCGCAATGTGAAGAGCTTTTTCAGCGTGTGGCGGGCGAAGTTCGAGACGCGGGTGCCGTTGCCTCTGATTTGATCCCGCATGGTCGCTTTCGCACGTGCCGCAGCCGTTCGGCCTTAATTGCGAATCGGTCTCGTTTGCGTCTAGACTCTTGTCAATTACTTTTTGAGAGTGCCCGATGAAATTCATTGCCCAGTCGCTGTTGGCGACGTCACTACTGATGGCCGGCGCTGCAGCACATGCGCAGCAAGCGCCCGTGCTCAACTTGTA
The DNA here is from genome assembly GCA_043753755.1 of Rhizobacter sp. GTDB lineage: Bacteria > Pseudomonadota > Gammaproteobacteria > Burkholderiales > Burkholderiaceae_C > LMDS01. The sequence continues at coordinate 19,706 of JAYUWC010000038.1, forward strand.
CAGCGCCCGCCATTACCAAACTGACGAAGCGCTGTACGGCAATTTCACGCGTGCCACCGGCATTGCCATCAACCGCGTCGATGCCGACGACGCCGGCATCCTGGCACGACTCAAGAGCGAGGGCAAGGCCAGCCCTGCCGACGTGGTGTTGCTTGTCGACGCATCGCGGCTGTGGCGCGGCGAGATCGACGGCTTGTTCCAGCCGGTGCGCTCCAAGGCGCTGGAGTCGCGCATCCCGGCCAACTTGCGCGGCAAGGACAACGGCCAAGGTTCGCAGTGGTTCGGCTTTTCCACCCGCGCCCGGCTCGTCGTGTACGACAAGGCCAAGGTCGCCCGCGACGATGTCGACACCTACGAAGAGCTTGCCGACCCGAAGAACAAAGGGCGGGTCTGCACGCGCTCGGGCTCGCATCCGTACAACCTGTCGCTGTTCGGCGCCGTGACCGAGCACCTCGGCCCCGCGCGCGCCGAGGAGTGGCTGCGCGGTGTGGCCGGCAACATGGCGCGCGCGCCGAAGGGCGGCGACACCGACCAGATCAGGGCGGTGGCCAGCGGCGAGTGCCAGGTCGCATTGACCAACAGCTATTACCTGGCCCGGTTGATGCGTTCGGACAAGCCCGAAGACCGCGCCGTGATGGAGAAGATCGGCATCGTCTTTCCGAACCAGCAGAGCTGGGGCACGCACGTCAACATCGCCGGAGCCGGAGTGGCTGCGCATGCCAAGCACCGCGAAGCGGCGGTGAAGTTTCTGGAATATCTGGCCAGTGACCAGGCCCAGGGCTACTTCGCCGACGGCAACAACGAATGGCCGGTGGTGCCCGGCGTCAAGCTCGCCAACCCGGCGCTCGCGGCCATGGGCCCGTTCAAGGCCGAGACGATTCCCGTGTCGGTGGTTGGCATGAATCAGGTGAAGGTTCAGCAGATGCTGGACCGGGACGGCTACAAGTAGCCGCCGTCGTCAGGCCGCCCCCGAGCATCCTGCCGCGCGAAGGTGACCACGTGATCCACCTCAGCGCGAATGCCGATGCATTCGCCCAACTGGTGGTCGTGGTGCGAAGGCACATGCGCCAGCACCTGCTCACCGCTGGCGAGCCGCAGCGTGTACAGAAACTCCGAGCCGCGGAACGCCTTGCGCTCGATGCGCGCTTTCACCGGCGCAGCATCATCGTGGACGATGTCGTCAGCGCGCAGCAGCACGTCGCATTCGCCGCCGGGGTAGGCCCCGGGGAGCGGACACTCACCCACGCCGCGCAGGTCACCGAGCGGCGTGCGCACGACTGGCCCGTCCCCGGTGACGACGATGCGTGCCGGCATGAACACGCCGTGGCCGATAAAGTTGGCGGCGAACCGCGTGGCCGGCCGGTGGTACAGCGTGTAAGCGTCGTCCCACTGCTCCAGGCGGCCGGCATTCATCACGCCGATCAGGTCGCCGAGCGCGAACGCCTCCAGCTGGTCGTGCGTGACGAACAGCGCTGTAGTGCCCGCATGGCGCAGGATCGCCCGCAGCTCGCCGGCGAGCCGCTCGCGCAGGTCGATGTCCAGGCTGGAAAAAGGCTCGTCGAGCAACAGCAGGCGAGGCTGCGGCGCAAGTGCGCGCGCGAGCGCAATGCGCTGCTGCTGCCCGCCGGAAAGCTCGTGCGGCGCCTGCTTGAAGGCGTCGGCCAAGCCGACGAGCTCGAGCAACTCACGTGTGCGCCGCGACCGTTCGGCCACCGGAAGATGGCGGATGCCGAAGTCCACGTTGCGCTCCACGCTCAGGTGCGGAAAGAGCGCGTAGTCCTGGAACACCATGCCGATGCGCCGCGCCTCGGGCTCGACATGCACGCCCGACTGCGCGTCGCCGAGCAGCGTGCCGCCGAGCCGAATGCTGCCGCCGTCGAGCCGCTCCAGCCCCGCCACGAGCCGCAGCAGCGAGGTCTTGCCGCAGCCCGATGGCCCGAGGAGCACGCCGATCTCGCCGCGCGGCAGCGCAAGCGATACGCCGTCGAGCGCTGTGCGGTCGCCGCCGGGGCTGGGGTAGCGCAGACGGACACGATCCAGATCGAGCAGCATCGGACGATGATACGTAGCAGCGTCAGTGCGCCGGTGGGCCCGTCGGACGGGGTGCCGACATGAGCCTCGGCCGCCTCCTCGTGCCGCTGTGCCTGCTGCTCGCGCTGCCTGTGGCCGGCGTACTCGGGTCGTGGGTCGCGTTCGACGCGGCGGGCATCGCCGCCTTCGCGCACCTGTGGCACACGGTGCTGCCGGAGTACGTGCTGACCTCGGTCGTTATCGCCCTGTGCGTCGGTGCCGGTGTCGCGGTTGTCGGCGGTGCCACTGCGGCCGCGGTGGCGCTGTTCGAGTTCCCGGGCCGACGCTTCTTCGAATGGGCATTGCTGCTGCCGCTGGCCATGCCTGCGTATGTGCTGGCCTATGCGATGACGGACTTTCTGCAGACGAGCGGCCCGCTGCAATCGGCGCTGCGCGCGATGCTCGGCCGCGAAGGCGCGTTGTGGCCGGACATCCGCGGCGTGCCCGGGGCCGTCGGCCTTTTCGTGTTCTGCCTGTACCCCTATGTCTACCTGCTGACACGCGCGGCACTCGCCGAGCGCGGCGCGCCGCTGATGGAAGCCGCGCGGCTGCTCGGCGCGG